>CANRIF010000005.1 GCA_947630645.1 uncultured Oscillospiraceae bacterium | reverse complement strand
TAGTTGGCCGACTCGGCCCCGGCGTTGGTCAGGGCGTTGAACAGGGTGCTTTTCCCCACATTCGGAAGTCCGACGATTCCTAATTTCATAGTTTCTTATATCCTCCCTATTTCCAAGGGTCTGCGGGCTTTTGATTTGCGATTTACGCCATTTTTACGCCATTTTACGCCCGCTCCTGGATAGAACCCAGTATAACACTGGGATTATACCACTCCATCCACACTTTCTCAATAGAAACAACCACGATCCGGCAGAAGTCACTTCACCATCTTGTATCCCCGCTTGATCGCCGGTCCCCACATGAACTTTCCTTCCCATGCGCCTGGAATAGCATCCAGCGCATACGCGGTCGTGGGCCCGTTGTGATTTATAAAAACAAAATACACCGGATAATCTACGTTGTGTTCCTTCAGCCGCTCATTGATCCATCGAATGAACAGGATGTTGTCCCTCGTGGCCATCCCGTTGATGCCGAGCAATGCGTCCTCTTCGCAGAGTTTTCCCCGCCTTGCCAAAAGGACACGTACTATCTCCCTCTCAATCCCCGAACCAAACCACGCCTTACCGCCATACTCACTGTACTCTGCTTTGATCTCCGCGTCTCTTTTATCCAAAATGGCACTCTTGTCCTTGATATGGACCACCTGCTTCATGGCGGATGCCTCCAGCTCCCGGTCTACAACAGCGACCGTCCAGCTTGACATTCGTTTTTCAAGGTCATTTTTATCGAGCCGGTCCTTTATTTCGTACCTCCAATCCGGCAGTTTGATGATCACATACGCGACAGCACATACGGCTAGAGCAAGAAACTCCCACAAAGATACCACTTCCTCTCACTATGCGGGCGCCAAAGCCCCTAGATGCCCGGAACCCACTGAAGATTTACTTCTTTTCTGCGAGAATCGTTTCGTTTTCCCGGTGGAAAACAAGGTCATAGATCGAAAGCCCTCTTATACGCTTTGTAAAACCACAGGATATTCCTGTAATTCATCGAACCGAATGTGAGCATAACCTTGTCTTTGTTTTCAAAACTGAAAACATCCACACCCGTTCGTTCCAATTCCAGCAAAGCGTGGAATCTGCCTGATTTCCAGACGTTCGAGTATGTCAAACGCGGCGGATAACCCTTTTCGATATACCGCTGATTCATCCTGTAAATCCCGGACTCCACCTGTCGCTGGGAAAGCGGTTCACCTATTTTGGAAGAATCCGGCGGGGCAAACCGCTTGACAAACCTGTCGAATGAATAGTCCTTGACGACTTGATATGTCGCAGTCCTATTCTCACGAAACCCGATCCTCCCCTGTTCAAAAAGTGAGAGAACCTCCCAAACCGCGTCTGGGATATATTCTACAAGATCGCCGCGCATGACCCAGCGTTCATCCAAATTGATCTCGGAATCCCGCAAAGCCAGCGCCTGCTGCTTTGTTAAACCCATCCACGCAAGTGCTAAAACCACCGGTTCAAAATGCCCGTTATTCAGCGGACATACCTTCTGCATAGACAGCACAAGATCCGCATCATCCCGGAAAATCATTCTTGTAATCTCCGGGGAAATATCTAGATCCGGGGACAGTGCCTTCAAAAACCCGTCACTTACCGGGTCAAAAACAGAGTTATTTTTACACCACGCCAGATATTCACGTATCACGATACGCTTTCCATAAACCGTGCCGAGACTGTTCAAGTCCATTTTAGAAACCGCGGCAGATGCTTCCACTTCAGACATCTGTGCAATATCCTTGCCCGTCTGAATTTCCGCCGCTTCCACGGCGTTCATCGTTGACTGTGCAGAAGTATTACCCGGCTTATCGGCACAGTAATACCCTATAAAAGCCCGCTTTATCTCGTCATTATACACTATCATCACCCAGGCGATGATAACACAGAAGCCAGGAAAAATCAAAGCCTTTAACGTTCTTATATTTCCGTTGCGAATCCTCCTCGTTTCAATCCAATGGGCATTGTCCCCCCATCCGTCCCCTGCGGGCATAAAAAGCATACAAGCCGGGACGTGCCCGGCTTGCATAATCGTTATTTTATTTCCTTAGGTCGTCCACCCAGTATGGCGGGCGCTCGTCGGGGCCTTTGTACTCGTCCGGTCCCAGGGGGCGGGCCTCCTCCTTGGCGGCTCCCTCCTGCTCCGGCGCGTTCTCCGCCGCACCGGGGCCGGGCGCGGGCGCCTCTGGCTCCTTCGCCGCGGGCGCGGCCTGCTGCTTGGGCGGCAGTTCGCCGTGGTCGCAGAAGTAGTCGAAATCCGCCCCGTCCATGGACTCATGCTCCAGCAGGTACTCCGCCACGGCGATCAGCGTCTCCCGATGCTCGGTGAGCAGCTCCTCGCACTTGGCGCTGGCCTCGTCGAAGATGCGCTTGACCTCCTCGTCGATGATGCCGGCAGTCTCCTCGGAGTAGGACTTGGTGGTGCCGAAGTCCCGGCCGATGAACAGGCTGTGGCCGGAGTCGTCGAAGCTGATGGGCCCCAGCCGCTCCGACATACCGTACTGCATGACCATGGCGCGGGCGATCTTGGACGCCTGCTGGATGTCGCCGGAGGCGCCGGTGGAGATGTCGTCCAAAAACAGCTTCTCCGCCACCCGGCCGCCCAGGGCCATGACGATCTGCTCGAACATATCGCTCTTGGCCTGGAAGGACTTGTCCTCGCTGGGCCGCATGAGGGTGAAGCCGCCCGCCTGGCCCCGGGGGATAATGGTGATATAGTGTACCGGGTCCACATGGGGCAGGTACTTGGCGGCGATGGCGTGGCCGGACTCATGGTAGGCGGTCAGCCGCCGCTCCTTGTCGGTGATGACCCGGCTCTTCTTCTCCGGGCCCATGGCCACCTTCAAAATGGCCTCGTCGATGTCGTCGTTGACAACGAAACGGCGATGGCGGCGCACGGCCAGCAGGGCCGCCTCGTTCAAGAGGTTCTCCAGGTCCGCGCCGGAGAAGCCGGCGGTGCCGCGGGCGATGGAGTTGAGGTCCACGTCGTCGCCCAGGGGCTTATCCTTGGCGTGGACGCGCAGGATGGCCTCGCGGCCCTTCACGTCGGGCAGGCCGATATACACCTGCCGGTCGAAACGGCCGGGGCGCAGAAGGGCGTTGTCCAGGATGTCGGCCCGGTTGGTGGCCGCCATGACGATGACGCCCTCGTTGTTGGTGAAGCCGTCCATCTCCACCAGCAGCTGGTTCAGGGTCTGCTCACGCTCGTCGTGGCCGCCGCCCAGGCCGGAACCGCGCTGGCGGCCCACGGCGTCGATCTCGTCGATGAAGATGATGGCGGGAGCCACCTTTTTCGCCTGGTCGAACAGGTCGCGCACGCGGCTGGCGCCCACGCCCACATACAGTTCCACGAAGTCGGAGCCGGAGATGGACAAGAATTGCACCCCCGCCTCGCCGGCCACGGCCTTGGCCATCAGGGTCTTACCGGTGCCCGGAGGCCCCACCAGCAGCACGCCCTTGGGGATACGGGCGCCCATGGCGGTATAGGCGGCGGGATTTTTGAGGAACTCCACGATCTCCTGCAGTTCCTCCTTCTCCTCGTCGCACCCGGCCACGTCCGCGAAGGTCTTTTTCGTCTGGCCCTCGGCGGCCACCTTGGTCCGCGCCTTGGAGAACTTGGCCACGCCGCCGGCGCCGCCGCCGGTGGCCCGGCTCATCATCACATACCACAGCACGCCGAACACGCCCACCACGATCAGGTAGGGCAAAAAGCTGAGCCACCAGGGGGCCACAAAGCCCTCGTCGTCGTCGTATTCCTTGATGATGCCGGCGTCCTTCTGCTGGCGGATGAGAGCGCCCAGGTCGTCATAGAACTTGTCCACGTCCCGGAGGTTGCGCGTCAGCTCCCGCTGGCCCTCGTAAGGCTCGCGCAGGTAGAGGTACAGCTCGTTGCCGGAGATCTTGAACTCCTCCACCTTCTTCTCCTGGAACAGGTCAATGATCTGGGAGTAGGTCAGCTCCACCGACCGGCCGTTGTTCGTCAGGGAGAACACCGTGGCCAGCAGGATGATCAGGATCAGGGCATAAAAGCCGATATCCCGCGCCCGCCGGTTCCGTCCGCCGCCGGGGCCGGGGCCAGGGCTTGGCCTGTTGCCGTTATTGTTGTTGCCAGGCATATTGTCCATTTTCCTACCTCAAGAATAGATTTCCGGCTTCAAAAGGCCGATATACGGGAGATTCCGGTATTTCTCGTCATAGTCCAGGCCGTAGCCCACCACGAAGGCGTCCGGGATGGTGAAGCCCGCGTAGTCCGCCTTGATGGGCGCCACCCGGCGGTCCGGCTTATCCAGCAGCGTGACGATGCGGATGGAATTGGGCTTGCGGGCCATCATGTAGTTTTTCAGATAGCTAAGGGTATTGCCGCTGTCCAGGATGTCCTCCACGATGATCACGTCCCGGCCCTCGATGTTCTCGGTCAGGTCCTTGATGATCTTCACCGCGCCGGTGGACGTGGTCCCCGAGCCGTAGCTGGACACCACCATGAAGTCCACGGTGCAGGGGATGTCGCAGGCCCGCACCAGGTCCGCCATAAAGATGAAGCAGCCGCGCAGCACGCCCACGAACAGCGGGTTCTTCCCCCGGTAGTCCGCGGTGATCTGCCGGCCCAGCCGGGCCACGATGCTCTTGAGTTCCTCCTCTGTGGCGATATACCGTTCCACGTCGCTGTGCATACGCTCTTATCCTCCCACATCCGGCTCCAGCCGGATAAATTCTATCTTTGCCACCGTCCCGCCGTCTCCGGGCCGGGCGAAGGCCCGTTCCGCCTGGCCCACGCCATAGACGGCCAGGATGCCGGCCTCGTCCCGCACCACAGGCACCGCGTCCCGCTCCCAGGCAGGCACCCCTGCCTCCGCCAGCAGCCGCCGCACCTCCTTGGTGCAGCCGCGCCCCGCCGGGCGGAACCGGTCCCCCGGCCGCCGGCCGGTGAGAGTTATACTACCATATATATTCTCACATTGAAAGTAAAAAATGTTGTACGATTTGTGAACAACTTGGGGACAGCCTGTGAATTTCTCCGCCGCCGCCAGCAGCCCCGCCTCGGGCAGGAACACCCGCCCCGGCAGGTCCAGCGTCCGCTCTGGAAGCGGTGCGGCCGCCTTCACGCCGAACACCAGCCGCTCCCCCCCGGTCCGCGCCGCCCGCAGCCCCGGCACGTCCGCCGCGCCGCCGTCCCGCGCCGCCTTCAGTATGGCGCGGGTGTGGCCCGCCGTGAGGGACCGGCCCGCCATGAGCCGCACCGCCCGGGAGGCCACCGGCCAGGGCTGGGCCGCGAGCGCCCGGGCGTCCAGCCAGTCCTCCCCGCCGTGTTCCCGGATGAAGGCCCGGGCCAGGTCGCACAGATACGCCTCGTCCTCCCGGCACAGCGCCGCCGTCCGTCCCGCCGTCCGCAGGAAGGCGGGATCGACCGTCTCCAGCACGGGCACGGCCCCATGGCGCACCCGGTTGCGGGCAAAGGCATCGTCGGCGTTGGTGGCGTCCTCCACCCAGGCGGCGTTCCGGCCGCGGAGGTAGTCCTCCACCTCCCGCCGGGTCACCCCCAGCATGGGCCGCACGATCCGCCCCCGCCGGGGCGGGATGCCTCCCAGCCCGTTCAGGCCCGTGCCCCGGGCCAGGGCCAGCAGGAGCGTCTCGGCGTTGTCGTCCGCGGTGTGGGCCGTGGCGATCACCGCCGCGCCCAGCGCATCCGCCGCCTCCTCCAGAAAGGCGTACCGCAGCGCCCGGGCGGCCTCCTCAATGCCCAGCTTCTCCTTTTCGGCCAGGGCGCGCACGTCGCCCCGCCCGGATACGAAGGGGATATCTCGCTCCCGGCACAGGTCCCGGACGAAGGCCTCGTCCCGGTCCGACTCCGCGCCCCGGAGCTGGTGGTTATAGTGGGCCGCCGCGACAGCATAGCCCATCTCCGCCAGCCGCAGCAGCAGATACACAGAGTCCGCCCCGCCTGACACGGCGCACAAAATGAGCCCGTCCCGGGGCAGCAGATCAGTATCCATCCCCGTCGTGGCGGCGCTCGTCATTGACGTAGGTGGTGAATTCCGGGATCCAGCGCAGATACACCGTCCCCACCCGGCCGTGGCGGTTCTTCAAAATGATGGCCTCGGCGGCGTTGGGGTCCTCGCACTCCCGGTCGTAGTACCCCTCCCGATACAGGCCGATCACCGCGTCCGCGTCCTGCTCGATGGAGCCGGATTCACGCAAGTCGGACAGCATGGGCCGCTTGTTCTGCCGACCCTCGTTGGCGCGGCTCAGCTGGCTCATGCACACCACCGGCACTCCCAGCTCCTTGGCGGTGACCTTCATCATGCGGCTGATGTCGCTGACGGCCTGGGTACGGCTCTCGTTGGCCCAGGAGTTGCCGCTGCCGGCGGACTGCATCAATTGCAGGTAGTCCACCACCACCAGCCCCAGGTTCTCCACCCGGCGGCATTGGGCGGCCATCTCCGCAACGGTCATGGTGGGGTTGTCGTCCATGCGGATGTCCATCTGGGACAGCGCCCCGGCGGCCTCCATGAGCCGGGTCCACTCCTCGGCGTTCAGCCGGCCCTGGTTGAGTTGGTACTGGTCGATGTGGCTCTCGCTGGACAGCATCCGCAGCGCCAGCTGCTGGCGGCTCATTTCCAGGGAAAAGATGGCCACCGTCTTGCCGGAGGTCTTGGCGGCGTTCACGGCGATATTGAGGCCGATGCTGGTCTTGCCCATGCCGGGCCGGGAGGCGATCAGCACGAAGTCCCCCTCCCCCAGGCCCTGCAGGCAGTCGTCGATGTCCGCCAGGCCCGTGGAGATGCCCGGCAGCTGGCTGCCGCCGGCCGCGGCCTGGGAGATGTGGCTAAGCACGTCCTGAAGCACCTTCGGCATCTTCTCCAGGCCGCCGCTGACGCTCTGCTTACGCAGCTTATAGATCTTCTGCTCCGCCAGTTCCAGCACCTGCTGGGCCTCGTCGCCGCCCTGGTACACCCGGTCGGTGATCTCCGACGCCGACTCGCCCAGGGCGCGCAGCAGCGCCCGGTCCCGGACGATGGCGCAGTAGCGCAGCACGTTGGAGGCCGTGGGCGTGGCGTCCATCAGCTCCAGCAGATACTGCTGGGAGTTCTCCCGCCAGCACTTGCGTACCCGCATCTCCGCCAGCACCGTCACCGGGTCGATCCGCGCTCCCACGCTGAACATGGCGAAGATGGTGTCGAAGATGTCGCGGTTGATGTCGATATAAAATTCCGAGCCCTTGATGTTCGCCACCACATCGCCCACACAGGCGGGGTCGATGAGCATGGCGCCCAAAATGGCCTGCTCCGCTTCCGCGGCGTAGGGGACCTTGCGCCCCAGCAGCTCGTCCATCTAACTCACTTCTCCTCGGTCACCATCACATGAATGGTGCCGGTGATCTCATAGCCCAGCTTGCACTTGACCTCATAGTTGCCGAACTGCTTGATGGGCTCGGTCTGCACGATCTGGTTCTTCTCAATGGCGATGTCATGCTGGGTCTTGAGCGCCTCGGCGATCTGGCTGGAGGTGATGGAGCCGAACAGCTTCCCGCCGGCGCCGGCCTTGGCCTTCACATGGACCATCACCGCGCCCAGCTTCTCGGCGTTCTCCTGTGCCTGGGCCCTCTCCCGGGCAATCTGCGCCTGGCGGGCCTTGTCCTTCAGACGCATGGCGTTGAGGTTGTCTGCCGTAGCCTCCACCGCCAGTCCCCGGGGCAGCAGATAGTTGCGGCCGTAGCCGTCGGAGACTTCCTTCAGCTGGCCCTTCTTGCCCTGTCCCTTGATATCCTGCTGTAAAATGACTTTCATATCCCTCTCCCCCTTATGTCACGCATCCAGGTATTCGTCTATGGCTTTTTTCAGTTCCGCCTCGGCCTGGCCGATGGAGATGTTCTCCATCTGGGCGCCCGCCGAGGACTGGTTGCCGCCGCCGCCCAGCTTTTCCAGCAGCACCTGCACGTTCAAACTGCCGATGCTCCGGGCCGACAGGATGACCCCGCCGTCCGCGGTGGGATAAAGCACCACCGACGCCTCCACATGGGAGATGTTGAGCATCTCGTCCGCCGCCTGGGCCGCCGCCACCCGGTCCACCTCGTGATCCATGACCGCGAGGCAGATATTGTCCCGGTAGATGGTGGAATGTTCCAGGATGGAATAGCGGCTGACGGTCTTGTCCATATCGCTTTGCAGCAGCCGCTTGACGGAGACGGTGTCCGCGCCCATGCGCCGCAGGAACGCGGCGGCCTCGAAGGTGCGCTCGCCGGTGCGGATGGTGAAGTTCTTCGTGTCCAGCACGATGCCCGCCAGCAGCACCTCGGCCTCCACGCGGCTGATGCCCTCCTGGTCCACCAGTTCCTGCAACAACTCCACCACCAGTTCGGAGGCGGAGGAGGCGTACTGCTCGTGGAATTTGAGAGCGGCGTTGCTGATGCTGTTGGCCGCCGGCCGGTGGTGGTCGATGATGACAAGGCGGCTGATGGTCTGGAGAAGCGCCTCGTCCTCCACCTGCTCGGGCCGGTTGGTGTCCACCACCACGAGGAGGCTGCGGGAGTTGGCCTGGAGCATGGCCTCCTCCGGGGAGACGAAGATATCCTCGTACTCCTTGTGCTTTTTCAGCTCCTCGATCATGGGGCCACAGGCGTTGGGGCCGTCCCCCAGGACGATGCGCGCCCGCTTGTCATAGCTGCGGGCGATGCAGCAGATGCCCACCGCCGCGCCCAGCGCGTCCATATCCGCGTACCGGTGGCCCATGACGTAGGTGGTGGAGGCGTCCTTGATGAACGCGCCCAGGGCGTTGGCCACCACGCGGCTGCGGACCTTGGTGCGGGTCTCCACCTCCGTGGCCCGGCCGCCGAAGAACTGGAAGTTCATCCGGTCCCGGATGACCGCCTGGTCACCGCCCCGGCTCAAGGCCATCTCCACGCTCATGGAGGCGAAGTTGAAGTCCTCCTCCAGGCTGGCCCCGTCCAGGCCCACGCCGATGCTCAAGGTAGCGTGGATACCGGAACTGTTGGCCACCTGCCGGACCGTGTCCAGGATGGTGAACCGGCCCTCGGCGAGTTTGTCGAAATACCGCCGCTCACAAAGATAGATGTACCTATCCCGGTCGTACCGGCGCAGGAAGCCCCGCATCCCCTCCGTCCACTGGGCGATCAGGTCCTCCAGCTGGTTTCGCATCTCCGTCTTCGTCCGCTCCGAGACGGGCTTCATCAGCTCGTCGAAGTTGTCGATCATGATCAGCATGATCACCGGCCGGGAGGCGGTGTATTCCTGCTTGATGTCGTCGTAGTCCGTCACGTCCACCCAGTAGGTGACGCCCATGGTGTCCTTGAGTTTGTTCTGGCCCCGGACCAGGTTGCCGTTGACCTGATAGCGCCGTCCGCCGATGGGGATCAGGGCCGGGCAGCGGCTCTTGCCCTCCAGCAGCCACTTGCCCTGGAATCCCGGCACCAGGTCCGTGATCTTGGCGTCCATGCTGGGTTCCTTCCGCCCGCAGGCGGCGAAGAACTCCTGGTTGCCCCACACGAGCCGCCCGGAGTCCACGAAATAGGCCGCCATGGGCAGCGGGAAGCCCATCATGGCGTTGTCCCGGGCCGCCTCCGACTCATAGGTGACGGATTGGATGTACCGCATCAGCTCCCGCTGCCGCCGCCGGGACATGGCCGTATGCACGCCCAGCAGCACCACGGCGGAGGCCGCCTCCGCCGCCGCCAGATAGTACTCCCGGCAGAACACCGCCGTCACCGCGGCGAACACGAACAGACAGAGAATATAAAACCGCGAACCGGGGTCGCCCAATCTCTTTGTGATCTTGTTCATGGCGCAATGCTCCAAAATAAATATACTGTGTTATTATAGCAGATATCCCATGATATTACAAATACATTTTTGGCCCGCCGCCTCCACATATTTTCCACCGCCCGGCAAACAATATCCCCGAGGTGAAAGCATGAAAGCAGTCATACTCACCGGCGGGGAAGGCACCCGTCTGCGGGCCATTTCCGGAGGGTTGCCCAAGCCCATGATGCCGCTGCTGGGCACGCCCCTTTTGGAGCGCACCGTGGCGCTGCTGCGGGAAAACGGCTTCGATAAGCTGTGCCTGACGCTCCACTACCAGCCCCAGGCCATCCGGGACCGGATGGGCGACGGCTCCCGCTACGGCGTGTCCATCGAGTACCGCCAGGAGCGCGCTCCCCTGGGCACGGCGGGCGCGGTGCGTAACTGCGCCGACTTCATCGGCAGCGAACCCTGCCTCGTGATGAGCGGCGACAGCGCCTGCGACTTTGACCTGCGGGAGCTGGCGGAGGGCCACAGGGGCGGCGTCACCATCGCGCTGACGGCCCAGGCCGAGCCGCTGCCCTACGGCCTGGTGCTGACCGACCGGCAGGGCCGGGTCACCGGCTTTCTGGAAAAGCCCGCCTGGGAGCGGGTGGTCACCGACCGGGTCAGCACGGGCATCTACGTCCTGTCCCCGGAGATCCTCTCCTACATCCCCCAGGGCCGGCCCTACGACTTCGCCCGGGACCTGTTCCCCCGACTGCTGGAGGCCGGCGTGCCCCTGTACGGCCGGGTCATGGACGGCTACTGGTGCGACATCGGCACGCCCCAGGCGTACTACCAGTGCAACCTGGACGCGCTGAACGGGCTGTATCACCTGCCCGGCGGCAGCGAAGCGCCCCGGCGCATCCTCCCCTGCCGGGACCGGGCGCGGCTCATGCGGGCCATGGGCGAGGCGCTGGCGGAGTTCGGCGCGGACTTCTCCGACGGCCTCACCGTCACCGACGGCCACGGTAAGGCCCACCTGGCGCCGCTGGCGGACCGCTCCGCCCTGGCCCTGGAGGGGGACCGGGCCGCGGTCCGGCGGCTGGAGGCGCTGGCCCGGCGGCTGGAGGAGCGGATGGAGTAGATATGCCAAGGGCGCGGGTCAATCCCGCGCCCTTGCTCTGGTCAATATGCCTTCAGTCCACCACGACCACAGGCGCCTCCGGGGCGTTCCTGCCGATGGAGGCCATGCCGTTTTTCGCGCTGGCCTTGGACTTGTAGCCCTCGCTGACGGCAATGATCTCGCCGTTGGACGCCTTCAGGCGGAAGCGGAACTCGCCGGCCTTGTCCTTATAGAGTTCATACTTGGGGTGGGCCAGCGCCTCGCAGCCGGAGACGGTCTGATCCTCCACATGGACAGCACAGTTCTTCCGGACGCTCTCCACGCCCTTCTCGCAGCTGTCCACGCTGGCGTAGGTCTCGCCGCCGGCGGCGATGGCCTGCCCGTTGGTGGCATACAGGTTGAATACATACTCGCCGTTCTTCGCCTGCTTGATCTCGAATCTCGCTGCCATTGCTGTTCCTTCTTTCTGCATAGCAAATTTTTGGGCCTTGACGCTATGATGTATTTTACCCCCGTATGTGTCATTTTGCAAGAAAAAGACGATGGATTTTTTCAAAAAAACCGTATATTTTACCAATCTTGCCCCACAATGCATAAGGAAAGCCCCTGCCGCGGAGCGGCAGGGGCCATAAAGTCCGTAAAGCGTTTTACTTGGAGTTGAAGATGCGGAAGATGCTGTCGAAGGGGTCTTCCTCCTCGGGGGCGGGCTCGGGCTTTTTCTTCTCCTCCCCTGCGGCCGTCTTGTCCGCCTTGGTGAACAGCTGCTCCGCAGACGGCTCCTGGGCCTGCTGGGACGCAGGCGTGGCGGCGGCGGACACAGCCTTGGCGGTGGGGGTGCCCTCGTCAAAGCCGGTGGCGATGACGATCACCCGGATCTCGTCCTCCATGGAGTTGTCAAAGGAGGCGCCGAAGATGATGTTGGCGTCGGGGTGGGCGGCGGCCTGCACCAGGTTCGCGGCCGTCTCCACGTCGTCCAGGCCCATATCCTCGGAGCCGGTGATGTTGATCAGTACGCCGTGGGCGCCGTTGATGGAAGTCTCCATCAGGGGGCTGGAGATGGCCATCTGGGCCGCGTCCTCCGCCTTGCCCTTGCCGACGGCGTGTCCCACGCCCATGTGGGCGAAGCCCGCGCCGCGCATGATGGTGCAAACGTCGGCGAAGTCCAGGTTGATGAAGCCGGTGTTCTTGATCAGGCCGGAGATGCTGGTGACGGCCTCGTGCAGGACCTCGTCGGCGATCTCGAAGGCGTTGGCGAAGGTGACCTTCTGGTCGGTGGCATATTTCAGCCGGTCGTTGGGGATGACCAGCAGGCTGTCCACCTTGCCCAGCAGTTCGTCGATGCCGTTCATGGCCTGGGTCATGCGCTTCTTGCCCTCGAAACCGAAGGGCTTGGTGACCACGCCCACGGTGAGTACCCCGGCCTCCCGGGCGATATCCGCCACCACGGGGCCTGCACCGGTGCCGGTGCCGCCGCCCATACCGGCGGTGATGAACACCATGTCCGTGCCCTCCAGGGCCTTGGCCACCTCATTGCGGCTCTCCTCCGCGGCCTTCTCGCCCACAGAGGGATCGCTGCCGGCGCCCTGGCCATGGGTGAGCTTCTCGCCGATCTGGATCTTCTGGTCCGCCGTGGACATACTCAGGGCCTGCTTGTCCGTATTGACGGCGATGAACTCCACGCCGCTGGTGCCGGCGCCGACCATTCTGTTCACAACGTTGCCGCCGGCGCCGCCGATGCCGACGACTTTCAGGGTCACAACATTTTCCGGACCCGTCTCGACCGAATGTGCTGCCATCTTTATTTGCCTCCCGCGTATTCAATGTGGGCGCATGGAAACAGACACAATGCACCCGTTCCCAACTTACATATGTTACATTTTATTACGAAAACCCGCACAGGTCAATAGTTTATTTAAAAATATTATGTCAAACAGCGGAAAATTTTTCATTTTTAGTTGGGTGTGAACCGCACGGTGGTGCCATCGGCCAGGTTTATGGTCCCCGTCTCGTCCGCGGCCAGCTGGGCGACGCCCGCCAGCAGCATCCGCAGCTTGTACTCGGAGTTGTTGTTGGGCCCCATGCGGACGCTGAACCGGCCCAGGTACTGGAACGTGGGGTTGGCCACGTTGGACATATCCAGGTCCCGCACGTCCGCCGCCATCCCCAGGTCCTGGATGGCGCCCAGCAGGTCCTGCAAGTAGGTCAGCTTCAGGCTGTCCTCCTCCGCCACGGTCATGGCCTTGCCGGACTCCGGGTCCACCGGCGTCACGCTAAGCACCTGGATCAGGCCGCCCAGTTCCTCCGGGGTGGCCGTTTGCAGCAGCTTGCAGTTACCGGTGATCACCCAGTTGGTCCCCATCCAGTTGACGTAGGCCAGCGCGGAACTCTCTTCCACGGTGATGATGATGCGGTTGGGCATGACGGATTCCACGTCCGCCTTCTCCACCATGGGCAGCCGGGAGTAGATGCGGGCGGCGGCGGCGGGTTTATTGACGAACAGCAGGTTGTCCCCCGTATCGATGCCGGCGGCCTCGATGATCTCCTCGGCGGTGTAATTGGTGGTGCCGATCACCTGGATCGACTGCACGCGGAAAAAAACGCCCATGCCGAACACCAGCGCCACGCAGACCAGCAGGAAGGTCAGCGGCGCGAACAGGGCGCTCTTCTTTTTCTTTTTTCTCGCCACGCCGTAGCGGTCTATCTTTGCCAATGCAGTTCCCTCATTCCGACATCTCGATGTGTGCGCCCAGGCCGTTCAAGGTCCTGTCCAGGCCCTCGTATCCCCGGGCGATATGGCCGTGATCGGTAACGGCGGTCGTCCCTTCCGCCCCCAGGCCCGCGAGGACCAGCGAGGCGCCGCCCCGCGTATCCTCCGCCAGCACCGGCGCGCCGGTGAGCCGCTCCACGCCTGTGACCACGGCCACCCGCCCCTCCTGGCGGACATCCGCCCCCAGCAGGCGCATCTCCTCCGCCGCGCGGAAGCGGTCTGAAAAGGTCCTCTCCGCCAGCACCGTGGTCCCCTCCGCCTTCAAGCCAGCGGCCATCAGCAGCGGCAGGGCCTCGGCGGGAAAGCAGGGCCACGGCCCGCCGATCACGGTGCCGCCGCCCCGGAGACGCCCGGCGCAGCGTATCCGCATCCGGCGGTCGCCCCTTGCGATCCCAGCGCCCATGGCGGCCAGAGTTTCGGCAATGGCGCCCAGGCTCTCCGGTTCCAGCCCCCGCAGTTCCACGTCGCCGCCGGCCGAAGCGCAGGCGCACAGCACGGTGGCGGCCGCCACCGGGTCCGGCATCACCCGCCAGCCCACAGGCCGCGATGCAAGATGACCTCCCCGGATGCGGATGACTGGGGTACCGGCCCCACTCACCTCCGCGCCCAAGGCCCGCAGGAATCCCTGCAAATGCGCGATCTGGGGCTCACAGGCCGCGCCGGTGATCACCGTCTCCCCTCTGGCCGCGCAAGCAGCGGTCATGGCGCTCGCTGTGGCGCCCACGCTGGGCCGCTCCAGGGCGATATGCCCACCGGTGAAACCGTCGGGCGCGGTGCAGAGGACTGCGCCGCCCTCCATTTCCACCTTAGCGCCCAGCGCCTCCAAGGGGGCCAGGTATCCCTCCAGCGGCCGGGAGCCAAACTCGCCGCACGCCGGGATGGCGATGCGCGCCCGGCCGCAGCGGGCCAGGATCGCCCCCAGAAAGAGGATGGCCGGGCGTATCCCTTCCTCACACGGTATGGTCCAGCCCGTCATGCCGCGGCTGTCCACGCTCACCACGTCGTCCTGCCGCCGGACAGCGCAGCCGAGCCGGACCAGGATGTCCAGCGCCGTCTCCACGTCCCGCAGCGCCGGCACGTTGGTCAGTTCCGTCTCGCTCCCCATCAGCACGCACGCCGCCAGGACCGGCAGCGCCGCCCCGCAGGCGCCCTGGATGGTCAGGCTCCCCTCCAGCGGGACACCGCCCCGCACTCGCCATATGCTCATTTTCCGCCCTCCGGCCAGTATGTCTCGATAAAACGTCAAGATATACTATGCGCGGGGACGGTTTTTGTGACAGCGTCTCGTTACCTGCCCTTTTGTGCCAGGCCCAGCACGATGGACGCGATCCGATCGGTGGCGTCCTGCACCCCCAGGCGCAGGGACGCCTCGTGCATCCGCTCCAGACCGGGTCGGTCGCCCAGCATCCCGGTCACCGTGTCGAAAAGCGCGCTGCCGTCGAACTGGCCCTCCAGCAGCATCTTCACCGCCCCGGCCCGCTCCAGCACCCGGGCGTTCTTCTCCTGGTGGTTGTTGACCACGTTGGGGCTGGGGATCATGACGGCGGGCTTTCCCAGGTAGGTCAACTCGCTGATGGTGGACGCGCCGCTGCGGCAGATGATCACGTCCGCCGCGGTCATGACCCGGGGCATATCGTAGATATACTCCCGCACGTCGGCGTTCGCCCAGCGGGTCCCCTCCGCCTCCAGCCGCGCCCGCACGGCCTCATAGTAGCGTTTCCCGGTGGCGTAAATGAGCCGGAAGCCGCCGCCCGGCCCCATGCGGCGGATGAACTGCGCCATGGCGTCGTTCATATACTCCGCG
Source organism: uncultured Oscillospiraceae bacterium (assembly GCA_947630645.1). Taxonomy (GTDB): domain Bacteria; phylum Bacillota; class Clostridia; order Oscillospirales; family Oscillospiraceae; genus CAJOIG01. The sequence goes on along the minus strand of CANRIF010000005.1, from coordinate 36,807 downwards.
CCCAGCGAACCGAACACCGCCAGCACCACCGGCTGGTCCGGGTCCATCCCCAGTTCCCGCCGGGCCTTGGCCCGGTCCAGGCCCCGGAAGTCCACCCGCACGGGGGTCCCGGTGACCTCCACCTTGCCCGGGTCCTTATAGAAGGCGCGGCTGTCCTCCAGCCCCACCAGGATGCGGTCCACGGTCTTTTCCAGCAGCTTCGTGGTCAGGCCCGGCACAGCGTTGGACTCATGCACCGCCGTGGGGATGCCCATGGCGGCGGCCGTCCGCAGCACGGGATAGCACACATAGCCCCCCGTGCCCACCGCCACGTCGGGGCGGAATTCCTCCAGATAGCGCCTGGCCAGCCGGCGGGCGGAGATGACCCGGCCCACGGCGCGGATGTTCTCCGCGATCTTGGCGGGCTTCATGCTCCGCTGGAAGCCGGAGATGGTGACGGTCTTGATCTCATACCCCTCCCGGGGGACCAGCTCCGTCTCCATGTGGTCCTTGGCGCCCACGAAGAGGATCTCCGCGTCCGGGACCAGTTCCCGGATGCGTCCCGCCACGCCCAGGGCGGGATTGATGTGTCCGGCAGTGCCGCCGCAGGTGAATAAAATACGCATACTAACGCTTCTCCGTCACGTCCCGCGACAGGGACAGGATGATGCCCAATTCCGCCATTTGCAGCAACAGCGCCGTGCCGCCGTAGCTGAACAGCGGCAGGGAGATGCCCGTGCAGGGGATGGAGTTGGTGCAAACGGCCACGTTGAGGATGACCTGCATGGCCAGATGGGTGGTGATGCCGGCGCCCACCAGGGCGCTGTAACGGTCCCGGGCGTGCATACTCAGCCAGTAGCCCCTTATGATCAGCAGGGCGAACAGCGTCAGGATCAGCATAGCGCCGATGAAGCCCAGTTCCTCGCACACCACGGAAAAGATGAAGTCGTTGTGTTCCTCCGGCAGGTACAGGTACTTCTGCCGGGAATTGCCCAGTCCCAGGCCCAGCAGCCCGCCGGAGCCGATGGAGTAGAGGCTCTGGACGATCTGGTAGCCGTCGCCGGACATATCGGCGAAGGGGTTGAGCCAGGCGAAGAACCGCTCCCGCACATAGGGGAACAGCGCGTAGCCGATGCCCAGCAGCGACGCGCCCGACAAGCCGCCGATCACGAACCAGCGCATAGGCAGCCCGCCCAGGAACAGCATCACCAGCCCGATGGCCAGGATGATGATGATGCCGGACATATGGGGCTCCAGCACCAGCAGCGCGCAGACGATCCCCAGGGTGACGATGAACCGGAGCAGCCCCTCCCGCAGGTCGGTGACCTTCTCCTTCAGCGTGCAGATCAAAAAGGAGAAGTACATGATGATGCCGATCTTCGCCACCTCCGAGGGCTGGAACGTGGTGAAGCCCAGGTTGATCCACCGCCGTGAACCGTTGACCTTCTCCCCGATGCCGGGGACCAGCACCAGCACCAGCAGGGCGATGGACACCAGCATCACGATGCGGGAGATGTGGCGGTAAAAGCCCATGGGGAACCGGGAGCAGACGAACATCACGCCCACGCCGCACATGGCGAACAGCGCCTGCCGGACGAAGTAATAGGTGGCGTTACCGCCTGTCTCGTTGGTGGGGTCGTAATAGGCCCGGGCGAAGCTGGCCGACAGGACCATCACCACCCCCACCGTCAGCAACACCAGCGTCAGCAGCGCGAAGGGGATGTCGATGGCGCCCCGGTCGATGGAGTTATCGTATGTATAGTCCGCCAGACGCGAGTTTTCATACGTCAGCGTCCCTTCATTTTTGGAAGCCATCGCTCTACCTCCCCGTCACGCCCGCGTCAGACATACCGCCCGGCGCAGGAGAAGAACGCCACCACGGCGCAGATCACCGACACCCCCGCGAACAGGGCGACGATCTGCACCTCCGTCCACTTATGGCCAAACCAGCCGCCCATCTCCAGATGGTGATGGAAAGGGGCCATTTTGAAGATGCGCTTGCCGTGGCTAAGCTTGAAATAGGTCACCTGGATGATGTCGGACAGGGTCTCCAGGATGAACACCATGCACAGCGGCACCAGGATCAGCGGCATATCCAGCGCGAAGGCCATGCCGCATACCGCCCCGCCCAGGAACAGGCTCCCCGTGTCCCCCATGAAGCACTTGGCGGGGTGGAAATTGTATATGAGGAAGCCGAAAAGCCCGCCGGTGAGCCCCGCGGCGAACACCCCCAGGGAGTTGAACCGCTCCCCCCACACGAAGGCCACGGCCGTATAGCACACGAACACCGGCACGGACACGCTGGCGGCCAGGCCGTCGATGCCGTCGGTGATATTCACGGCGTTGACCGTCCCCACGATGATGAACGCGGCCAGCACGAAATACAGCCACTCCGGCAGATCGAAGGTGACCTGCCAGAAAGGGACGTACAGGCTGGGGGTCAGATACCCCTCCAGCCGCAGCAGGTACAGCAGCGCCACCGCCACCGCCAGCTGCAAAATAAATTTGGCGCGGGCCGTCAGGCCCAGGTTCTGCTTTTTCTTCAGCTTCTCATAGTCGTCCAAAAACCCGATGGCCCCGTAAAACAGGGAGAACACCAGCACGAACAGCGCCCCCAGCTCCCCGTCCCGGATGAAGGGGAAGCCGAAGGAGAACACCACCGCCGTCACGGCCGCGATGAAGATGACGCCGCCCATGGTAGGGGTGCCCGCCTTAGTCTTGTGCCAGTTGGGGCCGATCTCCTTTATCTCCTGGCCGGCCTTGATCTTCCGCAGCCAGGGCACATATACGCTGCCCAGCGCCGCGGCCAGCGCCAACGCCGCCAGAAAGCTCATCACCAGTCGCACCGTCATTTTCCCGCTTCTCCGATCTTCTTCAAGTGTTCCGCCACGATCACCCGCTCGTCCATGGGCCGCTTCGTCCCGCAGACCTCCTGGTACGTCTCATGGCCCTTGCCGGCCAGGACGATCACGTCCCCCGGCTGATGGTGGTCGATGGCCCAGCAGATGGCCGACGGCCGGTCCGCGATCACGGTCCGGGGCGCGTCGTCCGGCATCCCCGCCAGGATGTCCCGGATGATATCCTCCGGGTCCTCGGTGCGGGGGTTATCGCTGGTGACCACGCAGAAGTCCGCCTCCCTGGCGGCGATGGCGCCCATCTTGGGGCGCTTGGTCCGGTCCCGGTCGCCGCCGCAGCCGAACACCGCCACCACCCGGCCCTGGGACACCTCCTTCATGGTACGCAGGATCTTCTCCAGCGCGTCGGGGGTGTGGGCATAGTCGATGACGATGGTGTAATCCCCCGGCGTGGGGACCACCTCCACCCTGCCCCGCACGCCCTTGGCCCGGCCAAGGGACGCGGCGCAGTCCGCCAGGCTCACCCCCAGCAGATGCCCGGCCGCGATGGCGGTCAGGGCGTTGGCCACGGAAAAGGCACCCGGCACGCCCAGGCGCACCGGCACCCGCTCGACGCCGAGACAGGCGGTGAACTCCACCGCCGAGGCGGCCAGGCGCACGTCCTCCGCCCGCAGGTCGGCCTGGCCGCCGGCGGCGGAATAGGTCATCACCGGGCACTTGGCCCGCTCCGCCATGAACCCGGCCCAGGGATCGTCCACGTTCACGGCGGCCGCGTCGCTCCGGGCAAAGAGCAGCGCCTTGGCCCCGGCGTAATCCTCCATGGTCTTGTGGAAATCCAGATGGTCCTGGGTCAGGTTGGTGAACAGCGCCGCCTGGAAGCGGACGCCCGCCACCCGGTCCAGCGCCAGCGCGTGGGAGGACACCTCCATCACCACATGGGTGCAGCCGGCCTCCACCATCCGGGCAAACAGTTTTTGCAGTTCATAGGACTCCGGTGTGGTCCGCTCGGTGGGCAGCTCCTGGTCCCCGATCCAGTTGGAGATGGTGCCGACGAGGCCTATCTTGGTCCCCAGCGCGTCCTCCAGCAGGTGCTTGAGCAGCACCGTGGCGGTGGTCTTGCCGTTGGTCCCGGTGACGCCCACCATGGTCATCTTCTCCGCCGGATGGCCGAACCAGGCCGCGGATACCAGCGCCAGGGCCAGGCGGCTATCCGCCGTCAGGACATAGGGCGCGTCCGCCCTGTCCGGTGCGGTCTGGCACAGCACCGCCGCCGCGCCCTTGGCCAGGGCGGCGTCGATGAAGCGGTGGCCGTCGCTCTGCAATCCCTTCACCGCCACGAACAGGTCTCCCGGCCCCACGGCGCGGGAGTCGTAGCGGATATCGTGTATCTCCGTCTCCGGGTCCGCGGTCATGGCGGACACGGGGATGTCCTTCAAAAGTTCGCCAAGCGTCATGTCCGCGCCGTCGCCCCCCAACTGGAATCAGATAGTGTGACCGTCACCACGGTCCCGGGCGCCACCATGGTGCCCGGTTCGATGCTCTGGCTGACCGTCAGGATGCTGTTGCTGTTCATCATGACGCCCTCGCCCCGGACGTACAGGCCGTCCCATCCGGCGCGTATCTTGGCGATCTCGTAGCTCAACCCGATCAGATCACGCATCTCCACCGGCTCGGTGGGCGGCTCCTCGCCGCAGTAGATGATGACCTCGCTGCCGGAGGCGACCTTGGCGTTGGCCGCGGGCAGCTGGGCGGTCACCGCCGCGCCGCTGCCCTTGACGGACTTCACCACGAAGCCGGCGCTCTCCATCAGTTCCCGGGCCTCCTCGGGGGTCTTGCCCAGCACCCGAGGCACCCGCTGGTCCACGATGCCCTCTTCGCCCTCGCCGTACTGGGGCTGCACGCCCAGATACGGCAGCACGTCGGTGAGGATCTTCCCCACGGTGGGCGCGCCCATGGCGCCGCCGCTGGCCCCGTGGTCGGGGTTCTCGCACAGCACCAGCGCCGCCACCTGGGGGTCGTTGGCCGGGGCAAAGCCCAGGAAAGAGGCGATGTATTTCTTCTCGCCGTGTTCGATCTCGTAGGTAACGTCCTCGGAGGTCCCGGTCTTGCCCGCCACCCGGTAGCCCGCCACATAGGCGTTTTTACCGGTGCTGTTCTTGCCGCTGACCACCTGCTCCAGGATCAGGCAGCAAGTCTCGCTGGTCTTCTCGCTGATCACCTGGCGCACCACGATAGGCTCCCGCTGGCTGACGACGGTGCCGTCGGCGTCCAGGATCTTCTGCACCACATACGGCTCCATCAGGTAGCCGCCGTTGGCCACGGCGCTGACCGCCGTGATCAGCTGCATGGGGGTGACGGTGAAGGTCTGGCCGAAGGAGGCAGCCGCCAGCTGGGAGAGGTTGGCCTTATTGAAGAACACGTCCTCGCTCCACCATAGGCTGGACGCCTCGCCGGGCAGGTCCACGCCGGTCCTGTCGAACAGGCCGAAGGCCCGGGCGTACTGGTAAAACCGCTCCGCGCCCACCTTCTGGCCGATAAGGGTGAAGGCCACGTTGCAGGAGTACATGGCCGCCTCGGTGAGCGTCTCGTTGCCGTGGCCGGCGGTGTTCCAGCAGTTCAGCGGGTCGGTACGGCCCAGCACCTGCAGGCTCCCGCCGCAGTAGAACGTGGAGTTGGTGTCGATGGCGCCGGACTCCAGGCCGGCCGCCAGGGTGATGATCTTGAAGACGGACCCCGGCTCGTAGGTCTCCGTGAGGGCCTTGTTGCGCCACTGCAGGTTCCGCTCCTCCGCCAAAAGGGCGCTGCGCTCCTCGTCCGTGGCCACCATGGCGGTGTCCACCCGCTGCTGGGCCTCCGGGCTGATGGCGAGGTAGTCGTTGGGGTCGAAGTCCCCCACAGACGCCATGCCCAGGATGGCGCCGGTGTTCACGTCCATGACGATGCCGCAGGCGCCGTCCTGCAATTCGTAATCCACGACGGCCTCGTCCAGGTGCTTTTCCAGGTAGAACTGCACCGTCTCGTCGATGGTGGTGACGATGCTCTGGCCGTCCACCGCGTCGTAGTAATCCTCGAAGTCGGTGAACATCATGTCCGTACCGTAGGCGTTGGTGGCCCGGACGATGCGCCCGTCGATGCCGGACAGCTGCTCGTCGTAGCTGTACTCCAGTCCGGCCAGGCCATGGTCGTCCGCCCCCACGAAGCCCAGCACATGGCTGGCTAGGGTGCCGTAGGGGTAATACCGCTTGCTGGCCTCTTCGATCTTGATGCCGTTGTAGCTGTGCTGTTTGCCGTCTTTGTCGTAATAGCCGTTTTCCTTGAACTCCCGGACCCGGTCCGCCAGGTCGTCCTCCACCTTCCGGGCCACGGTGGAATACCAGCTGTCGGTGTGGGTGGTCTTCTCGAAGATCGTGGCGTAGTCCACGCCCAGGATGTTGGCCAGGCCGCTGGCGATGGCCACCGGGTCCTCGTCGTACATGGCGATCTCCGCCGGGCTGATGTAGATGTTGCTCACCGACGCGCTCATGGCCAGTATGTTCATGTTCCGGTCGTAGATCGTGCCGCGCTGGGCGGGCACGTTGGTCTGGCGCAGTTGCTGCTCCACGGCGGCCGTCTCGTACATATCGTGGTCGACGATCTGCAATTGGAACAGCCGCGCACCCAGCGCGAAAAATGCAACTATGCCGCACACGATCATAAGGAACAGTGTGCGGCGCAGCATCATTCGGTTGGGTGTAACGGGTTCTTTGTCCCGACGCCTGTTGAACATAGGGAGTCTCCTTTGGTCTGGCTAAATGCTGTCCACCAATACCAGTATAATACCCTTGTCAACTAAAATATGCCTTGATGGAATTTAGGATGTCGCTCAAGCCCATGGAGAACAGATCCGCGTCGTCTTTCGTGACCACAACGGCCTTGTCCGCGGACGCCACGCCGGTGAGGTAATAGATCTGCTCGTTCATGGGTTCCTGCATACCCAGCTGCTCCACGGCGATGGTCTCCACGTCCTTGAGGTTGAAGATCTTTTCATACTGCACGGTGAGTTTGTCCCGCTCCAGCTCCAGCTGGTCGATCTGGCTCTCCAGCCTGGCGGCCGTGTCGGAGATGTCCGTGAGCCGGATCTGGGCCAGCAGCATCATGGTCAGCAGCACCACCGCCACCGCCGCCCCCAGCAGGGATAGCACGGATATGCCCTGGGCGTGCTTGGCCTCCGCCCGGACGCGGGTGCGGGTACGGACGCTCTCCTTGACCCACTCCCGGGGCTGCAAACGCTGTCGGCGGCGGGGCCTCTCCTCGGGAACGCTGTACTCCTCCTCGTCGGTGTACAGGCCGGGGTAGCTGAAGTCATAGGCCTGGGTGCCGTCCACGGCGCCGGTGATGAAGTTGTAGCTCTTGAACGTCCTTACATCCGCCATGTCTCAAACCCTCTCCGCTATACGCAGGCGGGCGCTCCTGGCCCGCGGATTTCTCTCCAGTTCCTCCCGGTCGGGGACGACCGGCTTGCGCGTGACGCTCCGCAGCGTCTTGACAAAGCCGCAGGTGCATACCGGAAAATCCGGCGGGCAGGTGCAGCCGTTCTCCCTCTTGCGTATGGCCTCCTTTACGGTCCTATCCTCCAGGGAGTGAAAGCTGATGACGAGCATCCGGCCCCCGGGAAGGAGCCTGTCCGGCGCCGTTTCCAGCATCCGCTCCAACTCGCCCAACTCGTCGTTGACCGCGATACGCACCGCCTGGAAGCACCGTTTGGCCGGGTGCTGCTTCTCCCGGAGCGCCGCCGCCGGCATGGTCTTGCGGATGATGTCCACGAACTGCCCCGTCGTCTCGATGGGTGCCTCCTGCCGCTTGGCGGCCACCGCCGCGGCGATGCGCCCGGCGTACCGTTCCTCGCCGTAGCGCCAGAAGATGCTCCGCAGTTCCGTCTCCGACCAGGTGTTGAGGACCTCCCGGGCCGTCAGCACCGTCGTCTCGTCCATCCGCATATCCAGCGGCGCGTCCTGCATATAGGAAAAGCCCCGTTCCCTGTCGTCCAGCTGGGGCGAGGATACGCCCAGGTCGAACAGCATCCCGTTGACCTTGTCGATCCCCATGCCGTCCAGGATGGCGCCCAGGTCGCCGAAATTCCCCTTTACCAGCACGGCCCGGTCTCCGAACCGCGCCAGCCGCTCTCTGGCGTATCCCAGCGCCCGGTCGTCCCGGTCGATGCCGATCAGCCGCCCGCTCTCCAGCCGCTCCAAGACGGCCTCCGCGTGGCCTCCCATACCCAGCGTCCCGTCCACATAGGTGCCCGCAGGGTCTATGTCCAGGTAGTGCAGGCACTCCTGGAGCAACACGCTCTCATGCCGCATCAGAAGTCAAGCTCCTGCATCACGGCGGCGATGTTCTCCGGCGAGGCCTCCACATCGCGGATCTTGGCCCACTCGTCGCTGTCCCAGAACTCCGCGTGGTTGTTGGAGCCGAGGACGGTGACGTTCTTCGTCAGTCCCGCCTGATCCCGCAGCTTCTGGGGCAGGAGGATGCGCCCCTGGGTGTCCAGTTCGCATTTGCAGGCGTTGGAAAACAGCGGCCGCATGGCCCGCTGCTTGATGTAGGGCATGGCGTTGACTTTCGAGGAGAAGATATCCCACTGTTCCGCGCTGTACGCGTTCAGACAGTGATCCATGGAGAGCGTCACATAGAACTCCGCCCCCAACTCGTCCCGCAGGCGCGCCGGGATGAACAGCCGCCCCTTGGCGTCCAGTGAATGTTGATATTCACCTGTCATCCGGCTCACCTCCTGTCACCAGTGTGGGAATTTGAAACACTTTCCCCCACTTCGCCCCACTTGGCTATATTATAGAGGGCCAAAAACCAAATTGCAAGGGGGCAAAAGGAGTTTTTTTGCGAAAAACGCCTGCCATTTTTTTCCTATTGTGCGCGGCGGTTTTTACCGCCACAATATCTAGCTTTGACAGAAAGGGTCGGAAAAACACGAACGCGCGGAAGGAACTTTTTCCGCGCGTTTTTTGTGGAGAAAATAGAAATGACGCCGCTCTTCTGCCCCACTCTGGACAAGCTGACCAAAACCGGGCGACAAAAAAGCAGGACCCCCTCCGCCCGGAGAGGGTCCTGCACATCATATTATTGTCCCGGCGTCAGTCAGCCCCGGCGCTCCACCCGGGCCAGCAGCGCCGCGCCGTTCTCGGTGAGCCAGCGGCGGCTCTCCCGCCAGTCGGGCATGAGGCGCTCCACCTCCGCCCAGAACCGGGGAGAGTGGTCCATGTGCTTCCGGTGGCACAGCTCATGCACCACCACATAGTCCTGCACCCGCTCCGGGGCCAGCATCAGCAGGCAGTTGAAGCTCAAATTCCCCTTGCCGCTGCAGCTGCCCCACCGGGTCCGCTGGCACCGGATGGTAACGCGGCCGTAGCGCACCCCCACCAGCGGCGCATAATAGGCCGCCCGCTGGGGCAGCGTCCTCTCCGCGGCGGTGCGGAGGGCCGCCAGTTCCTCCCGGCGGAAGGGCTGGGCCAGCGCCTCCCGACGGCGCGTCACGGCCGCCCGGTGCTTTTCCACCCAGTCCCGGCGGGAGGCGACGAACGCCCGTATGTCCCCGTCCCGCATCCGCGCCGGCGCCCGCACCAGCAGGCTCCCGTCCGGCCGTATCTCCAGGGACACCGTCCGCCGGGCGCTTCGCACCACATCATATCGCATCGTATCCTGTTCCATGGCTGATCACCACCCCCCGGGTCCGTCGGCAGGCGGCCCGTTTGTTGACAGGCCGCCGCGAATCGAATATAATTTGTATGATCTTACTCGCAGAGGACATTGCTTTGGCGTCAGAAACGGGAAAAACCGAATACATCCTCCCGGCCGGGGCCTACCGCCTGACCGCCCGCCAGGAGCGGTATCTGACGGTGAAGCGGTGCCTGGACGGGCTGCTCTCGCTGGTCCTGCTGGCGCTGCTGGCCATCCCCATGGCGGTCATCGCCGGGCTGGTGAAGCTATCGTCCCCCCGGCAGCCGGTGCTGTTCCGCCAGGAGCGGGTGGGCCGCGATGGCGCGCCGTTCCTGCTCTGGAAGTTCCGCAGCATCGACGCCGCCACCGGCGCCATCACGCCCCTCGGCCGGGTGCTGCGTAAGGCCAGTCTGGACGAACTGCCCCAGCTGGTCCAGGTGCTGTCTGGCTCCATGTCGCTGATCGGCCCCCGGCCGCTGATGCCCGAGGAGGCGTCCGTCCACCGGCTGCGCCGCGCCGCGGGGGTCTACCGCCTCCGCCCCGGCCTCACCGGCCTGGCCCAGATCAGCGGCCGGGACATGGTGGACGACGAGCGCAAGGCCGCCTATGACCGGGCCTATCTGGAACACCTTAGCTTCGGCCAGGACTGGCGGATATTCTGGGCCACCGTCGGCAAGGTCATCCGCTGCGAGGACGTGGAACAGAAATAGGGCCGCTCCCGTCCTCCGTCCGCACCACGTCGCCGCCCAGCAGTTCCCCATACCGGAAGCACTCCCGCACATGGTCGTTGACGACGCCGCTGGCCTGCAGGTGGGCGTAGACCGTCACGGTGCCGATGTACTTCATCCCCTGCTTCTTTAGGTCCTTTGCGATACGGTCGGAAAGCCCGTTGGACGCCGGGATAAAGCCCCGTTCATGGCCCGCGTAGAGCATCGTCTTCCCGTCGGTCCAGCCCCAGAGATAATCGGAAAAGGAACCAAACTCCGCCCGGATGCGCTGAACGCACCGGGCGTTATTGATGACCGCCTCGATCTTCCGCCGGGAGCGGATCATGCCGGGCGCGGCCATGATCCGGTCTATGTCCCCGTCGGTATAGGCCGCCACCTTATCATAATCGAACCCGTCAAAGCAGGCCCGGAACACCTCCCGCTTTCGCAGCACCGTGTCCCAGCTAAGGCCGCACTGCATGGCCTCCAGCATGAGGAATTCAAACTGCTTGCGGTCGTCGTGGACCGGCACGCCCCACTCCTCGTCGTGGTAGCGGGTCTGCCGCTCGTTCATCAGGCACCAGGGGCATCTCCGCCGCTCTGTCATCACGTCCTCCTTTGCCACATCACTCCGCCCAGGCGAAGTTCTCCCGGCCGGCGCCCAGCTCAAAGTGGTACTTCACGATGCCCAGGTCCACCCTGGAAAACGGCCCCCGCAGGGCCTCGGCCCGCACCTTCCCGTCCGGCTCCAGGACAAAGCGGAACTTCTGCTGGTTGATGGCGGTGGGCGCCCGCATCGCGTACTCCATCCCCCGGCGGAACCAGTCCGGCATCCCGCCGTCCGCCTGGCACAGCTTCTCCATGGGCTTGTCCTTGTGGGGAGCGCCCTGGGTGGCGCCGTAGCCCAGCGCGATCACCAGCGCCAGCTTCTCCCCCGGCCCCACCTGGATATGGGCCTTCTTCTTGGAGAACGTCAGCCCCACCCAGCAGGTGTTCAGCCCCAGCGTCTGCGCCAGGATCACCAGCCGCTCGCCGTAGTACCCGGCCCGCTCCTCCAGGCCGTCATCGTCCGGCCCCACCAGCGCGAAGTAGTTGCACACGCCGGAAAAGCTGCCGTACTTGGCCATGGCGCAGTCAAAGGCCCCCGGCTCGTCGGTCACCAGCTGGATGTTCAGATCCCCCTCCCGGTTGCAGGCTTCCACCTCCGCCCGGAGCGCCGCCGCCACATCCGCCGGGATGGGCTTATCTAGATACTGCCGAACGCTGTGCCGCGCCCGCATCGCCTCCAAAACGTCCATAACGCGCCTCCTTGGTTTTTCCATATTATAAACCCTCTCCGACGCGGATAGCAAGAGAGACGGCCCATCGGCCGTCTCTCATTCGTTTCTCTCCAACGGTATCTTCCCGTTTTCCTTTTCATATTGGGCCACACACCGCTTGAGATACTGCTCGATCTCCTTGTTCGCCGAGCGCCCTTCGGATTCCGCGATATAGCGGAATTTCTGAAATAGCACCCTGTCCACCCGCAAAGTATACCGCAAAAGTTTGTCGTCCATGGTCGCATCTCCCGGATATGAGAACATCATCAGTATGACGAAATTATAGCGTCATTATTGCGTCTCGGCAAAAATGGTGGTATTATGACGCAATAGTGACGAACAAAAATACAGCGTTTTCCCATCTTCGACAGATTTCGGCAAATTTCGCGCCGGGCATACGCTATGGTGGAGCAAACTACAAGGATGCTGGTGATCGCTATGATGAAAAAGTGCCTCCTGGCGATGGTGGCAGTACTGTCCGCCCTCGTCCTGTGTGTTGCCCCGGCCGGATACGCCGAGGGCGGGACAAGTTCTTCTCTGACTGTCCATTTCATCGACGTGGGGCAGGCAGACGCGGCGTTGGTGCTGTGTGATGGCGAAGCGATGCTGATCGACGGCGGGAACAAAGAGGATTCCAGCCTGATCTACACCTATTTGACCGATCTGGCGGTAGACCACCTGGCGTACATCGTCTGCACCCACCCCCATGAGGATCATCTGGGCGGTCTGCCCGCCGCCCTCAACGCGGCGACGGTGGATCATGCGCTCTCCCCAGTGTCCAGTTTCGACAGCGATCTATTTTTCAGCTTTACTACATACCTGGAACGGCAGGGCGTCCCCATCACCGTGCCAAGCCCTGGTGACAGCTTCCCACTGGGAAACGCCACGGTGGAAGTGCTGGGTCCCGCCGCATACGACCCCGGCGACCTAAACGATTCCTCCATCGTCCTGCGGGTGACCTACGGCAGCACCGCCTTTCTCTTTACCGGCGACTGTTCCCGCGACGAGGAACAGGCCATTCTCGACTCCGGCATGGATATAGGCTGCACCGTACTGAAAGTGGGCCACCACGGCTCGGACACATCCACCTCTTATCCCTTTCTCCTGGCCGCGTCGCCCCGATACGCGGTGATCTCCGTGGGCGCCAACAACGGATACGGCCATCCGGCGGAGAACACGCTCAGCCGCTTGCGCGACGCGGACGTGGAGGTCTATCGGACGGATTTGCAAGGGGATGTCATCTGTACCAGCGACGGCACAGCGGTCACTTTCACCGTGGAGAGAGACCCGGACATCGACACGCTGGCCCCTGTCGGCCCCAACAGCGTCCAGTCCAGCGCAGACGCCGATCTATCCTCCGGCACAGAATACATTTTGAACACCCGCAGCCACAAGTTTCACTACCTGGAATGTCCGGCAGCGGCCAAAATGAGCGAGAAAAACAAACTAATTTATCAAGGCACGCGGGACGAGGTGATCGCCATGGGGTATGACCCTTGCGGCTGGTGTGACCCGTGACGATGAGCATCGCGGCAAATTTAATTTACTTTGGGAGGGAATATAATGGCAGCCATCGCCAGATTCGTCTCGTATGATGGGGGCATCGCTTTTTCCGAGAGTTCTCTGAAGATACAAAAGCGCGACGAAGCACAGGGCAGGATCATCCCTGTTGCCGAGATCGCCTCCATGGAAGTATTTGAACCGCTGTTTGGAGACGACGGGAACATCCGTTTCCGCCTGATCGGCGAAAGACAGCCTTCGAACGCCAACGCCCTGTTTTTCGATGAAGAGCAGTATGAGGAGGCCGTCCGATTCAAAGTCGCGTTCGATACCCTAAAGAGCCGGTCGCTGACCGCGCCGACGCCGTTGGAGATATTCCCACCCTCCACGCCACCCCGTATGGCAAGGCCCTCCACGGCGCTCCGCCCGGCAGGGGAACAGCGCCCGGTCCGGCAGCGCCCTCCACAGGGAAACACACGGACCGGCCGCTTTGAAAGGCAAAAACCGAAGCGCGGCGGCAGAGTGAAAAAGATACTCATTGGCGTGGCCGGCGGCTATGCGGCGCTGCTGGCCATCGGTGGGATCGCCCTACTCTTTGACAACACGCCAAAAGACGATATGGTCGCTGAACATACGCCCACCGTGATCAGTGATTCGTGGTCGGCGCCCGCGGCGCGGCAGGAGAGCCTGTCAGCGGCTCCCGACGCCAGCGCCTTTTTGGAACAGGCGAAAGCGGCGGCCGGCGGGCAGGCCGGCGAGGGGGTCCAGATCAAAGATGTCACCCTTGCTGCCGGAAACTTGCTGATCTCCGTAGACTATACCGACCCATCCTATCTAAACAGCTATGACGATGATCTTCTCCTGGCAAACAGCGATAGAATAGTGGGACCCATATTGGCCCTGGGGGATCAGTACGACCCCCTTTGGGATTCTATGACGGTGGACTATGGGGCCTATGGAAAGGTCGTGAAAAACAAGTCCGACATCGTTTCGCTGCCTGACGAAAACGGCGGCGTGAGCAGCCAGCGGTATTTCGCGCCGCCAAATGAGACTGTGGTACACGATGTTCCTCTCCCCCAGGCGCAGCAGTCCGCATCCTCCTCTGAAAGCGTTGGAGCATCCGGCGCGGCCGCCGTCAGCCAAGGCGGCGGGGAGTCCCGGTTCGTCGGCTATACCAGTCCCCCTGCGGTCACCGATCCCCCTGTGACCGCCCCGCCGGAGAAACAGTCCGAGCCGTTGGTCTGGATACCGACGAAGGGCGGCAAAAAATATCACAAGACCAGCACATGCAGCGGCATGAACGGTCCCATACAAGTGACCGTTTCAGAAGCGGAGAGCAAGGGCTTTACACCATGTAAAAAATGCTATTGAGCCGCTCTCGCTCCAAATAGTTTGACCCCCGGATGCAATGGCCGCATCCGGGGATCGTCATTTCAAAAAGATATAATATTATGTCAACTTATCGCAGAACGCCGACAGGGCGGCCTCGTTGGCTTGGCTGGGGTGGCTCTTGGGGTCCTTGAGGCTCAACACCGGGATGTCCCCCGTCACGCCCAGCAGCTGTTTTAGGTGTTCAAAGGTCTTGCCGGGTCTGCCGCCCATGCTGCTGGCCACCAGGGCATACTGCTTGCCGGACAGGTCCTCCCGCTGAAGGAATGTACGCAGAGGCGGGGCCAGGGTCCCGGCCCACACCGGCGTGGCCAGTATGACGCGCGTATATTTCGTTATGTCAACTTCATACGGCTCCAGTTCCGGGGCCTCCTTCATCACCGCGCTCTTACCGCCAAAGAGGAACTTCTTGAAGCCCTTGTCAGGATAGACGGCCTTGGGCGCCAGACGCAGCGTGTCCGCGCCCAGCTGCGCGGCGATCTGCTCCGCCGCCCATTTGGTATTTCCTTCCAACGAATAATACACGATCAGCGTTTTCATGGTCTTCCTCCTTGATCTTTCGTCAGGATCATCATGTCCGTATGGGCCGTCCCAGCTTCATCTCCCGCCGCCACAGCGGTACCTCGCCGTCGTCGGCCCAATACTCGTCCATGGCCTGTATCTTTCCCTCCACCACACGAATGAAGGACACCACATGAAAGGACGCGGATCTGTCCTTTGGGAACACCCGGACCGCGGTGATATATGTCTCCCCAGCCCGCTCTATCCGCTCGATCTTCCCCTCCCAGTCGCCGGGATAGTCACAGTTGGCTCGGATGTACTCCGCCGCCGTGAACCGCTCGTTGGTGCAGTGCCAGTCCACCACCGCGTCCGGCGCGAAATACCCTTGCAGCGCGTCCCTGTCCTGGGCCAGCACGTCCCGCCAAAACCGCTCTATGTCCATGTTCCTTCCTCCGTCCTCTCGTCTGCCCCGCCGCTCTGGTCCTCCCGGGTGCGGCGGTAATACCGAAAGCCGTCCGCCTCCCCCACGAATCGAAAGTCCGCTTTTTCCAGCACATGCTGGCTGCGGGTGTTCCCCGCGACCGCGTCGGCCTCCACCGTGTCCAGACCAAGGACCTCAAATGCGTACCGCACAGCCAGCCTCTCCGCGGCCGTGCCATACCCGCGTCCCTTCACGGCGTCGTTCTGCATATGGATGCTCAACGTACACGTCCCCCGCGCCAGGTCGATGCGCTTGAGCTGCACCTCCCCGACGGGCCTGCCTTCCCGCATGATGGCGAAGAGGACGCGGGATGGCTCCTGCCGGGCGTCAAAATACCGATCCACCGCCTCCGCGCTGTACCGATAGGGCACAAACAGGCGCTTGTCCGCATAGATGGCAGGGTCATTTTCCCAGTCCTTATACAGCGCGTAACACAACTCTCTCGTCATGACGCGCAGCGATATCCCGTCCATCAGTTCCTCCTTGATCTTTCGTCAGTCAGTCTATGACCTCATATCCCGCACACTGGAGCGCGTCCAGCGCCTTTTGGAAGTTCTCCCGTTTGACGAAGATGTAGTCCGTGTCATAGGTCGACACCGCGAAGATGGGGATGCCGCCACTGGCCAGGACCGCCGCGATATCGGCCAGCACCCCCACCAGCGAGAAGTCGAGGACCCCCTGGATACGCACTCCCCGCCAGCCGTCCTCCCGCCGCGTCGCGTTGGCTGGAACGTCCTCCGTGCGGCACACCAGGGACTTCTCCCCCTCCGTCTTCCCAATGAAACAATATGCCGCGTCCAGGTCGGCCAGCGAATAGTCCTCCACCTGGCACACCGAAAACGTCCCATCCAGCTTCTTCAATTCCATTTTGTCCCCCTCCCTCAATCCCCGGCCAAGGCCGCGCCGGAGACGATGAACCCCACGTCCGCGACGGTCCCGCCGGCGGGGAGGTCGGCGTTGTAGTCCTTGGCCTGGACGGTCAGGGTGCTGCCCTGGACGCTGTACACACCGTTCCAACCGTCTTGGAGGGTCACCGGCCCGTCAAAGGCAAGTTCCACCGTCCACCCCTCCCGGTCCGCGCCGGAGGCGTTGGTCAGCGTCAACGTATATTGATAATAGCCCTCTCCCCCGGACTGCCAGCTGTTGGCCAGCTTCGCCTCCACCAGCAGCCCGTCCTGCTCCACAGGCGCATCTGCTGCCGCCGCGCCGCTCTCCGCCGGGGCGCTCACCTCCGGCGGGGCCTGGCCGGAGAGCAGGCCGACCACCCACCGGCCCGACTGGCTCAAGTCCGCCTCGTCGAAGCCGGATGTCTTCTGGCACCCGCTATCCAGCATGGCGCTGGTCTCGTCCTTATTGGAGAGGTTCCATGCCGCGTAACTCACCCCCAGCCGGTCCATGAGCCGGACCCACTTGGCGGCCTCGTCCTCATTCACCGCGCCGCTGCCGCTGGCGTCACAGATGCCGAACTCCGACACGAACACGGGCAGCCCCGCCGCCACCGCCGCCTCCAGCCTGTCCCGCAGCTGGTCCCGGTGGGTGTCGGCGTAAAAGTGGAGGGCGTACATGACATTGTCGTACTCCGTGATGGGGTCGGCGGCAGCCAGGTCCACCCGCTGGCACCACTCGGGCGTCCCCACGATGATGACCGCGTCCGGGTCGTTTTGCCGGATGGCGCCGATCACCTCCAGGGCGTAGGCCTTCACAGCGGTCCAGTCCGTGCCTCCGTTGGGCTCGTTGCATATCTCATAGATCACGTTGTCCCGCTCCGCCAGCGCCGCCGACATCTCGCTGAAAAAGGCCAGCGCCTCGTCCTTATGGATGTTGGGGTCCCCGTCCGAGAGGATGTGCCAGTCCACGATGGCGTACATCCCCGCGTCGGCGGCATACGCCACCCCGTCCAGCACCAGTGCCTTCAGCGCCTCCTGATCGCCGCCGCTGCAATAGCCGCCGTACTCGGCCGTGTACATGGCCAGACGCACAAGGTCCGCGCCCCACTGGTCGTGCAGCTGGCGGAAGCAGTCGGCGTTGACATACTGGGGATACCAGGCCAGGCCGTGGGTGCTGACGCCCCGCAGCTGCACCGGCTCGCCGTTGGCGTCCGTCAGCTGGGTCCCCTCCAGGTGCAGCGGCCCCGGCGCCCCGTCCCGGTCCGACGCGGCCCCCGGCGCCGCCAGCGTCCATGCCAGCAACATCGCCAGCAGCCCGGCGCAAATACGCTTTTTCATTCCCCGTCCCCTCGCGTTCCGTCCGACATCCCATCCGATGCGCTTATTATATTTAGTATATCATAATGCCTATGGCAAAGCAACGCGGCCGCCGCCGGGGACGGTGGATTTTTCCATGGCCTTGTGGTACAATGCCGAATGTCAAGGGGACTTGAAAACAAGGAGGCATGAAAAATGAAACGCGGTTCCTATATCAGCGTGGGCTTGAGCGTGGGCATCTCCATGGCCATTCTGTTCTGCGGCATCTTTTGCAAGGTGCTGGACAGCTACGCCGGGATCGGCGTGGGGCTGTGCTTCGGCGTGTCGCTGGGGTGCCTGACCGGGCTGCTATACAAAAGTTACGCCCGGAAGAAATAGCGGCACGTAGCCGAGGAAACATGATGATAACGATCAAAGCACATGATAACGGCCGGTGGGACGTGTACGATCAGGGCGAGGGCATCGGGTACGTCTCCGCCCGCATCGAGCCGTTCCACGCACAGACCTGCCACCTGGAGCTGGCGCTGGCACGGTACGATCCGGCCGGCGCGAGGGAACTTTTCGGCCTGCTCCGGACGGCGCTGGCCCGGCCGTTGCAGGTCATGCTCCCCTCCCGGGACGCGGAGAAATGCGCTTTCCTGGCCGCCGGCGGTTTTCAGAGAAAACGCCGGTGCTATGAGGTGGAGGCAGGCGTACAAGACCTTCTCGCGCCTATAAAGCCCACTGTTTCCTTGGTCCAGGCAGCGCGCGGCGACCCCGCTTTTGAGAACTGCGGCGCGCTTCTCTACGAAAGCTACGCTCTGACCCACGCGACGGTCAGCCCGCTGACGGCGGACAGAACCTCGTTTTACCGCGTCCTGCCGGATGTGGTCCTTTTCAGCCGGAAGGACGGCGGCATCGTACACTATGCCTTTGTAGACGGGAACGAGATCGCCTATATCGGGACCGTCCATCCGCCGGGCTTTCCCGGCTTTGCCCAGACGCTGCTCTCCCGGATGCTGGAGCAGTACGGCACCGTCCGCTTTGAGTGCGACGACTGCGATCCGGCCGCGATGGCCCTGCGGGCCTTTTTCCGTGACCCCGGCACAGATACTTATGACGCCTACATCTTGATATAAAAGTATAAAAGCGCGGGGATGGTCCCTGCGCTTTTGCTATGCTCTTTCTCGCCCCGCCGCGGCGCGGAAAAACCGATGGAAAGAGTTGACGGGCGGCGACAGCGGTTGTAGAATAAGGTCATGCCAATGAGGAGGACACGCCGCCTATGAAAAAGAGCCTGTGCATGATCCTTGCCATCGTTTTGTTCCTCGCCGCCGCGCCCTGTGCGCTGGCCTCGGACGGGGACGGAACGCCTTACGTCCTTGTCGCCTATTCCACCGGCGGCGCGGACTCGATGATGACGAAAACGCTCCAGGAATACGCCCGTCTGGTGGACGAGGCCTCCGGCGGGCGCGTCCGGCTGGATGTCACCAGCTCCGGTCTGCTGGGGGACGGCGCCCAGGCGCTTGCCGCCGCCGGGACCGGCGCCATCGACATCCTGGCCGCCGACACCGCCGCTTACGCGGCCCTCTGTGAGCCAGTGCGGATGCTGGAGCTGCCCCTGGTGTTCGACAGCGCCGAGCAGGCCGTCTCCGCAGCCAACGGCTCCGCCGGCGCCTCCCTCTTCCGGGGCCTCGCCGACGGCGGCCTGGTCTTTCTGGCGGAGGGCAGCGCGGGGATGCGCCACGTCCTGACCACCGGCCAGCCCGTCCGCACCGCCGGGGACGTGGCGGGCCTTACATTGAGCATACCGGACGACGGGCTGTGCGCGGACTTCTGGACCGCCCTCGGCGCCGTTCCCAGCGTCACATCGGCGGCCGAACTGCCCGCGGCCGGGAGCAACGGCGCCGCCGTGGCCGCCGACATCGCCCCGCTGTGCCAGCCGTCCCCCGAACCCGAGCCCACCGAGGCCCCCGCCGAGGGCGAGGAGGCGCCGGCGGAGACGCCCGTACCCCCTCCCACCATCTACTTCTCCAGCCTGGGCTATATGTGGAAGGGCTTTACCATCACCGTGAGCCAGAAGACCTGGATGGCTCTCCCCGCCGAGGTGCAAACGGTTTTGCAGGAGCAGGCCCTGGCCGCGGCCCAGTACAGCCTGGACACCGGCGCGGCGGCGGATGCGGACGCCCTGGCCGCCATGGAGGAGGCCGGCGTCGAGGTGATATCCGATCCCAGCCTTTCCTCCTTCCGCACCGCCCTGGGCGGCGACGCCTATTACGACCGCTACCAGGAGCAGACCTGGTACAACAAGTCCCTCCTCACCGGGCTCCTTGCCGCCCAGTGAGCGTCAGATCATAGAGAAATACGGCCGGTGCGTTTTGCACCGGCCGTATCTTTTTGTCATCACAGCGCGCCGAACAGCCAAAGCATGAGCAGCGCCATGCCCACCACCACCAGCAGCGCCGGCAACAGCAGCACCACATAAGCGGACAGGATCATCGCCAGCTTATCCTTCCAGCCAAGCTTGACATCCTTCATCTGCTCGTGGAACTGCGCCTCCTTTTCCGGGTCAGGCGGCTTGATGCGATTCCAGATCATACGTCGATCATTCCGCCTGGGCCGGGGCGTCGGTGTTCCGGGCCACGGTGGTCATCTTAGGCAGTTCGAAGAGGTAATTGCCGTTCTCGTCCATCTTCCGCTGGGGGAAGTGGCAGGCCAGGAAGTGGCCCGGCTCCACTTCGGTCAGTTCGGGCGGGACGGTCTTGCACTTGTCGCAGGCCATGTAGCACCGGGTATGGAACTTGCAGCCGGAGGGCGGTTTGATGGGGCTGGGGATGTTGCCCTCCAGCAGGATGCGCTCCCGCTGCAGGCTGTCCGTGTCCGTGGTGGGGATGGCGGACAGCAGCGCCACGGTGTAGGGGTGGCGGGGATCGTTGAAGATGGTCTCGCTCTCCCCCAGTTCCACCACGTTGCCCAGGTACATCACGCAGATGCGGTCGGAGATGTAGCGCACCACGCTCAAGTCGTGGCTGATGAACATATAGGTCAGGTTCTGCTTATCCCGCAGTTCCTGCAGCAGGTTGATGATCTGGGACTGGATGGACACGTCCAGGGCCGACACGCACTCGTCGCACACGATGAACTTCGGCTGCACCGCCAGGGCGCGGGCGATGGCCACGCGCTGCCGCTGGCCGCCGGAGAACTGGTGAGGATAGCGGTGGAGCATATACTCCTGCAAGCCGCACATCTTCATGGTGTTGACGATATGCTCGCGCATCTTGTCGGAGCCGTGCTTGAAGAAGTTGTGGGTCAGCAGGCCCTCCTCGATGATCTGGCCGATGGTCATGCGCGGGTTCAGGCTGGAATAGGGGTCCTGGAAGATGATCTGCAAGTCCTTGCGGAACAGGCGCATCTCGTTGTACTTCAGCCGGGACAGATCGATGCCGTCGTCCCGCATGGCCTCGTACTTGGCGAATTCCTCGTTGTCCGCGTACTTGGCCCGCAGCGCGTCCAGCTGCTGGTCCACGGCGGCCACGTCGGCGTCGCAGGCGTCCAGGTGCTTCTTGGCGGCGTCCATCTTGCTCTGGGCCTCGGCCAGGCGCCCCTTGGCCTTTTCGGAGCCGGCCTCGGCGTCGGCGGCCAGGGCGTCGTGGTCCAGCTTTGCGGCCAGATAGGCCTCCCGGGCCTTGCGGCGCTTGACCTGCTCCTCATACTGTTTGAGCAGCAGATGGCGGCCGGCGTCGTTCTCGTCCACGGCGAAGAAGCCGCCCATGATCTTGACGATGTTCGTCAGGCAGGTCTGCTCCTCGCACCGGGCCAGGTTCTGCTCTTGCAGCAGGTAGAAGTCGGCGTTGTCCTTGCCGCCTACGTCCGCCACTTTTTTGTCCAGCTCCGCCGCCTTGGCGGAGGCCTTTTTCAGCTTCTCCTTGTACTTTCCCAGTTCCTTGAGGGTATGCTCCACATACTCCGGCGCCGTCTCCGCCAGGGTCGAACCATAGTACATGGTGGTGCCGGCGGTCTGGGGGTAGAGCTGGAGCAGCACCCGGCCCAGGGTGGACTTGCCGCAGCCGGACTCGCCCACCACGCCCAGGGTCTCGCCCTCGTATATGTCCAGGGAAATATCCTCGTTGGCGCGCACATACAGCTGCTCCCGCTGGAACAGGGAGGTCTTCGCCACAGGGAAGTATTTCTTCAGATTACTGATCGACAGTAATTTTTTTGTGGTCTTCACTGCACCTTACCTCCTTTTCGGGATAGAAGCACCGGATCAGCTGTCCGTTGCCCACGTCCACCAGCTCCGGCTCCTCGTCCACGCACTTTTGCGTGCAGTACTTGCAGCGGGGGGCGAACTTGCAGCCCTTCGGCAGCGCCAGCGGGTGCGGCACCACGCCGGGGATGGGTTCGATCTTCTTGTCGATGGCGTTCAGCCGGGGGATGGACATCATCAGGCCCTCGGTGTAGGGGTGGCTCTTGGGGCAGTCCGCGAAGATCACCCGGGCGGAGGCCTTCTCCACCACCTGGCCGCAGTACATCACCGCCACGTCGTCGGCCATCTCGTTAATGACGCCCAGGTCGTGGGTGATGAAGATGATGCTGGTGCCCTTTTCCTTTTGCAGATCGTTCATCAGCCGGAGGATCTGGGCCTGGATGGTCACGTCCAGGGCCGTGGTGGGCTCGTCGGCGATCAGGATCTTGGGCCGGCAGGCCAGGGCCATGGCGATCATCACCCTCTGGCGCATACCGCCGGACAGCTGGTGGGGATACTGGCGGATGACCGATTCGGGGTTGGGTATCTGCACGTCGTAGAGCATTTTCAGGGCCTGCTCATGGGCCTGTTTTTTGTTCATGCCCTGGTGGATGATGAACGGCTCGCACAGCTGCCTGTCCACCGTGAACACCGGGTTGAGGCTGGTCATGGGCTCCTGGAAGATGACGGAGATGGCGTTGCCGCGGATGTGGTACATCTCCTCCCGGGAGAGTTTGGTCAATTCCTTGCCCTCGAAGATGATCTCGCCGGAGTCGATGTAGCCGTTCTCGTCCAGCAGCTGGAGGATGCTCATGGCGGACACGGACTTGCCGGAACCGGACTCGCCCACGATCCCGATGGTCTTGCCGGGCTCCAGGGAATAGGACACGTCGTTGACCGCCTTGACTATGCCCCTTTTCGTCTTGAAAAAGGTACGCAGGTTTTTCACTTCAAGCAGTGGCATCTTCTTCCCTCCTCACTTTTCCACGCTGGACTTGGGGTCCATCACGTCCCGCAGGGCGTCGCCCACGATGTTGATGCAGATGGTGGTCACGGCCAGGAAGATGGAGGTGAACACCCACTGCCACCAGTAGGAGTTGATGATGGTCTCGTTGTTGGCGCCGTTGAGCATATTGCCCCAGGTGGGACGGGGATAGGCCACGCCAAAGCCCAGGTAACTCAAGGAGGACTCGGTGAGCATACAGGTGCCGAAGTCCAGCATCAAGCTGACCAGGATGACGCTCATGACGTTGGGCAGGATGTGCTTGAAGGCGATGGTGACCTCTTTCACGCCCATAGACTGGGCGGCCACCACATATTCGCTCTCGCGCACCACCAGGATCTGGCCGCGCACCAGCCGGGCCAGACCCGGCCAGGACAGCACGCCCAGGATGCACATGATGATGAAGATACGCATGGTCTCCGACAGTACCATGTGGCTCATGACCGCGGAGAGGATCATGGCGAAGGGCAAAAACGGGATAGCGGAGAATATCTCGGCCACACGCATCAGCAGCACGTCCACCTTGCCGCCGAAGTACCCGGCCAGGCACCCGATGATGATGCCGATGATGGTGGAGATGATGACGGCCACCGCGCCCACGGTCATGGTCATCTTGCCGCCGGCGATGATGCGCTGGAAGATATCGGCGCCGCGGGTATCGGTGCCGAAGAGGTAGCCCTTCAAACCCCACTTGGCGCACAGGTCGCCGTTGGCGTTCTCGGCGTAGGTCTGGAAGGAGCCGGAGAACAGCCGCGTGGCCTCGTTGGCGGAGTCGGGCACCTGGCACTGGTTGAGCGCGTCGCTGCCCCAGGAATAAACATGGCCCTTGTTGGTCAGGCCGGAGTAGTGGTAGGAACCGCCCACGATCTGGGTGAAGTCCTCCCCCTCCTCCAGTTCAGGTACGCGCACCGCGTCCAGCGGGAAGTCGCCGGCGAAGCACACCGAGCCGTCGTCCAGCAGCAGGCACATACTGGTGTTGGTGGCGGTGATGGACTCGATCTTGCGCCCATCCAGGTAATCGGAGATCTTCACGCCGTCGTCGCCCACGTTGGGACGCACGGTGGTGTAAAGGTCACGGGAGCCGGTATAGACGGCGTTGCGTTTTTCGGTCAGGCCCACGATGTAGTTGAGGGTGAAGTCCAGATCCTCGATGGTGGGCATGGCCAGATACCGGTCCATGTTGGCGTAGGTCAGCTTGTTGCCCCACAGGTAGAAGCTGCCGTCGTTCATGAGGATGGCGCTGGCCTGGTAGCCGCAGGTGAGTTTTTTCACGTTGGCCACGTCCACGCCGTTGTCCGCCAGTTCCTGGGGCATATAGGCGATGTTGGGGTTGATCTCCTTGCCGGCGGCCTCGGCCTCGGCCTCGGTGCCGTACTGGCCCAGGGTGCTGGCGCCCCAGCAGTAGATGTGTCCGTCCTCGCCGATGGCGACCACATGGTCGATGCCCGCCGCCACCATGGCGATCTTGGCGTTCTGGACCTCCTCGGGGATATCGCCGATGTCCACGCCGGTGGTGCCCAGCTGGGTGGAGCCCCAGATATACACCTTGCCCGCGTTGGACAGGCCCACGGTGAAGGAGCCGTAGCTGTCGATCATTTTGATGTCGTTTTGCAGCTCCTTGGGTACGCTCATCAGGCGCATATTGGGCGCCATGCTCTGCTGGGTGACCTCGGTGTAGGAGTCCTTATACTTGGGCATGAACAGCGGGCCCACGAACACGAAGATGAACATACAGACGAGCAGTATCAGCGCGCCCACCGCCAGCTTCCGCTCCAGGAAGTTGTTGACGATCTGCCGCACAGGGCTGACGATGGCCTCCACGTCGGCGGCCTTCGCCGCGTCCATCTCGTCGGCCAGGGTGTTGGAGCCGCCCCGGAACAGGCGGACGATCCAGGAGGCATTTCTCTTTCCAGGTTTTTTGCTCATATTTCTGCCTCCCCTCTCACTTGTTCACCCGGACGCGCGGGTCGACCAGGCCGTAGATGAGGTCGATGATCAGCGTGCCCAGCAGGGATACGGCTATGTAGAACATCTGCATCAGCATCACCACGTCGTAGTCGGCCACCCGCAGGCCCTGGAACATGAGCCGGCCCATGCCGTTCCAGCCGAAGATGTTCTCGATGACGATGGAGCCGCCGAAGATGCCCAAAAACCAGCCCACCACCAGGGTGACGATGGGGATCAGGGCGTTGCGCCAGGCGTGGGAGTAGATGACGACCTTCTCCCGCAGGCCCTTGGCCCGGGCGGTCTTGATGCAGTCCATGCTCAAGGCCTCGATCATGGAGGCGCGGACGTAACGGGTCATGCCGCCCAGGGAGCAGAAGGTCTCCACGATCAGCGGCAGGCACATATAGTACATCTCGTCCTTCCACTTGGCAAAGCCCGTGTAGCTGGAGCCGGGCGTCTTCATGCCGCTGGGCGGGAAGATGTGCAGCTTGGAGCAGAAGATCCAGATGAACAGGATGGCGATCAGGAAGGTCGGCAGGCTGTAACCGATGATGGTGAACACCTGGATGCCCTGGTCGAACTTGGTCCCCCGCTTCACCGCGCAGTGGATGCCCAGGGGGATGGTGATGCCCAGGGCCAGGATGGTGGCGTATATATTCAGTTTAATGGTATTCACCATGGGCTGGGCCACCACCTCCACGACCGGCTTTTTGTAGTCGTAGGAGTAGCCCAGGTTGCCCTGGAGAAGACCATCGTAGCTTCCGTCGTAAAGGGGGTACAGCCCGATCCACCGCAGATAGCGGATGATCTTGTTATTGGTATCGGTGCCGTACTGGCGCTGATAGCGCAGATAGATCTTATCGAAGTATTCCTGCTCCTGTCCCTTGGGGATGGAGTTTTTAAGCGCCTTAAATTCGGCGTTCGCGTCGGTATAGGCCCGGTTGGCAGGCACAAGGCTGTAGATCATGAAAAGGATGAACGACAGGATGACCAGCACCACCAGCATATACCCGATGCGCTTGAGAACGTATTTTCCCATATTCGTTCCTCGCTCTCTTCCGGAACGTGCGCCGTGGACAGATGTTCACGCCGCGCGCACACTCTGTTAATAGGACACCGCAGGACGGGGTTCGCGCCCCGTCCTGCGGCGCTTGGGTCAAATGCTAGTTTTTACGCGGTTTTCAAACTCAGCTCAGCCAGTACACGTCGGCCATATCCTTGATGTAGCAGACGGAGTTGTTCTCGAACCAGTAGGGATCGAGACGCCAGTTCCAGCTGTAGTCATAGGCAGCGGAGTTGAAGCCGGTGGCGAAGTTGAAGGCGTTGTAGGTGGGAGTGCCGCTGTAGCTGACGCCCAGAGCGCCCTGATACAGCTCGTCGAGCATCGGGTTGAAGTCGCCGATGGTCTGCTGCACGGCAAAGCCGGCGGACTTCATGTTGTCGTTCTCCATGAAGCCGGTCACCAGCTGGTCGGTGAACACGTTGTCGGAGGTGCCGTACCAGTTGATGACCAGAGGCATATAGTAGTCGTCGCCCACCTTGGTCACGGTGTAAGCGCCGTCGATGGAGGCGTAGGTGATGTCGTAATCATACATCTCGTCCGCGGGGATCTTCTTGTAGCGGACGCCCTCGGTGTACTCATTGCCCTCGGCGTCGTACACCCAGCCGCCGGCCTCCAGCACCTCGATGGCGCTGTCGACGGAGGTATCATAGGCGTTCAGGAGCATACCGTCGGCCATAGCCGCCTGGTACATCCAGGAACCGGTGTAGTACGGGCCGTCAACGACGCCGCCGTAGCCGCCGGTGAAGTCCTTCGCGAAGGTGGCGCGGTCCATGCAGTAGGCGATAGCCTGGCGGACCTCAACGAACTGGGCGGGGCCCAGGTCGCCGCGGAAGCCCAGCTTGCCGTAGCCGGCGCGGCTGTAATGCACAGCGCCGTACTTGTCGGGGTTGGCGTTCACCAGAGCGATAGCCTCGTCGGTCTCGTCGCCGCCGGTGATGCCGGACAGGATGTCCACGCCGCCGGCCTGGAAGTCAGCCAGCTGGGTCTCGGCAATGATGCGCTTGTAGACGACCTTCTCGATGGCAGGAACGGTGCCCTCATAGTTGCCCTTGAACTCGGGGTTCTTCACCAGGGTGACGGACTTGTCGGCCTCGTTCCACTCGTCGATCATGTAAGCGCCGGAGTAGGGGTAATCCTGGGTGTGATCCCACACAGCGTTGGTGATCTGCTCCGCGTGGGTGTAGGTATCGCCGTCCTTCTCATAGAAGTTGTCGGACAGGTAGACGCCCTCGCCGTCGTCCATGATGTCGGCGTCGCCCAGCCACAGCTCGATGGGCTGGGGAGAGAAGCCGGCGTAGGTGATGGCGTAGAAGTAAGGCAAATACTCGGCGTCAACAGTGACCTGCAAGGTGTACTCGTCCAGCAGACGCACGCCGGAGAAGGTCTTGGAGACGCCCTCTTCCTCGCCGTTGGTGCCGTCATAAGCGTTGAAGGCCTCATAGCCGACGAAGTTCAGGCCGCCGGTGCCAGTGCCGCCCGCCTGCAGAGACACGGGGCCGCAGTTGGCCAGCATGGAGACCAGATAGTTCTTCGCGGTGATAGCACTGCCGTCGGAGAACTTCAGGTCGTCATACAGATGCATGGTGTAAGTACGGGAACCGTCCTCGTTGTCAACGGTCTCCATATTCTCCACGACGGTGGGGTTGACCTCATAGCCGCCCTCCTTGGTGGTGGAGACGGTCTCCAGACCGGTGATCAGGTTCTCCACGTCCAGGTCGCCAGCGCCGGGGCTGGTGACGCCGTAGGAGCTGCTGCGGAGACGGCCGGAAAGTTCGGTGGAGTTGCCCAGGATGATGGAGTTGTCCTCCTTCTCGCTGCCCCAGTCGATCATAGCGGCAGCGGGGCCCCAGAACGGGTTGGTGGGATGCTCGTCCACGCCGGTGATCTGGGCGTTGTACACATCATAATACTCGTTGGAGTACAGAGGCACTTCGGGCATCAGGTAGTTCCAACGCTGGATGTACAGCTTCCACCAGGTAGCGTACACGTCGTCCTCGGTCTCCCAAGGGCCATCCTCGGGCACGGTGCAGTTGTAGACCATGGCCATGGACAGGAAGTCCATGCCCAGCTCATACTCAACACCGTCGCGCTCGATATACGCCAAGCCGGTGGTCTCGTCCTCGGTGACCTCGTCGATGGTCACGTCGGAGAACTGCTCATACAGCTCCACGTAGTCGGTGCCGTACTCCTTGCCGGCGATGGAAACGACTTCTTCGTCCTCCCCAGAGGCGAAAGCAGTCGCGCCCAGAGCCAGGCACAGAGACAGCGCCATGACGAGCGCAAGAAGTTTCTTTGCGTTCTTCATTGTTTGACCTCCTTCGTCATACAATACAACTTTATGAACAGGGCGCGCCCGCCCACGTCCACGAACCATTATCGCTTGCATCAGCATGATGCAAGCGGAAAGGGGTATACCCCTTTCCCGTCCGCGCCCTGCGGACAATGATCCACACCGGGAGTATAAAATTTTAATTTATTTTATTACTTTAATACAATACTGTCAAGGGAACTTCGTGGAAAATCACCACAAACCACCCAATTATGTCAGATTGAACAGTCGGCGCAGGAAAATCCCCGGGACAATCCGGTGATTCTGCCAATGGCTCACTGGATGCCTGTGAGATCGTATTCGTCCAGCCACTTGCTGGCCTTTTCGCACACGCCCCGCAGGCAACTCTCTTCAAAGGGGCTCTCCAGCCCGGCGTTTTTCAGCAGCTGGGTGAACACCCGGCTCCCGCCCTGGCGGGTATAGGCCATATACTTGGCCCAGGCGGCCTTCTGGTCGTCCTGCAGCAGCGCCCAGAACTGGAGGGACACGGTCTGGGCCAGGCAGTAGTCGATGTAATAGAAGGGACTGGAGTAGATGTGGTGCTGGCGCTGCCATCCCTCGCCCTCGCTGTAAAAGGGGATGTCCCCGTCCAGCTTCATCCAGGGCATATACACCCCCAGCAGCCGCTTCCACACGCCGTGGCGCTCCGCCGGGGTCATCTCCGGGTGGTCATAGACCTCGTGCTGGAAGTGGTCCACCATGGTGCCGTAGGGGATGAAGGTCAGCGCCCCGGCCAGGTGGCTGTAACGGAACTTCCGGGCGTCGGGGCCGAAGAAGTCCTCCTCCCAGGGCCAGGCCATGAACTCCATGCTCATGGAGTGGACCTCGCAGCCCTCCATGCTGGGCCAGATGTACTGGCTGGGGACCCGGTCCCGGTTGGTCCAGGCGGCGAAGGCGTGGCCGGCCTCATGGGTGACCACCTCCACGTCGTGCTGGGTGCCGTTGAAGTTGGCGAAGATGAAGGGCACACCGTAATCGGCGAGGCTGGTGCAGTAGCCGCCGGCCTCCTTGCCCTCGGTGGACAGCACGTCCAGCAGCTCCATATCCAGCATGGTGTTGAAGAACTCGCCCGTCTCCTGGCTCAACTCGCCGTAGAACTTCTTCCCCGCCGCCAGGATGTCGTCGGGCGTGCCCTGGGGGCGGGGGTTGCCGGAGCGGAACTCCAGGGCGTTGTCGGCAAAGCTCATGGGGTAGCTCTTGCCCAGGCGCTGGGCCTGCCGGCGGTAGATCTTGTCCGCCACAGGCACCAGATACTTCACCACCGCTGCGCGGAACTTCTCCACGTCCTCCCTGCCGTAGCAGTTGCGGCCCATGTTGTAGTAGCCCAGGGTAGTATAGCCCTCGTAGCCCAGCTTCCTGCCCATGGCGTCCCGCAGGTGGACCAGCTTATCGTATATCTCGTCCATCTTGGGCTGGTTGTCCTTGTACCACTGGCCCTCCGCCTTCCAGGCCGCGAGACGGCGCTCGTCGTCAGGGTCGTTCTTGTAGGGGGTCAGCTGGCTAAGGGTGTAGACCTTGCCCTCGAAGGGTATCTGGGCCGAGGCCAGCAGCTTTTCGTACTCCTGGGCCAGGTCGTTCTCCTGCTGCATCTCCGGGATGATCTCCGGCGAGAAGGCCTTTAGGGCGATCTCGGCGTTGACGAACATCAGGTCCCCGTACTCCGCGGCGAAGTCGGCCCGGAAGGGACTGGCGAGCATCGCCATGGTCCACTGCTGCTGGTAGGCCTGCAGCTCCGGCATGGCGGTGTTCCAAAACTTCATCTCCCCGTCGTAAAAGGCGTCCCGGGTGTCGATGGTGTGGCGGATGTGGGCCAGATTCGCCTGGGTGGACAGGTGCTTCTGCTCCTGCTCCTTCTTCAAAAACACCGCCTTGGCCGCGGCATAGTCCGGCGCGTCCTTCAGCTGCTGGGTCAGGTCCGCCAGCATCCGCTTGACCTGGTCCAGGTCCGGCCGCGCATAGGGCATCTCGGAAAACTTCATCGCAGTATATCCTCCTAATCAACGCAGGACGCGCCTGCTATTTTTACAACGTTTCAACTTTAGCACAGCCCCGGAAAAATATCAAGTGCGCCGGGATTTGTCTTTTGCAGGAAAATGTGGTATCATCAGGCCATGGCTGGATTAGACGACAACATCCAATATCTGAAGGGTGTGGGCCAGGCCCGTGCCAAGGCCCTGGAGAAGCTGGGTATCCGCACGGTGCGGGACCTGCTGGGGTACTTCCCCCGTGCCTACGAGGACCGGCGGCAGAGCTATCCCATCGCCGCCGCGCCCCTGGAGACGCCGGTGTGCGTGAAAGCCATGGCCGCCTCCCCGCCGGTGAATACCTTCGTGCGCCGGGGCATGGAACTGCTGAAACTCCGGGCCGTGGACGAGACGGGGGCGCTGGACATCACCTGGTTCAACCAGAGTTACCTCAAGAGCCAGTTCCAGACCGGGGAGACTTACATCTTCTACGGCCGGGTCAGCGCCAACGGTCGCCGGCGGACCATGGTGAATCCCATCTTTGAGCGGGAGGACCGCCAGGGCGTGGTCACCGGGCGCATCATGCCCATCTACCGGCTCACCGCCGGGGTGAGCCAGAAGCAGCTGATGGGCGTCGTCGGCCAGGCCCTGGCCCTGTGCGGCGATCAGGCGCCGGACGTGCTGCCCCCCGCCCTGCGGGAGCGGATGCAGCTGGCCCAGGCCCGGTACGCCTATGAGAATATCCACTTCCCCCGGGACGAGCAGGCCCTGGACCAGGCCCGGCGGCGGCTGGTGTTCGAGGAACTGTTCACCCTGGCCGCCGCCCTGGGGACCATCCGGGAAAAGCGAGCCGCCGTCCCCGGCCGGAAGCTGGCCGCCGCGGACATGGGCCAGTTCTGGTCCGCCCTGCCCTACGCCCCCACCGCCGCCCAGCGCCGGGCGGTGGACGAGGCGCTGGCGGACATGACCTCCGGCGCCACCATGAACCGCCTTTTGCAGGGCGACGTGGGCAGCGGCAAGACCCTGGTGGCCGCGGCCCTTATCTGGCAGGCGGCGAAAAACGGACTGCAATCCGCCTTCATGGCCCCCACGGAAATTTTGGCGGAGCAGCATTATGTAAACCTCACACAGCTGCTGGAGCCCTACGGCATCCGGGTGGTGAAGCTGACCGGCTCCATAAAGGCGGCGGAAAAGCGGGGCGCCAACGAACTTTTGCAGGCCGGTCTTGCCCAAGTGGCTGTCGGCACCCACGCCCTTTTGAGCGAGAGCGTGGCCTTCGCGGATCTGGGCCTGGTCATCACCGACGAGCAGCACCGCTTCGGCGTGGAGCAGCGCAGCGCCCTGGCCGGCAAAGGGGTCCAGCGGCCCCATGTTCTTGTCATGTCCGCCACTCCCATCCCCCGGACCCTGGCGCTGATCATCTACGGCGACCTGGACATCTCCGTGCTGGACGAACTGCCCCCGGGCCGGCAGAAGGTGGACACCTTCGCCCTGGGCGAGGATATGCGAGCGCGCATCTGGCGCTTCGTGCGCCGGCTGGTGGGCGAGGGCCGGCAGGTATTCATCGTCTGCCCCATGGTGGAGGAGAACGAGGAACTGCCCCCCAGCGTGAAGAGCGCGGAGAGTTACGCCAAGACGCTGCAGCGGGACGTGTTCCCCGACCTGCGGGTGGGCTGTGTCCACGGCCGGATGAAGGCCAAGGACAAGGACGCGGTCATGGCCGCTTTTGCCACCGGGGACTACGACATCCTGGTGTCCACCACGGTGATCGAGGTGGGCGTGGACGTGCCCAACGCGGCGCTGATGATCGTGGAGAACGCGGACCGCTTCGGATTGAGCCAGCTGCACCAGCTCCGGGGCCGGGTGGGCCGGGGCCAGCACAAAAGCTACTGCGTGCTGTTCTCCGACGCGGACACCCCCGACGCCAAGGCCCGGCTCGGCATCATGACGAAGACCAACGACGGCTTCAAGATATCCGAGGAGGACCTGCGCCTGCGGGGTCCCGGCGACTTCTTCGGCTCCCGGCAGCACGGCCTGCCGGAGATGCACGTGGCGGACCTGGCCGGCGATATGCGCGTCCTTAAGGAGGCCCAGCAGGAGGCCCAGGCGCTTCTCGCGGCGGACCCGGCGCTGGCCAGGCCGGAGAACCAGCCCCTAAAGGATCGCATCGGCGCGCTCTTCGACCTCCACGGGGACACCTTCAACTAATATTTTAATGTAGCGGGGCGAGCGTATGCGGCAGAGGAAAAAGCTGTCCACAGCCATGGGGTTCATCGTGCTGTTTGGCGTGGTGAGCCTGTTCTCCGACATGACCCACGAGGGCGCCTCCAGCATCCGGGGCGCGTATATGGCCATGATGGGCGCCTCCGCGGCGGCCATCGGGTTCGCCTCGGGCCTGGGGGAGCTGGTGGGCTACTCCATGCGGTATGTGTTCGGCCGGCTCACCGATAGGACGGGCAAGTACTGGCCCATGACCATTTTGGGCTATGTGCTGGACATCCTGGCGGTGCCTGCCCTGGCCCTGGTGGGCGAGAACGGGTGGATCGCCGCCTGCGCCCTGCTCATCGTGCAGCGGATGGGCAAGGCCATCAAAAAGCCCGCCAAGGACACCATCATGTCCTTCGCCGCCTCCCAGCTGGGGGCGGGCAAGAGCTTCGGCATCCAAGAGCTGCTGGACCAGATCGGCGCGTTTCTGGGGCCTGTGCTGCTGTATGTGGTGATGCTCTTTAAGCGGGGCGGGGACGCCTTTTCCACCTACGCGCTGTGCTTTGCCGTGCTGGCCATCCCCGGGGCCGTCACCCTCGTGCTGCTGCTGGTGACCCGGGCCAGATTCCCCCACCCGGAGCGGTTCGAGCCGGAGCCGAAGCAGTATGTCCCCTTCAAGCTGAAAAAGCCCTTCAAACTCTACATCGCGGGCATCAGCCTGTTCGCCTTCGGCTTTGCCGACTACGCCCTGGTCATCATGCACGTCACCCGCCGGTTCGGCGCCCTGTCCGGCGCCCTGGCCGAGACAGGTTCCCTCGTCAGCACGGGGAATCTCCCGCTGCTCTACGCCGGGGCCATGCTGGTGGACGCGGTGGCGGCGCTGGTGTTCGGGTATCTCTACGACAAAAAGGGCCTCACCGCTCTCGTCATCTCCACGGCCCTGTCCTCGGCCTTCGCGCCGCTGGTATTTTTGAGCGATTCCATCCCGGCGCTGCTGGCCGGCGTGGCCCTGTGGGGCATCGGCATGGGCGCCCAGGAGTCCATATTGAAGGCCGCCGTCACCGGCATGGTGCCCAAGTCCAGCCGGGCCACGGGATACGGGCTTTTCGAGTGTTCCTTCGGCGTGTTCTGGTTTTTGGGAAGCTGGGCGCTGGGGGCGCTGTACGATCAGAGCATCCCCGCCATGGCGGCGGTGTCCGTGGCCGCCCAGCTGGCCGCCATTCCCCTCTACATCCTGGCCATGCGCGCAACGGACGGTTGATTTTCCTCTCCCGCGCCTCTATTGTCCTTTTCCCCGGCCCGTGCTATATTCAGATCACCGAGGCCGCGGAATCCATTTGAAGAGGACGAGAGACATGGAGATCGGAAAGACCATAAAAGCCCTGCGGACCCAAAAGCGGGTCACCCAGGAGCAGACCGCCGCCCACCTGGGCGTCAGCTGCCAGGCCGTGAGCAAATGGGAGACGGGGGCGAGCCTGCCGGACGTGACGCTGCTGCCGGCCATCGCCGCGTACTTTGGCGTGACCATCGACGAGCTGTTCCAGCTGCCCGCCGAGTCCCGCTTCGAGCAGATCGAGAATATGCTGGACCGGGAGAGCCGCCTCGCCCCGGAGGCCTTCGACCAGGCCGCGGCGTTCCTCTCCCAGGCCACGGTGGACGACCCCAAGAACGCCCGGGCCTGGACGGATCTGGCGGACCTCTACAACCACCGGGCGAAGTACGACCACATGGCGGCAGCGGAATACGCCAAGCGCGCCCTGGACCTGGCCCCGGAGGCAAAGCCCGGCTGGGTGGCGTACCTGGAGGCCATGGGCGGCGTGGTGGGCGACGAGTGGTACGACAACCACTTTGCCGTCATCGAGTACTTCAAGCGGTTCGTGGAGAAGGCCCCCGACATCTTCCAGGGCTATTACGCCCTTATCGAGAACCTGCTGGCGGACGGCCGCTATGACGAGGCAGAGCCCTATATCCTCGCCATGCAGAGGATCAGGGACGACTACCTGGCGCTGTTCTACCTGGGCGACGTGGCCCTGGGCCGGGGCGACAGGGACGAGGCGCTGCGGCAGTGGGACGCAGGGGTGGCGAAAAGCCCCGATGTCTGGCAGGCGTATTGCAGCCGGGCGGACCGGATCAAGAAGCTGGGTATGTGGGACCAGGCCAAGGCGGATTACGAGAAGTGCTTTTCCATGCAGGCCCCGCCCCGGATCGCGGACGGGCTCTACTCCCTGGCCCAGCTGCACGAGCAGGAGAAGGACTGGGCCGCCGCCATCCGGGACTATGAGCGCATCCTGGAGGCGGATCGGCAGGACTTCGGCGGCTGTCCGGCCGAGGACGATTGGCTGAAGGACGAGATCGCCCGGCTGGGCAGGCTGGCGGAAAAGGAAATGTGACACACAAGGAGGCTCCTACATGGACATACGCTTTGCCACGGAAGAGGACGCGGCGGGACTGCTGGCAGTCTACGCCCAGTATATCGGCACGGCCATCACCTTTGAGGCGCCGCTGCCCACGGCGGAGGAGTTCGCCGCCCGCATCCGGGACATCCGGCAGGCCTACCCCTACCTGGTCCTCCTGGACGGGGAGCGGATCGCGGGCTACGCCTACGCCCACCGCCTGCGGGAGCGGGCGGCCTACGACTGGTGCGCGGAGTTGAGCGTGTACCTGGACCGGGACTACACCGGCCGGGGCTATGGCCGGAAGCTCTACGGGCTGCTGACGGACCTGCTGGCCCTGCAAAACGTCAAGACCGTCGTGGGCTGCGTGGCCCTGCCCAACGCCGCCAGCGAGGCGCTGCACCTGGGACTCGGCTTCATCCGGGCGGGAACTTCCCTCAACTCCGGGTACAAAAATGGCGCTTGGCACGACGCGGCCTGGTTCGAGAAGGTCCTGGGGCCATACGACGTGCCGCCCGCTCCCCTGCTCCCGTTCCCGGAGGTGGACCCGGCGGCGGTGGCGGCGGTGATGGCCCGGTATCAATGAAAAAACAGCCGGAGGGCACGTCCCTCCGGCTATTGATGTCTCTATATCCTTATAGGTCACTGAAGAGGTCGGCGCTGTACTCGCCCCGGGCGATCAGATCGCGGAACGCCTCCGTCACCGGCGCCCGGTCCTCTTGATAGGTGATACCGAACCACTGGTCCGTGGTACGCAGCACCCGCACCGTGGCCCTACCCTCCTTCACCATGGCGTCCACGATCTCCGGCAGCAGGAACTCCCCCTTCCTGGGGTCCGCCAGCCCGGCGCGGAACGCGTCGAACCGCGCCCCCAGCCCGTCCAGGAACGCCGGGGTCAGAAGCCACATATTCATGGACACCAAGCTGTCCGGGTCCAGCTGCCGCCAGCCGTCCCCATCCGGGACCGCCGCGCCGCCGCCCGCCGTGCGGACGATGCCCCTAGTCTCCGTCACCTTGGCCAGGTCGCCGTCCCCGTCCACCTCGCACACGCCGCGGGTCACGCCGCCCACGTCGGACAGGGTGTTTTTCAGCACGAAGCCGATCATCCCGTACCGCCCCGGCTCCTCGGGCCGGTAGCCGGACAAAAACTCATAGGCCAGCTTAAAGGCCTGCTTGCCGTAATAGTCATCGGCGTTGATGACAGCGAAAGGCCCGTCCAGCAGCGGCGCGCAGCACAGCACCGCCTGTCCGGTCCCCCAGGGCTTGGTCCGGCCCTCGGGCAGGTCCTTCGTCTCCTGGTAGGCATAAGCCCACCTCACGCCCAGCGCCTGGAACCGCGCCTCCATCCTGTTGCCGATGGCCTCCATGAACTCCTCCCGGATGTCCGGCCGGAGGATGAACACCACCCTGTTGAATCCTGCGCGGATAGCGTCATGGACGGAATAGTCCATGATGATCTCCCCTCCGGGCCCAACGTGTTCCAGCTGCTTGATCCCAGCCCCGTACCGGGAGCCGATCCCCGCCGCCAGCACGACCAGTGTGATGTCCATATCGCTTCCGTTTTCCTTTCAATAATTTAGATGCCGCGCTATTGTAACATAGTTCCCCGTTTCTGGCAAGATGGGACAGCAAAGAGTTTCTTAAAAAAATATAAATTCCGACAGCGTCGGTCTTATGGCAAAGGCGCGGTGCCCCGGCGCCGCGCCTTTCATTTGATATGTTATTCCTCTGCCGTCAGCAGTTCGATCAACTGGTTGTATATGTCCTCGGCTCCGGCACGGAAGCGTTTTTCCACGGCGCGGGCCACGTCCTCGTCCGGCACCGCCAGGCGCATGGATACGATCTCCCCCACCCCGTCGGACAGCCGCAGGCTCACGCTCTTGCCCCCCTTGGGGCCGGGCTCGATGTCCGTCTCGATCATGCTGGCCCGGCGCATGGCCGCCGCCACCGGCGCAGTCAGCCGCTCGGCCTTGGCCCGGACGGTGTAGGGCAGGCTGGAGGACACGGTGTCCACGTTCCGGCGGCCCTTGTC
>CANRIF010000004.1 GCA_947630645.1 uncultured Oscillospiraceae bacterium | reverse complement strand
CGGGGCGTCAGCTTGAGCCTGCCGTCCCTGCGGGCGGACAACTTCTCCATGGACATCATGCAGCGGGTCCAGCAGGTACGTAAGAGCGGCCTCACCTTCGCCCCAGAGGCGGGGACCCAGCGGCTGCGGGACGTGATCAATAAAAACGTCACCGAGGAGGACCTTCTCAATTCCTGCCGCATCGCCTTCGAGGGCGGGTGGAACAACGTGAAGCTCTACTTCATGCTGGGCCTGCCCACCGAGACGGACGAGGACGTGCTGGGCATCGCGGAGCTGGCGAAAAAGGTCTTTTGGACCTGGAAGCAGCACGCGGCCAACAAGAGCCGGGGCGTGCGGGTCACGGTCAGCACTTCGGAATTCATCCCCAAGCCCCACACCCCCTTCCAGTGGGAGGCGCAGATCAGCCGGGCGGAGTATATGCGCCGGGTGGGCCTGCTCACCGACGCGCTGGCGAAGGCCAAGAGCATCACCTATAACTGGCACGACGCCGAAATGAGCCTGGTGGAGGCGGCGCTGGCCCGGGGCGACCGGCGGGTGGGCGCGGTGATCGAGGAGGTCTGGCGCCGTGGCGGCCGGCTGGAGAGCTGGAGCGAGTACTTTTCCCTGGACCGCTGGCTGGAGGCGTTCCCCGCCTGCGGGCTGGACATCGACTTTTACGGCACCCGGGAGCGGCCGGTGGACGAGTTGCTGCCCTGGGAGCATATGGACTGCGCCGTATCCCGCCGGCATCTGGAACGGGAGCGGGAGCGGGCCTACGAGGGCGTGCTGACCCCGGACTGCCGGGCGGGCTGCGCCGGATGCGGGGCGGCCAGCCTCTTGAAGGAGGGCGTGTGCCGTGGATAAGCTGCGATTGAGATTTGCCAAGACGGGCCGGGCGGTGTACATCTCCCACCTGGATCTGATGCGTACCATGCAGCGGGTGTTCTCCCGGGCGGGGGTGCCGCTGAAATACAGCGAGGGCTTCAACCCCCACGCGAAGATATCCATCATCCTGCCGCTCTCCGTGGGCACGGCCAGCCTGTGCGAGTACATGGACTTCGCCCTGACCGAGGACCGGGACCTGGCGGCGCTGCCCGCGGCGCTGGACCCCTATATGCCCGAGGGCATCCGGGCCCTGGAGGCATATGAGGCCCCCGGCAAGGGCGCGGAGCTGAAATGGCTGCGGCTGGAGGGCATCGTGAAGGGTGGCCGGGACGCGGCGTTTTATAACGAGTTCTTCGCCCAGAAGTCCATTTTGGTGGAGCATCGGGCCAAGCGGGGCCTGCGGACCGACGACATCGCCCTGGCCATCAAACTGGCCCGGTTCACGGACGCCGATGGCGGGGCGGAGGCGGAACTTATCCTCCACGCCCAGGAGCCAACGGTCAGCCCGGAACTGATGATGGCGGCGCTGGGGGAGGATGCTCCGGCCTATTTCCGCTTCACCCGCCTGGAGGCCTACAAGGAGGACATGACCCCGTTCCGGTGAGAGCGACAGCATAAGACGGCGGACGCGCAGGCGTCCGCCGCCTTTTTCTGTCCGGGAGGACCCATACGAAAGGTATAAAAATTTTTGTCCTGACTATACGGATGGTGCGGTCAAAATGGGGGCGAGAATTGCTATACTTACAGCAGGAACGAACGAAGGAGGGACCAGCGATGCAATTGGCTTTGGCGGAGAACATCCGCAGATATCGCAAGGACCACGGCCTGACCCAGCAGCGGGTGGCGGATGCCCTGGGCGTCACGCCGGGGGCCGTCTATAAGTGGGAGGCCGGGCTGACCGCGCCGGACCTGGGGCTGCTGGTGGAGCTGGCGGACCTCTTCGGCACGTCGGTGGACGCGCTCCTGGGCTACGAGATGCACAGCAGCGGACAGGCGGATACGGCGGCCCGGCTCAAGGCGTATCTGCGCGGCCGGGACATGGCAGGTCTGGCCGAGGCGGAAAAGGCGCTTTTGCGCTATCCCAACAGCTTCGATATCGTCCATGAGAGCGCGGAACTCTATTATAATTTCGGCCTCATGGCCCGGGACGAGGCCCTTTTGCGGCGGGCTGTCGGCCTGATGGAGCGATCGCTCCTGCTGCTGGAGCAGAACGCCGACCCGAAGATCAGCGCGCTTTCCATCCACGTGGACATGGCCAACGCGTGGTCCAGCATGGGCGACGACGAGAAGATGCTGGAGATATTGAAAAAGGACGACCCCAGGGGGATAAACGACGACATGATCGGCCTGTGCCTGGCCGGGGCGCTGGACAGGCCCGAGGAGGCCAAGGGGTACCTCTCCTCGGCCCTGGTGGGGACGCTGGCCCGCTTCATCCGCATCGTGATGGGGTATGAGAACGTCTTTTTCAAGCAGGGCGACTTCGCCTCCGGCAGGGACCTGATCCGCCTGGCGCTGGACTTTTTCGAGGGGTTCCGGGAGCCGGATCGGTGCGATCTGCTGGACAAGCCCTGCGTGGCGCTGCGGGTCAGCCTGGCCTACGCCGAACTGATGACGGGCGGCGGGGAACGGGCCTGGACGGAGCTGCGGCGGGCGAAGGAACTGGCCCGGCGGTTCGACCAGGCACCGTCCTACTCGGCGGAGGGGATGCGGTTCGTGTGGGGCGGGAAGGAGTACACCGCCTTTGACGATCTGGGCCAGACGGCAAGAGATAGCCTTCTCAAGGCCGTACACGATATGGACAGCGAGGCGCTGGCGAAAATGTGGGAAGAGGTGGACCGTGAGGATTGAGACACGGCGGCGGGCGTATACCTCGCGGTTTTTCCAGGGAAACGGGAGGGCCTATCTCGCCATGCTGCTGGCCGCCGCGCTGTTCAGCGCGCTGAACCTGGCCGTCGTATGGCTCATCCAGCAGATCATCGACAACGTATCCGGCCAGAAAGGGGCGCTTTCCATCGGTCAGCTGGCGCTGCTGGCGGCCGGGATCATCCTGCTGATCGTGCCGCTCAAAGCGGTCCAGTACTGGGCGCAGCCGCGCTTCATGCAAAAGGCGATGACGCAGTTCAAAAGCTATGCGTTCGGCAGGCTCATGCGAAAGAGCATCGCGTCCTTTCAGAGCGAGGATACCAGCGCGTATCTGTCCGCGTTTTCCAACGACCTGATATCCATCGAGACGAGTTACCTGGAAAGACAGTATGAGCTGGTATTCAACGCGCTCTGGGCTGCCGGGGCGGTGGTGCTGATGCTCCTGTATAGTCCGGTCCTGGCTGCCGCCGCCATCGCGCTGTGCGCTCTGCCGTTCCTCGCCTCCATGCGGGAGGGAGCGCGTATGGAGAAAGTGGAGAAAGCTGTATCGGAGAAGAACGGCGAATTTACCGCATCTCTCAAGGACATCCTCGGGGGCTTCAGCGTCATCAAGAATTTTCAGGCCGAAAGCGCCGCCGTCGGCCTGCTGGAAAAGAGCAGCGCGGCGGTGGAAGACGCCAAATGCCGGAAGAGAGGGGTCAGCGTGATCCTAGGCGCGATCGGAGGGATCGCGGGCCTGGCCGCCCAGCTTGGCACATTTCTCTTCGGCGCCTGGCTGGCACAGAGCGGCGGCAGCGTCACGCCGGGGGTCCTGTTCGTCTTTATGGACCTGACCGGGGCGGTGATCACCACGGTGCGGGAGATGCCGGAGCTTCTGGCCGGCCGCCGGGCGGCGCTGGGGCTGGTGGATAAAATGGCCCAGGCGCTGGAGTCCAACGTCCGGGACGAGGGGGAGGCCGTCCTGGGACCCCTGGAAAAGGGCATCTCCGTCCGCGCGCTGTGCTTCGGCTACGAGCCGGGCAGAGAGGTGCTGCATGACATCGACATAGATTTCGCGGCTGGAAAGAGTTACGCTGTCGTGGGGGCTTCCGGCAGCGGCAAGTCCACGCTCTTAAAACTGCTGTTGGCGTCCAGCCACGACTACGAGGGGACGATATGCTATGACGGCACGGAGCTGCGGCGGGTCAGCGGAAAGTCCCTGTATGGGACGGTGTCCATGATCGACCAGAACGTGTTCGTGTTCGACGCCTCCGTCCGCGATAATATCACCATGTTCCGCCCCTTCCCGGCGGCGGAGGTGGACCGGGCGATCGAACTGGCCGGACTGGCGCCGTTCATCGAACAGCACGGCGCCGGCTGCCTCTGCGGCGAGAACGGCCGGAACCTGTCCGGCGGGGAGAGGCAGCGCATCTCCATCGCCCGGAGCCTCTTGCAGCACTCGTCTGTCCTGCTGGCCGACGAGGTGACCGCGGCGCTGGACGCCGAGACGGCTTTTCAGGTGACCAGCGATATCTTGAAGCAGGACGGCGTGACCCGCATCGTCGTCACCCACTCGCTGATAGGCCCGCTCTTAGGCCGGTTCGACGGGATCGTGGTGCTGAAGGATGGGCGGATCACAGAGACGGGGACCTTCGACGAACTGATGGAGCGAAAAGGCTATTTCTACGCGCTCTATACCGTGGCCCAGTGACGAGCGGGGTGGCCGGGAGAAAATTTTTGCAAAAAAGCTTGCAAATATCTGGGAACTGTGCTATGATACCCGAGCGTGTAATGCGCCCAATAAGGCGGTCCGCTGCCGGACGAGCGATATTCCCGGCATGAACGTCTATGCAAGGAAGGATATCGTTATGGATCTCATCAATGCGCTGACCCAGCAGTACATGAAGCCGGAGCTTCCCGAGATGAACGTGGGCGACACCGTCCGCGTCACCGTCCGGATCAAGGAGGGCAACCGCGAGCGCAACCAGGCGTTCGAGGGCACCCTGATCGCCAAGAAGCACGGCGGCATCAACGAGACCATCACCGTGCGCCGTATCTCCTACGGCGTGGGCTGTGAGAAGGTCTTCCCGGTACACTCTCCCACCATCGTGAGCGTGGACACCGTCCGCAGGGGCAAGGTCCGCCGCGCCAAGCTGTACTACCTGCGCGACCGCGTGGGCAAGGCCGCCAAGATCCGGGAGAAGCTGTAACAGCTCCAAAAATCAGCAAAAAAGAGGCGGTGAGCCTCTTTTTTGTTGCGTTTAGAGAGGAAATCATAGTATAATAACTTATTGGGCCTTATGGGCTCTCTGCCCGCGGCGCGGGCGAAGCTGACAACGAGGAGGTGCGCCGATATGCGGAGAGTGGGACGGCATATCGATCCGGCGCCGCGCCATGCGGAGCCGGCGGAGGATATGGCCGAGCCGGTCGAACAGGAGGCCGACGACTACGACCCCCAGCGGGAGAATTACGAGTGGATCCGCTGCATCGTGATGGCCGTGGTGGTGTGTGTGCTGCTGTTCGTGCTGGTGGCCAGGGTCATCGACGTGGAGGGCCGCTCCATGGAGCCGACGCTCTATCAGGGGGACAAGCTGATCATCACCCGTCTGGCGGGCGGGTATGAGTACGGCGACATCGTGGTGCTGCAAAAGGACAGCTTCAAGCCGGAGCCCATCGTCAAGCGGGTCATCGCCACGGAGGGCCAGACCGTCACCCTCAACTTTGCCGAGGGCACGGTGACGGTGGACGGACGGGTGCTGGACGAGCCGTACATCATGGAACTCACCTACCAGCGGTCCCAGATCATGGATCCGGCCAACTATGAGATCTATGGCATCGACCCCAAAAAGGACGTCACCGCCGACGCCGTGACCGTCACGGTGCCGGAGGGGTGCGTGTTCGTCATGGGCGACAACCGCAACAACTCCAACGACAGCCGCCACGCGGGCGTCAACTTCGTGGACACCCGGGACATCATGGGCAAGGCGGTGTTCCGCATCTATCCCTTCGACCGCATCGGCGCCATTTACGCCCCGAAACAGAGCGATGGCTGACGTGCAGTGGTTCCCCGGCCACATGAAAAAGGCCGAGCGGATGATGCAGGACAGCCTGAAGCTGGTGGACGTGGTGTGCGAGGTGGCGGACGGGCGCATCCCCCGGTCCAGCCGGAACCCGGACCTGGACGCCATCGTGGCGGGACGCCGGCCCCGGCTGCTCATTTTCAACCGGGCGGACCAGGCGGACCCCAACGTGACGGCGATGTGGCGGCGGTATTATAAGGAGAACGGCGTGGCCTTTCTGGAGTGCGACGCGCTGTCCGGCCGGGGCGTGAAGGAACTGCCCCGGGCGCTGCGGGCGCTGCGGCCTAAGCCCGGCCCCATGCGCGCCATGGTGGTGGGCGTGCCAAACGTGGGAAAGTCCACCTTCATCAACAAGGTCTGCGGGCGAAAGACTGCCGCCGTGTCCGACCGGCCAGGCGTCACCCGGGGCAAACAGTGGATCGCCGTGGACAGCCAGCTTGAACTGCTGGACACCCCCGGCATCCTCTGGCCCAAATTCGACGACCCCACGGTGGGGGAGCGGCTGGCCTATACCGGCGCGGTGAAGGACGACGTGCTGGACACCGCCGACCTGGCGGCGAAGCTGCTGGTGACGCTCCGGGCGGCCTATCCCAAGGCCCTGACGGAGCGGTATAAGATCGAACTTTCCCCCGACGCCCAGGGCTGGGAGCTGCTGGAGGCCTGCGCGAGGAAGCGGGGCTTTCTTATGGCGGGCGGCGCGGTGGATACCGAGCGGATGGCGGCGGTGCTGCTGGACGAGTTCCGGGGCGGAAAGCTGGGGAGGATCAGTCTTGAACGGCCCTGACCTGTGGGAATATGAGCGCGCCCTCCACCGGGAGGGATACGCGCTGGTGTGCGGTGCGGACGAGGCCGGCCGCGGGCCGCTGGCGGGGCCGGTGTGCGCCGCGGCGGTGATCTTGCCCGAGGGCGTGGACCTGCCGGGGCTAAACGACTCCAAAAAACTCACGGAGAAAAAGCGGGAGGCGCTGTTCCCCCTGATCCAGGAGCGGGCCGTCGCCTACGGCATCGCCTTCGCCAGCGTGGAGGAGATCGAAAAGATGAACATCCTGGCCGCGGCGCTGCTGGCCATGGACCGGGCCATCGGGCAGCTTTCCCCTGCGCCGGAACTGGCGCTCATCGACGGCAACACGGTGAAGGGCATCTCCCTGCCTGCCCGCAGCGTTGTGGGGGGCGACGGGAAGGTGGCCGCCATCGCGGCGGCATCGGTGCTGGCCAAGGTGACCCGGGACCGGCTTATGCTGACGCTGGCGGAGCAGTACCCCCAGTACGGCTTTGACAGGCATAAGGGTTACGGCACGAAGGAACACTACGCGGCCCTGGAAAAGTACGGCCCCAGCCCGGTACACCGGCCGTCGTTTTTAAAGAAGTTCTATGCCAAGCGATAAGAAGCTGCTGGGCGCCTTCGGAGAGGACGCGGCCTGCCGCTATTTGAGGCGCCGGGGTTACCGCATATTGGGCCGCAATTATTCCTGCCGGTTCGGGGAGATCGACATCATCGCCCGCAGCGGGCGGTATGTGGTGTTCGCGGAGGTCAAGTTGCGCCGGGACGACGGCCATGGCGCGGCGGCGGAGTTCGTCACGCCCGCCAAGCAGCGGCGCGTCATCGCCGCGGCGGAGCGGTGGCTGCAGCAGAATCCCACGGACCTGCAGCCCCGGTTCGACGTGATCGAGGTCTACGCCCCGGAGGGGCTGGACACGAGGCGGCCGGAGATACACCACTTGAAAGGGGCATTCGAGACATGAGATACGTCAGCACACGCCAGCAGAGCCCGTCCGTCACCGGCTCCCAGGCCATCATATACGGCATCGCGCCCGACGGAGGGCTGTATGTGCCGGAGAGCATCCCCGC
The DNA here is from genome assembly GCA_947630645.1 of uncultured Oscillospiraceae bacterium. Classification (GTDB taxonomy): domain Bacteria; phylum Bacillota; class Clostridia; order Oscillospirales; family Oscillospiraceae; genus CAJOIG01. The sequence continues at coordinate 46,229 of CANRIF010000004.1, read as the reverse complement.
CGTGGACGTGGCGTTCATCCGCGCCCTGTGCGGTATGGACTACCGGCATAGAGCGGCGGCGGTGCTGGGCCTGTATCTGGACGAATTCTCCGAGGAGGAGCTGGACGGCATCACGGCGGCCAGCTATGCCGCCAATTTCGACAGCCCCGCCGTGGCGCCCCTGCACATCCTGGACGACGACACCGCCGTGCTGGAACTGTGGCACGGGCCTACCTGCGCGTTCAAGGATATGGCGCTGCAGATCATGCCCCGGCTGCTCACCGCCAGCCTGCGGAAAAACGGGGAGGAGCGCACCGTCAGCATCCTGGTGGCCACCAGCGGCGACACGGGCAAGGCTGCCCTGGAGGGGTTCCGGGACGTGCCCGGTACGCGGATCATGGTGTTCTACCCCCGGGACGGGGTCAGCCAGGTGCAGAAGCTGCAAATGGCCACCCAGGAGGGGGCCAACGTCAACGTGACGGCCGTGGATGGCAATTTCGACGACGCCCAGACCGGGGTGAAGCGGATCTTTGCCGACCGGGACTTTGAGAAGGTGCTGGACGGGCGCGGGTACTTTTTGAGCAGCGCCAACTCTATCAACTGGGGCCGTCTCGCGCCCCAGATCGCCTACTACTTTTCCGCCTATTGCGACTGGGTCAACGCCGGCCTGGTGCAGATGGGGGAGAGCGTGGACTTCTGCGTGCCCACCGGGAATTTCGGCGACATCCTGGCCGGGTGGTACGCCAAGCGCATGGGCCTGCCCGTGGGGCGGCTCATATGCGCGTCCAATGAGAACAACGTGCTGGCCGATTTTATCGCCGAGGGCGTGTACGACAAAAACCGCCCCTTCCATCTGACCAGTTCGCCCTCCATGGACATCCTGGTGTCCTCCAACCTGGAGCGGCTGCTCTTCTGCCTCACCGGGGACGGGGCGCGGGTGCGCGGGTATATGCGGGCGCTCACCTCCTCCGGCCGCTACGACGTGGGGGAGGACCTGCGCCGGGCGGTGCAGGCGGAATTCACCGGCGGCTGGTGTTCTGACCGGGCCTGCCGGGAGGAGATCGGCCGGCTCTGGCAGGAGCAGGGGTATCTCATGGATACCCACACCGCCGTGGCCAGCCGGGTGCTGGATGACCTGCGGGCGCGGGAGGGCGTGCGCCGGCCCTGCGTGGTGCTGTCCACCGCCAGCCCCTTCAAGTTCGGCGGGGCGGTGCTGTCGGCCCTGGGCGTGGTCACCGACGAGACGGGCCCGGCCCTGGTGGACGAGCTGGCGGCCCTCACCGGGATCGGCGCGCCGGCGCCCCTGGCCGGCCTGGGGAAGAAGCAGGTCCGGTTCACCGAGTGGGTGGCCGTGGCCGATATGGAAAAGGCCGTGTCCGCGTTTCTCTCTTAACGGGGCCTGACACAGCGAAAAGCCTCCCCTGTGCAAGGGGAGGTGCCGAGCGGCAGCGAGGCGGAGGGGTTGTCGTACCCGGGAGAACAATCCCCCAGTCAGCGCCAATGGCGCTGACAGCCCCCGGGGTCCCCAAAAGGCACGCTTGCCTTTTGGGGAGAGGAGGAGCCGCGGGCCGTTCGAGCCATGCCGCTTGCGGCATGGGGAGACCCGGCTGCGCGTACTCCGACGACACAAGGGGGCCAAATATGTAGAGGCGGTCTGATGACCGCCCCTGAGGTTACACATACTGCCAGGTGTCCACAGGCGCGAAGGTACCGCAGAAGGTATCCGCCTTCTTGGTGGCCTCCTCGCTCTTGACGTTGATGTGCGTCGCGGTACACTGGTCGCTGAGCGTGTGATGCTTGCAGTTGGTCACAGTGCAGCAGACGCCGCTGATGCAGTCCCGGCCGCCGCAGTTCTTCTTCTCGTCCATCTCTATCTCACCTCGCGGATAGTATCTGCGGGCCGAAAGGTGTTTATTCGATGTCTCTTTTTGCCATAGGCGATCTGCATCTCGCCCTGGGGACGGACAAGCCCATGGACGTTTTCGGGCCCAAGTGGAAGGACCATGTGCAGAAGCTGCGGGACGGCTTTTCCGCGCTGACGGACGAGGACGTGTGCGTGCTGTGCGGGGACACCAGCTGGGCCATGGACCTGGACGGCGCGCTGGAGGACTTCCGCTTCATCGACGCGCTGCCCGGCCGGAAGATCGTTCTCAAGGGAAACCACGACTATTGGTGGACCTCCGGGGCGAAGATGAACGCTTTTTTTGAAAAAAATTCCATCTCCACCGTGTCCATCCTCCACAATAACTTCTACCCCTACGGCGAAAATGCCGCCGTGTGCGGCACGAAGGGCTGGTTTTACGAGGACAGCCGCGGCACGGAGCATGACAAGAAGCTGATCGACCGGGAGATCCTGCGGCTGGAGGCGTCGCTGAAGGCGGCGGGGGACCGGGAGAAGTATGTCTTTCTCCACTACCCGCCCAAATACGGCGCCTATGCCTGCCAGCCCATCCTGGAACTGCTGCGGCGATATGAGGTGAGGGCGTGTTGCAGCGGGCATCTGCACGCGGACAGCCTGCGGCTGGCCTTTGACGGTTTTTGGGAGAATACCCGCCATATTTGCGTTTCTGCCGACAGGATCGATTTTAGACCTTGCAAGATCGTCTGAAATTTGGTAAAATATGATACTGTGTCATTTTGCGATATTTTATTAACAATATTTCCCGCGTAATATTTTGAAGGAGAAGCAACCCATGATCGTAAAGAACGTAGAAAAACAGGAAAAAAGCACGGTGAGTTTTGACGTGCTGTGCGACGCCGCCGAGTTCGAGAAGGCCGTGAACGGCGCTTACCTGAAGAACAAGGGCAAGATCTTCGTGCCGGGCTTCCGCAAGGGCAAGGCGCCCCGGATGGTCATCGAGGGGATGTACGGCAAGGACGTGTTCTATGACGACGCGGCCGACGCGCTGGCGCCCGAGGCGTTCCGCTTCGCCGCGGAGCAGGAGAAGCTGCGTACCGTGGGCAACCCCGCCGTCAAGGGCGTGGACGTGTCCGACGCCAAGGAGTTGACGCTCTCCTTCGTCACCGCCGTGTGGCCGGAGGTCACCCTGGGCCAGTACAAGGGCCTGGAGGCTCCCAAGGCCAAGGCCGAGGTCACCGACGAGCAGGTGGACGCGGAGCTGGAGAAGATCCGCAAGCGCAACAGCCGCATCGTCACCGTGGAACGCCCGGCCAAGCTGGAGGACACCGCGGTCATCGACTATGCGGGCACCGTGGACGGCGTGCCATTCGACGGCGGCAAGGCCGAGGGCCACAACCTGGTCCTGGGTTCTGGTATGTTCATCCCCGGGTTCGAGGACCAGGTGGTGGGCATGAGCGCCGGCGAGGAGAAGGACGTGAACGTCACCTTCCCCGAGGATTACCATGAGAAGTCCCTGGCGGGCAAGGCCGCCGTGTTCCATGTCAAGTGCAACGAGGTCAAGGAGAACCAGATGCCCGACCTGGACGACGAGTTCGCCAAGGATGTCAGCGAGTTCGACACCCTGGACGAGTACAAGGCGTCCGTCCGGGAGCGGCTGGTCAAGTCCGCCGAGGCCGAGGCCGACAGCGCCTGGCGCTCCGCCCTGATCGAGCAGGCCGGCGACAACATGACCGCCGAGATCCCCGACGCCATGGTGGAGGAGCAGCTGGACAACATGACCCGGGAGTACGACCAGAACCTGCAGATGAACGGGCTGAACCTGGAGTTGTACCTGAAGTACCTGGGCCAGGACGTGAAGGCGTTCCGGGAGCAGCTGCGTCCCACGGCGGACCGCCGGGTGAAGACCGATCTGGTGCTGGATAAGATCGCCGAGACCGAGGCTCTTACTGTGACCGACGAGGAGGTCGAGGAGGAGTACGGCAAGCTGGCCGAGCAGTACGGCATGGAGATCGACAAGGTGAAGGCCGCCCTTGGCAGAGAGATCGTGGAGGGCGACCTGAAGACCCGCAAAGCCGCCGAGTTCATCTACGCCAACGGCGTGGCCACCGAGCCGGCGGAGGAGAAGAAGCCCGCCAAGAAGCCCGCCGCCAAGAAGGCCCCGGCGAAGAAGAAGACGGAAAAGGCCGCGGAGGCCCCGACGGATGCCCCGGCGGAGGCGTCTGCGGAGCCGGCGGAGGAGAAGAAGCCCGCGCCCAAGAAGCGCGCTCCCAAAAAGACCGCGAAGAAGGACGAGGACGGCGGCGAGAAGGACGAGGCCAAGGCGGAATAAGCCGGGCGGGAACTGGATAGTATCTCTGTGCTTGGAAAGGAGCGAGAACCATGAGCTTAGTACCGTATGTAGTAGAGCAGACCTCCCGCGGCGAGCGGTCTTACGACATTTTTTCCCGGCTGCTCAACGACCGCATCGTGATGCTGTCGGAGGAGGTGAACGACACCACCGCCTCGCTGATCGTGGCCCAGCTTTTGTACCTGGAGGCCCAGGACCCGGACAAGGACATCCAGTTTTACATCAACAGCCCCGGCGGCAGCGTGACGGCGGGCCTGGCTATCTATGACACCATGCAGTATATCAAGTGCGACGTGTCCACCATCTGCATCGGCATGGCCGCCAGCATGGGCGCGTTCCTGCTCTCCAGCGGCGCCAAGGGCAAGCGCATCGCCCTTCCCAACGCCGAGATCATGATCCACCAGCCTTCCGCCGGCACCCAGGGCCAGGTCACCGATATGGCCATCCACCTGAAGCACTTCGAGTCCATCAAGGAGCGGCTGAACAGGATCATGGCCGAACAGACCGGCAAGAGTTATGAAGAGATCGTCGCCGCCTGTGAGCGGGACCACTTCATGAGCCCGGAGGAGGCCCAGGCCTTCGGCCTTATTGACAAGATCATCACGAAGAGGTGACGGCCCATGCCGAGAGAGGGCGATAAGAAAACGATCCGATGCAGCTTCTGCGGCAAGCCCCAGAGCCAGGACCGCAGGCTGATCGCGGGCAACGACGCCTATATCTGTGACGAGTGCGTGCATCTGTGCATGAGCATCCTGGGGGACGAGTTCGAGGAGGAATTCACCGAATTCACCAGGGAGGACGGGCATAAGGAGCCGGCCGTCGAACTGAAGGACGTGCCTGTGCCAAGGGAGATCAAGAAGGCCCTGGACGATTATGTGATCGGCCAGGACCGGGCCAAGGTGTCCCTGGCCGTGGCGGTATACAACCACTATAAGCGCGTCCTCCGCCGGGGCGGGAACGACGTGGACCTGCAAAAGTCCAACATCCTGCTGGTGGGGCCTACGGGCAGCGGCAAGACCCTGTTCGCCCAGACCCTGGCCCGGATGCTCAACGTCCCCTTCGCCATCGCCGACGCCACCACCCTGACGGAGGCCGGCTATGTGGGCGAGGACGTGGAGAACATCCTCCTGCGGCTGCTGCAAGCGGCGGATTTTGACGTGGAGCGTGCCCAGCAGGGCATCATCTACATCGACGAGATCGATAAGATCTCCCGCAAGAGCGAGAACACCTCCATCACCCGGGACGTGTCCGGCGAGGGCGTACAACAGGCGCTGCTGAAGATCCTGGAGGGGACCGTGGCCGCCGTGCCGCCCCAGGGCGGGCGCAAGCACCCCCACCAGGAGTTCATCCACATCGACACCAGCAACATCCTGTTCATCTGCGGCGGGGCCTTCGACGGGCTGGAGAAGATCATCGAGAACCGCCTGGACCGCAAGAGCATGGGCTTCGGCGCGGAGGTGTCCAGCCGGAAGGAGAAGGACGTGGGCGAGGTGCTGCGCCATGTGCAGAGCCACGATTTGCTGAAATTCGGCATCATCCCGGAGTTGATCGGCCGGCTCCCCGTGATCACCACCCTGGACAGCCTGACGCGGGCGGACCTGGTCCGCATCCTCACCGAGCCGAAAAACGCCCTGGTGAAGCAGTACCAGGCGCTGATGGCCTACGACGACGTGAAGCTGGAGTTCGACCCCAAGGCCCTGGAGGCCATCGCCGACAAGGCCATCGACATGGACATCGGCGCCCGGGGCCTGCGGAGCATCATGGAGGGGCTGATGACGGAGTTGATGTTCGAGGTGCCGTCGGACAACACCATCGAGACGGTCATCATCACCGCCGACAGCGTCAAAAACGGCTCCCGGCCGGTCATTTACAGAAGACGCCGCCTGACGCAAGACGCATCATGAAACACCGGGCCGCACGTTCTGTGCGGCCCATGAGGTTATTATATGGATACTGAAGCTGCGACTGTTTCCCGTTATCGGGTCTATCCCCTCATACCGCTGCGGGGCATCTGCGTGTTCCCGGGCATGAGGCTCATATTCGACGTGGAGAGGGCGGAATCCCTGGCGGCGCTGGACGCGGCCATGGAGACCGACCAGACGGTGTATCTCACCGCCCAGCGGGACGCCTCCGCCGAGACGGTCACCGGCGCGGACGGACTGTTCAACGTGGGCACCGTCTGCCGCGTGCTGCAAGTGCTGCGCGTGCCGGACGAGGAGGGCGCGAAGGTGATGGTGGAGGGGACTTCCCGGGGGTATTTGAGCCGCATCACCGGCACGAAGCCCTACTTTACCGCCCGGGTGGAGCTGCTGGCCGAGGAGCCGGGCAGCCGCACCGCCGTGAAGAGCGAGGCGCTGATCCGCCAGTGCTACGGGCTGCTGGAGAAGTATGCCCAGAATTCCGGCCTGGACCTGACGGACATCCTGCGGGACATCCTGCACAGCACCGACGCCGGGTATGTGGCCGACTATGTGACCCAGAACATCTATATGCGGGCCGACCAGAAGCAGATGGTGCTGGAGGAACTGCGCCCCATGCGCCGGCTGGCGCTGGTGAACCGCCTTATCCGCTGGGAGCTGGACATCCTGGACATGGAGCAGTCCATCCACGAGGAGGCCGCCAAGCGGATGAAGCAGGTCCAGCGGGAGATGTTCCTGCGGGAGCAGCTGCGTACCATCCAGGCCGAGCTGGGGGAGGAGGACAGCGGCTCCGACGATCTGGAGGAGTACCGCAACGCCGTGGCCGCCGCCAAGCTGCCCCATGAGGTAGAGGCCAAGCTATACAAGGAGATCGGCCGCCTGGCAAAGCAGCCTTTCGGCAGCGCCGAGGCCGCGGTCATCCGCAGCTATCTGGACGTGTGCCTGGAGATACCCTGGACGAAGGAGACGGAGGACGATCTGGACCCGGCGGCGGTGCGCCGGGCGCTGGACGCGGACCACTTCGGCCTGGAGAAGATCAAGGACCGGATCGTGGAATATGTCTCTGTGCGCCGTCTGGCGCCGGATCAGAAGGGCTCCATCCTGTGCCTGCTGGGGCCTCCGGGGACCGGCAAGACCAGCGTGGCCCTGTCCGTCGCCCGGGCCATGGGCCGGAAGCTGTGCCGCATCTCCCTGGGCGGCATCCACGACGAGGCGGAGATACGGGGCCACCGCAAGACCTATGTGGGCGCCATGCCCGGCCGGATCATGGCGGGCATCCAGCAGGCCGGCAGCCGCAACCCGGTGATGGTGCTGGACGAGATCGACAAGCTGGGTTCCGACTACCGGGGCGACCCCTCCGCGGCGCTGCTGGAGGCGCTGGACCCGGAGCAGAACAGCCAGTTCAGAGATCACTTTCTGGAACTGCCCTTTGACTTGAGCAACGTGTTTTTCATCACCACCGCCAACACCGCCGATACCATCCCGCCGGCACTGCTGGACCGGATGGAGGTGGTGGAGTTCGCCGGATACACCGACGAGGAGAAGCTAGCCATCGCCCGGGATCACCTGCTGCCAAAGCAGCGGAAAAAGCACGGGCTCAACGGCAACCAGCTTCGCATCAACGACGGGGCCATGCGGGAAATAGTTGCCCGCTATACCCGGGAGAGCGGCGTGCGCCGTCTGGAGCAGCAGCTGGCAGCGGTGTGCCGCAAGACGGCGGCCGGTATCGTGGCGGGCAGGTTCAAGACAAAGTACCTGCGGGCAGGCTCCCTGGAGGAGTTCCTTGGCCCGGCCAAGTATCGGGACACCCGTGCCGGCGGTACGGCGGAGGTGGGCCTTGTTCACGGCCTTGCCTGGACCAGCGCCGGCGGCGAGATGCTGGACGCCGAGGTGGGCGTCATGGACGGCGCCGGGAAGCTGGAGATGACCGGGAACCTGGGCGACGTGATGAAGGAGTCCGCCCGGGCGGCGCTGACCTATATCCGCGCCAACGCCGCGGCGCTGGGCGTGGACCCGGATTTCTACAAGAATAAGGATATCCACATCCACTTCCCCGAGGGGGCCGTGCCCAAGGACGGGCCGTCGGCGGGGGTCACCATCTGCACGGGCCTGGTGTCCGCCCTGGCGGGCGTCCCGGTGCGGCAGGACGTGGCCATGACCGGGGAGATCACCCTCCGGGGCCGGGTGCTGCCCATCGGGGGCCTGCGGGAAAAGACCATGGCCGCCCTGCGGGCCGGCATCCACACGGTCATCATCCCCGCGGAGAACGAGCCGGACCTTGCCGAGATCGACCAGACCGTCCGGGCGGCGCTGAACTTCATCACCGCCAGCCGGGTGGAGACGGTGCTGGACGCCGCCCTCTGCCGGGAGGAAGAAAATGCTGCGCCTTGAGCCGGCGGTGTTCGTAAAGTCCGCCGGACGCAAGCGGGACTTTATCCGGGACGACCGGCCCCTGGTGGTGTTCGCGGGCAAGTCCAACGTGGGAAAGAGTTCCGTCGTCAACTGCCTGCTGGGGCGGAAGAACCTGGCCCGGGTGGGGGCCAGCCCCGGCAAGACCACCAACATCAACTACTTCCTCGTGGGGGACCGGGTCTGGTTCGTGGACCTGCCCGGCTACGGCTACGCCCGTGTGTCCCAGGCGGAGCGGGAGCGGTGGGGCGCGCTGATGGAGGACTTTTTCGCCGAGAGCGAACGCATCCGCTTCGGCGTGCAGATCGTGGACGGACGCCACGCGCCCACGGCGCTGGACCGGGATATGCACGCGCTGTTCGCCGGGTGCGGCTGTCCCTTCGCGGTGGCGGCCAATAAGTGGGACAAGCTGAAAAAGTCGGAGATGGAGCCAAATCTGGCCCTGATCCGCGAGACACTGGACCTGGGGGAGGACGTGCCGCTGCTGCCGTTTTCGGCGGAGAAGCGCACCGGCCGCCAGGAACTGCTGGCGGCGATATCCGCCTGGGTGTGATATGGCGTCATTTGCGAACGTATTCCGGAACCTGGACTGGTCGGTGCTGACGGATATGCTCATGGCCGTGATCCCGGCCCTGCTGTGCATCACGCTCCACGAGTTGAGCCACGGGGCGGTGGCCTACGCCCTGGGCGACCGCACGGCCAAGGACGCCGGGCGGCTGACATTGAACCCCATCCGGCACATCGACCCCTGGGGCCTGGTGATGATGGTGCTGTTCCGCTTCGGGTGGGCCAAGCCCGTGCCGGTGAATATGTACAACTTCAAAAAGCCCCGGCAGGGGATGGCCCTCACCGCCCTGGCCGGGCCGGTGAGCAATCTTGTCATCGCCGCCGTGTTCCTGTTTTTATACGGGCTGCTGTACAGGCCGCTCTATCTGGAGACGGACAGCGCCGCGGCCCGGGCGGTGCTGGAGACGGTGTGGACCACCGCGTATCTCTCCCTCTCCCTGGCGATATTCAACCTGCTGCCCATCTCGCCCCTGGACGGGTCCAAGGTGCTGTTCTCCTTTTTGAGCGACAGCGCCTACGCAAAGCTGATGCGCTACGAGCGGTACGGCATGATCGTGCTGATGCTGCTGGTGGCCACGGGCAGCGTCTCCGGTGTGCTTGGCTCGGTCACGGGCTGGGTATACGACAAGCTCTTTTTCCTCGCGGAATATGGATTCAAATTGGTGAGCTGACACATGGAAAACCCCACCTTTCACCTGGAGGGCGTCATCAGGACGAAGGAGGAGATGCAGGACTTTGAAGGCCCGCTGACCCTCATTCTGATGCTCCTGGCGAAAAACAAAATAGAGATCCGGGACATCAAGATCGCGGACATCCTGGACCAGTACCTGGCGTGGCTGGCCCGGATGCAGAGCATGGACCTGGAGGTGGCCAGCGAGTTCGTGCAGATGGCGTCCCATCTGGTGTACATCAAGACCAAAACGCTCCTGGCCGGCACGGAGGAGGTCTCCGAATTGGAGCTGCTGATGACCAGCCTGGAGCAGCTGCAAAGCCGGGACGCCTTCGCCGCGGTGAAAGAGCGCATCCCCGGCCTGGGTGCGGCGCTGGAACAGGGGGCGCTGCTCTTCTCCACGCCGGGGGAGCCGCTGCCCCGGTACGGGGAGTATGATTACCGCCACGAGGGCTGGGAGCTGCTGGCGGCCCTGGCCGGGATGCTGCAAAAGGGCGTGCCGGCGCCGGAGCAGGAGGCGCGGGTGCCTGTGCCGCGGCCCATCGTCTACTCGGTGCAGGATAAGAGCCGGCAGCTGATCGAGTACCTGCGGGGAAAGGGAAGCTCCTCGCTGCGGACGCTGTACGCCATGGCGTCCAGCCGCTCGGAGGTGGTGGCCACGTTTTTGTCCCTGCTGACCATGTGTTCCATGGGCAGCGTGACCATCGACCGGGACGGGGACGATTACGCCGTGCGCTTCACCGGCGGCGACACCGAGGCCATTTTGGAGAACATCGATTATGGATAAAATAGAACTGAAAAGCGGCATCGAGGCCATCCTGTTCGCCTCCGGCGAACCGGTGCGGGCCGAGCGCATCGCGCTGGTGCTGGACGCGGATGAGGAGGCGGTGCTGGCCGCCGGGGCGGAACTGGCGGAGGAATACGAGGCCGCCGGCCGGGGCATCCGCATCGTGCGGCTCAACGACGCTTTGCAGATGCACAGCGCCCCGGAACACGCCGCCGCCATCACCCGCGCCCTGGAGCAGCGCCGGCCGCCCAAGCTGTCCCCCGCGTCCCTGGAGGTGCTGGCTATCGTGGCCTACTTCCAGCCGGTGACCCGGGCCTACATCGAGCAGATGCGGGGCGTGGACAGTTCCTACACCGTGGGCGTGCTGACGGAGCGGGGCATGATCGAGCCTTGCGGCCACCTGGAGGCGGTGGGCCGGCCCACCCTGTATAGGACCACGGACCTCTTTCTGCGGACGGTGGGCGTGTCGGGACTGGACGAACTGCCGCCCCTGCCGGAGATGAGCGGAAGCGACGCGGCGGTGCAGCTGCAAAAGAAGGTGGACCAGCTGCGGGCGGCGGAGGAAGCCGCCAGGGAGATGGAGCAGGCGTCGGCGGAGGATGTACATACCCCTGAAAAGGAGGAGCCTGTGACCCCTTGACCATCCTCGTCATCCTGGCCGCACCGACAGTAGCGGCACTTTTGCTGCTCATGCCGGTGGGCCTTCGCGCCCGGTACGCCGCGGGCGCCTTTTCCCTCACGGTGACGGCCGGCCCCGTTCCGGTCCGGCGCCTGCCGGGGGAGAGGCGGCGGCAGGATAAGATCCGCGGCGGCAGAAAACGCGTATCCCGGCGGATACCGCCGGCGGTGCTGTCCCGGGCGGCGCTGCGCTGCCGGAAAAGGGCGGGAAAGACCATCCGGCGGGTGCGTCTGGACGCGCTGCGGCTGCACTTCATCGCCGGGGGCGGCGACCCCTTCCGCACCGCCATGGCCTACGCCCGGGCGGGGGCGGCGATGGAGGGCATCCGGGGCATGATCGGGGAGCGCGTCGGCAGCGTGGATCTCTACGCCGGGGCGGACTTTTCCGGCGGCCCCACCGTGCTGGACGGCGCGGTGGCGGTAAAAGCCCGGCTGGGGACGCTCTTGGCCGCGGCGGTGTGTTTTGGAACGGCCCTTTTGCGGGAATACTTTCGGTATCAACGCGAAAGGGAATGATGTTTTTATGGCGGATCAGGCGGTGAGCGAACTGATGGAGGGGGCCATGGAGAAGATCAAGGCCATGGTCGATCCGGACGCCGTGGTGGGCACGCCCATCACCACGCCGGACGGGGCGACGCTGCTGCCCGTGTCCCGGTTGAGCTTCGGCTTCGCCTCCGGCGGCAGCGACAAGTCGGCGGCCCCTGCCAAGCCCGGTATCTGGGGCGGCGGCGGCGCGGCGGTAAAGCTGGAGCCGGTGGGGTTTTTGCTGGCGAAGGACGGCGGGGCACGGATGTTGGCCGTGCAGGCGCCGGCGTTCTCCACGGCGGACCGGCTGCTGGACATGGTGCCGGAGCTGTTGGAGCGGCTGGAGCGGTTTCTCGCCAAGCGGGAGAAAAGCGGCGGCGGCCAAGGCTAAAAAAGCCAAAGAGGGTAATAATAAGCACTGCTGAAAGGCGGTGCTTATTATGAGATATATAGCGGCGGTGCTGCTGGCCTTCGCGCTGGCGCTGGGCGTTCCGGTTTCCGCCCGGGCGGCGGAGGAGCCGGAACTCTCGGCCCACGCGGCGCTCGTCATGGAGGCCGGGACCGGCCAGGTGCTGTACGAACAGGCGGCGGACGAGCGGATGCTCATCGCCTCCACCACCAAGATCATGACGGCGCTGCTCATATTGGAGCGGTGCGACCTCAACGGCCTGGTGGTGATCGACCCGGCGTGGACGGGGATCGAGGGCTCGTCCATGTATCTGACCCCCGGCCAGCGCATCACCGTGCGGGACCTGCTGTACGGGCTGATGCTGGCGTCCGGCAACGACGCGGCGGTGGCGCTGGCCTGCTATTCGGCGGGCAGCGTGGAGGCGTTCGCGGCGCTGATGAACGAAAAGGCCCAGGCGCTGGGCTGCGCCAACACCCATTTCGCCAACGCCAATGGCCTGGACGCCGAGGACCATTATGCCAGCGCCCGGGACCTGGCTCTTATCACCCGGGAGGCGCTGCGGCACGAGGATTTCCGCCAGATCGTCTCCACGGCGGAGCGGACCGTCGGGGAGAGGACCTTTGAGAACCACAACCGGCTGCTGCGGGAGTGCGAGGGCGTGTTCGGCGTCAAGACGGGCTACACCCAGGCCGCCGGGCGGACCCTGGTGACGGCCTGTGAGCGGGACGGGCTCACCCTTATCTGCGTGACCCTATCCGACCCGGACGACTGGGCTGACCACAAGGCGCTCTACGACTGGGCTTACGGGCTGTACGGCTGGGACGACGCGCTGGCGGGCGCCAGCTGGTCCGTGCCGGTGATCGGCGGCGAGGCCGACGCGGTGGCAGTGGCGGCGGAGGGGCCGCTGTCCGTGCTGCACCGGCGGGACGAAGAACTGCGGGTGGAGTACCGGCTGCCGGCGTTCGTGTACGCGGACGTGGCCGCGGGGACCCCGGCCGGCGAGGCGGTGGTCTATGTGGACGGCGCGGAGGCGGGGCGCGCGGCGCTGCTGTACGCCCAGGACGTGGCCCAGGTCCCGGCGGACGAGCCGACCTTCTGGGAGCGGGTCATGGAGATATTCGAGTAGAGTTCGATATCGTGGAGGAGGTCAGGTGAAGGAGAGGCTGCAAAAACTCATATCGTCGGCGGGACTGGCCTCCCGCCGGGCGGCGGAGGAGATGATCCGCGCCGGGCGGGTGACGGTGAACGGCGCGGCGGCGTCGCTGGGCGACGGCGCGGACCCGGACACGGACAACGTGCGGGTGGACGGCAAGCCTCTGCGCCTGCCGGAGCGCCGGCGGTACATAGTGCTGCACAAGCCAAAGGGGACCGTCACCACCATGCACGACGAGCATGGCCGGCCCACCGTGGCGGACCTCACCGCCGGGGCCGGGGGGCGGCTGTACCCCGTGGGGCGGTTGGACATGGACTCGGAGGGGCTGCTGATCCTCACCGACGACGGCGAGGCGGCCAACCGTCTGATGCACCCGTCCCACCGGGTAGACAAGGTGTACACCGTTTTTGTCCGGGGGGAGGACATCCCCGGGAGCCTGGCGGCGATGCGGGCCATGGACCGCCTGGAGGGGGAACCGATCGCCCGGCCCGCCGTGACGCTGGTGGAGCGGAAGGGGCCCGCCGCGGAGGTCCAGATCGTCATCCATGAGGGGAAAAACCGCCAGGTGCGCCGGATGTGCGCCGCCTGCGGCCTAGAGGTGACGCGGCTGATCCGGGTGGCGGAGGGCGCGGTCACCCTGGGCTCCCTGCCCGCCGGGAAGTGGCGGAACATGACGGCGGATGAAATTTCCTACCTCAAAAACCTTTAAAATCGCCTATCCCTGCCGGAAAATCGGCCGCTGTTTGCAGGAACAGTGAAAATTTGCGCGGAATACTTGCATTTTTGCAAAAATGCAAGTATCATAGTCACTGTGCGCGGTAATGCACAGAACGGGAGAGGGATATGGAGAAGGATATACTTTCGCTGCTGGGGTCCGGAGAGCGCCGGTTCAGCAAGGGCCAGCGCCTGATCGCCCGGTATATCACCGAAAATTACGACAAAGCGGCCTTCATGACCGCCGGGAAATTGGGCCGGACTGTGGGCGTGAGCGAGTCCACGGTGGTCCGCTTCGCCACGGAACTGGGCTTCGACGGCTACCCCGGTATGCGCCGGGCCATGCAGGAGATGGTCCGCAGCCGCCTGACCAGCGTGCAGCGCATCGCGGTGGCAAAGGATATGCTGGACGGCGCGGACGTGCTGAAGGCCGTGATGACCTCCGATGAGGAGAACCTGCAATCCTCCATGGAGAAGCTGGACCGGGCCGACTTTGACCGGGCGGTGGAGGCCATCGGCGGGGCGAAGCACCTGTACATCGTGGGGATGCGCTCGTCCGCGTCCCTGGCCAGCTTCATGGGATTTTATATGAATCTGCTGGTGGAGGACGTGCGCCTGGTCCATGACACCACCGCCAACGAGGTCTACGAGCAGATCATGCACATCGGCCCGGGGGACGTGTACGTGGGCATCAGCTACCCCCGCTATTCGGCCAACTCCCTCAAGGCCATGGAATTTGCCAAGCGCCAGGGGGCCACGGTCATCGCCCTGACCGACAACGAGCGCTCGCCGTCGGCGCGGCTGGCGGACGTGAAGCTCTACGCCAAGAGCGACATGGTGTCCTTCCTGGACTCGCTGGTGGCGCCCATGAGCCTTATCAACGCCCTGATCGTGGCGGTTGCCAACCGGCGGCGGGATTCCCTGGACGACACCTTCGGCTATCTGGAGAAGCTGTGGAGCGAATATGGGGTATTCACAGAGAGTTGACGCAGTGGTGATCGGCGGGGGCGCCGCCGGACTGATGGCTGCCGGGACCGCGGCGGAGCAGGGCCTTGCCGTGACGCTGCTGGAGCCGGGCGCGGTCCTGGGCCGGAAGCTGCGGATCACGGGAAAGGGCCGGTGCAACCTGACGAACCACTGCGACGTGAGGACGGCGCTGGCCAACGTGCCCACCAACCCAAAATTCCTGTACAGCGCCTTCACCGCGTTCCCGCCGGAGGCGGTCATGGCCTTTTTCTCGGAAAAGCTGGGTGTGCCGCTGAAGACGGAGCGGGGCGGCCGGGTGTTCCCCGTGAGCGATGACGCCAACGACATCGCCGGCGCGCTGGTCCGCTGGGTGAAGGGCCTGGGCGTGCGCCATGTGCGGGAAAAGGCCTCGGCCATCGTGACGGAGGACGGCGCGGTGCGGGCCGTGGCCACGGCGGAAGGGGAGATACCCTGCCGCGGGGCCGTACTTTGCACCGGCGGGCTGTCCTATCCCGCCACCGGCTCCACCGGGGACGGGTACGCCATGGCCTCCGCCCTGGGCCACAGCGTCGTCCCTGCCCGGGCGTCCCTGGTGCCGCTGGCCAGCCCCGAGGCCTACTGCGGCCAGATGGCCGGCTTCGCGCCCCGGAACGTGGACGTGACGGTGCTGGAGGACGGGAAGGCCCTCTACACCGAGCGGGGGGAGATGCTGTTCACCCACTTCGGCGTGTCCGGGCCGCTGGTGCTGTCCGCCAGCGCCCATATGCGCCGGTGGGGGGAGAGGCAGTACGCGCTGCGTATCGACTTCAAGCCCGCCCTGAACGCCGAGCGGCTGGACGGGCGTATATTGCGGGACCTGGAGAAGTTCCACAACCGGGACATGGCCAACGCCCTGACGGAGCTGCTGCCCCGGAGCCTGATCCCCGTGGTATTGCGGCTGGCTGATATCCCACCGGAGACGAAGGCCCACGACCTGACGCGGGAGAAGCGCCGGGCGCTGGGGGGCGTGATCAAGGCGTTCCCCGTGCCGTTGAGCGGTCCCCGGCCCGTGGCGGAGGCCATCGTCACCGGCGGAGGCGTGGATGTGCGCCAGGTGGACCCCCGGACCATGGCCTCCAAGCTGGTCCGCGGGCTGTATCTGGCCGGAGAGGTGCTGGACCTGGACGCCTACACAGGCGGCTTCAACTTACAGATCGCATGGGCCACCGGCCGCTGCGCCGGACTGGCCGTGGGAAAGGACATACATCATGACTGAAAAACTGCGCTCTGTCGCCATCGACGGCCCCTCCGGGGCGGGCAAAAGCACCATCGCCAAGGCTGCGGCAGCCCGGTGCGGCTTCCTCTATGTGGACACGGGCGCCATCTACCGCACCGTGGGCCTGGCCGCACGCCGGGCGGAGGCAGACCCCCACAGCGCCGACGATGTGGCCGCGCTGCTGCCGGGGCTGGACATCCGCTTCGACTACGGCCCCGACGGGACCCAGCGGATGTTTTTGAACGGGGAGGACGTGTCCGGTCCCATCCGGACCCCGGAGGCGTCCATGTACGCCTCGGCGGTGTCCGCCATCCCCGCCGTGCGGGCGTTTCTGCTGGATATGCAGCGGGACACGGCCCGGACCCAGAGCGTGATCATGGACGGGCGCGACATCGGCACGGTGGTGCTGCCCCAGGCGGGGCTGAAGATATTTCTGACCGCGTCGCTGCAAGCCCGCGCCGCCCGGCGGCTGGCGGAACTGGCCGCCAAGGGCGACAAAAGCGCCCTCGCCGAGGTGACAGCGGACATGGCCCGCCGGGACGAGCAGGACTCTCACCGCGCCGCCGCGCCATTGAAGGCGGCGGAGGACGCGGTGATCCTGGACACGTCGGACATGACGCTGGAGGAGAGCATCGACGCCGTGTGCGCGCTGATCGCGGAGCGTTTCGGCGGGGAGGCAGGCCGATGAAGGTGACGGTGGCGGCCAGCGCCGGATTCTGCTTCGGCGTGGACCGGGCGGTGCGTATGGCGGAGGAGACGCTCTCCTCCGGCGGCGGCTGCTGGAGCCTGGGGGAGCTGACCCACAACCGGGACGTGGTGGGCCGGCTGGAGAAAATGGGCCTGTCCACGGCAGCCTCGCCGGAGGAAGTGCCGGACGGCGCCACGGTCCTCATCCGTGCCCACGGCGTGGCCAGGGCCGCGTTGCGGCTGCTGGAGGGGAAAAACTGCCGGGTGGTGGACGCCACCTGCCCCAAGGTGTCCCGCATCCACCTGATCGTGGAGCAGGCGTCGGAAGAGGGCCGGCAGGTGGTGGTGTTCGGCGAACCGGACCACCCGGAGGTCCAGGGTATCTGCGGCTGGTGCAGCGGCGCGGCGGTGGTCCGGGACATGGCGGACTTCCAAAATTGGATGGATCGCAACCAAATTCCCCCAAATACGCCTCTCACGGTGGTTTTTCAGACCACCTCCAACAAAGAAAATAGTGAACAAAGTATTAATTCCTTAAAAAAACAGTGTACAAATTCCAAGTTATTTGATACAATATGCGATACTACGAGTACTAGGCAGAAAGAAGCCAGACAGCTTGCCGCGTCCTGCGACGCCATGGTGGTGGTCGGGGGCAGGCACAGCGCCAACAGCATACACTTGGCGGAGATATGCGCCGCGTGCTGCGGGAAGGTGCTGTTCGTGGAAAACGCGGGCGAGCTGGACATGAATGTCTTATCTGGGTGCGAATCCGTCGGTGTGACAGCCGGCGCTTCAACGCCCTCGTGGATAATTAAGGAGGTTGTAAGCAAAATGAACGAGTCCGAGATCATCAAAGAGGAACCTGTTGCTGAGGAGGCCCCTGCGGCGGAGGAGACTCCTGTGGAGGAGGCGGCGCCCGCGGCAGAGACGGTCCCGGCGGAGGAGATGCCTGCGGCGGAGGAGATGCCTGCGGCGGAGGAAGCGCCTGTGGCGGAAGAGGCTCCCGCAGCGGAGGAAGCGCCCGCGGCGGAGGCGGCTCCCGAGAGCGGGGAGAAGAGCTTCGACCAGCTGCTGGAGGATTCCATCCGCACCATCCACAACGGCGACACCGTCACCGGCACCGTAGCGGCCATTGGCTCTACCGAGATCACCGTCGATCTGCCCACCAAGCACTCCGGATACATATCCGTATCCGAGTTTACCAACGATAAGCCCGGCGTGGATATCAACGACCTGGTGAAGGTCGGCGACGAGATCCAGGCTTCCGTGGTCCGCGTCAACGACGTGGAGGGCACGGTGCAGCTGTCCAAGCGGCGTCTGGACGCGGCCAAGAGCTGGACCGACGTGGAGGCCGCCTATGAGGACGGCACCGTTCTGGAGGGCAAGGTCTCCGAGGAAAATAAGGGCGGCGTTGTCATCAACATCAAGGGCATCCGCGTGTTCATCCCCGCCTCCCAGACCGGCCTGGGCCGGGAGGAGCCCATGAGTACGCTGGTGGGCCAGACGGTCCGCTTCCGCATCACCGAGGTCAACCGCTCCCGCAAGCGCGTGGTCGGCTCCATCCGCAGCGTCGCTGCCCGTGAGCGCCGGGAGAAGAGCGAGAAGCTGTGGGCCGAGATCGAAAACGGCAAGGTCTACCAGGGCACCGTCAAGAGCATGACCTCTTATGGCGCGTTCGTGGACATCGGCGGCGTGGACGGCATGGTCCATGTCTCCGAGATCAGCTGGGACCGCATCCGCAAGCCGGAGGACGTGCTGTCCGTCGGCCAGCAGGTGGAGGTCCACGTCATCAGCTTCGATCCGGAGAAGAAGAAGATCTCCCTGGGCTACCGCAAGGCGGAGGATAACCCCTGGCTGAAGTTCACCGGCGCCTACAAGGTCGGCGACGTGGCCAGCGTGAAGGTGGTCAAGCTGATGCCCTTCGGCGCGTTTGCCGAGGTGGTGCCGGGCGTGGACGGCCTGATCCACATCTCCCAGATCGCCAACCGGCGCATCGGCAAGCCCGACGAGGTCCTGTCCGTGGGGCAGGAAGTGGATGCCAAGATCACGGCCATCGACGAGGACAAGCAGAAGATCAGCCTGTCCATCCGCGCCCTGATCGAGCCGGAACCGGCCCGTCCCCGCGCGCCCAAGGCCCCCGAGGCAGATCCCGAGCCGGAGGGCGACGCGCTGGTCTATGAGGTCTCCGCTACCGGCGAGGCCTCCGGCGTGGCTCCGGAAGTGGACGAGCCCTCCGAGGAAGCGTAAGTCCCGGCATAACAAAGCACAAAAAAGAAGCGAGCAATCCTGCCCGCTTCTTTTTTTGTACCTTTTTCAGTAGTCGATGCGGCTGGGGGTGGCGATCTCGTCCATGGTGTTGGTGCAGCCGATGGAGTTGTCCGGCCGGCGCTTGCAGATAAGGGACGGCTCGGTCAGCTCCGGGATGTCGTCCGTCACCCCGGCGGCGAAGTCGGCCATCTTCTCCTGGGCGGTGTCCAGCCGGGCGATGACGCCGCCCAGCCGGACCTCGATCACCTCAAAGCCGTTGGGCTTGTTGGTGGACTCCCACAGCCGCCGCCAGATACGGCGCAGCACCTCCAGCGCCTCGATGGTGTCCGGGATGCCGGCGGCCAGTTCCGACGCCATCTCCCGGTCGCCGGCACGGACCGCCTTGGCGGCCCGCTCATGCCAGGCGCATTTCAGCGCCAGGGCGTGGGCCATGACCGCGTAATGTTCAAATAGCAGCCCGTAGGCGGGGTTCTCCTTCGCGTACCGGGCGTATAGCGGCACCAGCGCGTCAAAGTGTTCCGCCAGGGCGAAGCCCTCCGTGTCCGCCTCGAACAGTTCCACCAGCGGGTCCTGGTAGAGCATGAACTTGCAGACATTGGCCGGGTCGGCGGGGCGGTTCGTCATCTCCGGGGTGTAGTTCATCCGGCTCAAGTCCAAAAACGCTTGGGCGTCGGCGTCACAGCAGCGGCGGAATCGGGCCGCCAGCGCCTTTTCGTCATATACGCCGGTGTAGGTCATCTCGCCGTACAGCTGCATCCCCAGCAGGGCGGTGAGCATATTGGTCTCCGCGCCGTTATCGCCCCAGGCGGTGGCGATCACCGTGTCCACGTCCGCCTTCATGCAGGCGGTAAGGCCCGCGACGGTGTTCTCCACGGCCAGGGGATAGGCGGGGGCGGGACCGGGCCAGGTCCACAGCCCGCCGGCGAACACCGTGGGGACCTTGAAGGCCGCGTGCTTTTCCAGCGCCTGGGCGTACTGCTCCTCCTTGGCGTGGTAATAGTCCCAGTAGACCAGGCTCACCCGCCGGTCCACGGCGGCGATGGCCTTTTCCGAGGGCATCCCGCCGCTGTGGTAGTCGTGGCCGTCCAGGTGGAAGTACATATCGCTCCACATCATAGGTTCAAGGCCGTACTTGTCCGTGATGTCCAGCACCCGGCTCAAATGCCGCCCGATCACCGACCGGGGGTCCTCGTAGCCGTACTTCGCCAGGTGGGCGCCCAGGCCCACGCCGTAGGCCTCGTCCATGCCGATGTGGATGCGGCGGGAGCGGAAGGGGGCGCTGGCCGCCCGGATCATCTGCTCGATCAGCTCATACGTCTCGTCCAGGTCCGCCAGCAGCACCTCGTCGTTGTCCCGCAGGTGGTGGAACGCGGGCCAGTGCAGCGCCCGCTTCAGATGGCCCAGCACCTGAATGCAGGCGCACAGCTCCACGCCGAACAGCGCCGCGTAATCGTCCAGGGCCTTCAGTTCGTCGTAGGTATACCGCCCCCGCTTGTAGCCGAAGAAGGGCTGCTCCGGTATCTCGTAGGTGTCCTCGGTGTACAGCATCCCCAGGTTCAGTCCCATCAGCGCCATCTTCCGGATGAAGAAGCGCACCGCGTCCGGCTTCAGCACCGCGTTGCGGGAGCAGTCGAACATCACGCCCGCGCTGCCGAACCGGGGCTGCTCCCGGATGGCGCAGGCCGCGAGGGGGCAGGGGATCAGGCTCAAGGCGCGGTAGAACTGGATGGGCTCCGCCCAGGTGAGGCAAACGGACTTGCCGTCGCTCTCCACGGCGAGGGCATCGCCCTTCTCGCAGGCGATCTCCAGCCCCTTTTCCGCCGGGACAAAGCCCAGGTCCGGCGCCAGCTCCGCCAGCGCCTCCTGCCAATGCTCCGGCAGTGTGCCGGTCAAGTGGATCTTCGTCTCCATAAATAATATAACTCCTTTTTCGTGTTCGGGACCGCATGCGGGCGGTCCCGCGCTGTTTCTCCGTCCATATTAACAGGGAAACGGGGTCAAGAGGAAGTGGGAGATCGAGGAATTTCCAAAAATCGGCATTTCACACATACGGGCGAGGCCCGTTTTGTGTAGTTTGCCGCGCCCGGGACGGGCCGTCTGAAAAACATTTTAACAAAATTTTTGGAAAGGTATCCTTTTGACACTACGAAATGCCCTTTGGCAACTATATCGCGCACAGGAAAAAATGTATAATCGACATGACAAGCTGGCGCAAGGAATTGTCTATTTTGTCAACAAGAGGAGGGAGACGCATTTCAATGACGGAGATCGAGGTCAAAAAACCATTGGAACAGCCGAAAAAGCCGAAGAAGCGGCGCTGGAGCAAGGATGACTCGGAATTGAGCCTGCTGGCGCTGCCCACCTTCGTGTGGTACGCGCTGTTCTGCTACCTGCCCATGTTCGGCGTGATCATCGCATTCAAGGACTACAAGATCACCCCGGGCGCGGGCTTCATCACCAGCCTGCTGAACAGCGGCTGGATCGGCCTGGACAACTTCGAGTACTTCTTCGGGCTGCGGGACTTCCCACAGATATTCCGCAACACGATCCTGTACAACGTGGTGTTCATCGTCCTGGACATCGTGCTGCCGGTGACGCTGGCCATCATGATCAGCAACATCTACTCCAAGCGCAAGTCGAAGACCTACCAGACCCTGATGTTCATGCCCCACTTCATGAGCTGGGTCGTGGTCACCTACTTCGTATATGCCTTCCTGATCACCGACAAGGGCCTGCTCAACTCCCTGATCCGGGCGTTCGGCGGGAAAAACATCAACTGGTACGGCACGGCGAAATACTGGCCCTACATACTGGTCATCATGCACGTCTGGAAATCCATCGGATACAGCATGGTGGTGTACCTGGCCAGCATCACGGGCATCGACTCCACGCTGTACGAGGCGGCGGTGCTGGACGGGGCCAACAAGTTCCAGCAGGGCCGATACATCACCCTTCCCAGTCTGCGTCCCATCATCATCATGATGTTCATCCTGGCGGTGGGCCACATCTTCTCCTCGGACTTCGGCCTGTTCTACCAGGTGTCCCGGGGCGCTAACCAGCCCCTGACGCCTGTAGTGGCCACTTTCGACGTGAAGATATACCAGATGCTGGTCAACGGCTCCACCAGCCTTGGCAAGACGGCGGCGGCCAGCCTGTTCCAGAGCGTGATCGGCTGCATCACCATCCTGATCGCCAACGGCATCGTGCGTAAGGTCGACAAGGCCAGCGCGCTTATCTGAGGAGGTGGGTCACATGGCAAAGGAAAAAGAACAGAAGTCCAAGTTCAACGAGGGCGTCACCCGCCTCAACCGCATCAAGCCCGCCACCAACGTCATCTTCAATATCTTCTTCCTGATCCTGGCGCTGGCGTGCTTCCTGCCCATCGTATTCATCTTCATCATCTCCATCACCAACAACGACGTGATTCGCCGCCAGGGCTACCAGATATTCGTCACCGCGGAGACCTTCTCCGCCGACGCGTACAAATACCTCTGGGGCCAGCGGCAGACCATCCTCCACGCCCTGTGGGTGTCGGTGTACGTCACCGCCATCGGCACGGTGCTGGGCGTGATCCTCACCTCCCTGATGGGCTATGTGCTGTCCCGGCGGGAGTATAAGCTCAACGGCTTCATGGCCATCGTGGTGTTCATCCCCATGATCTTCGGCGGCGGCATGGCGGCGTCCTACATGGTCAACACCCAGATCCTGCATCTGCGGGATACCCCGTGGATCTTGATCGTGCCCCTGGCGGTGTCCAGCTTCAACGTGACCATCGCCCGGACGTTCTTCAGAACGACCATACCGGACGAGGTCATCGAGTCGGCCAAGATCGACGGGGCAAGCCAGCTGACCATCTTCGCCCGGATCGTGCTGCCCATCTCCAAGCCGGTGCTGGCCACCATCGGACTGTTCCTGGCCTTCGGCTACTGGAACGACTGGTTCCAGGCCCAGCTGTACATCAACGACGATAACCTGCGCTCCCTGCAGGCCATGCTGAACGCCATGCAGAACAACCTGGACTACCTGACCAAGAACCCCACGGCTCTGCTCAGCACCGCCAGCGACCTGAAGAAGAATATGCCTCAGGAGAGCGTCCGGATGGCCATCGCCTTCGTGGTGGCCGTGCCCATCGCCTGCATCTACCCGTTCTTCCAGAAGTACTTCATCTCCGGCCTGACGGTGGGCGCGGTGAAGGGCTGATACCATATTCCGTATTGCTGCGGCCCACGGGCCGTGTCAATAGATAACCAGCGAAAAAATATTTTATTAGGAGGAAATCACATGAAGAAGTTCCTGTCCATGCTCCTGGCCGTCGTGATGGTCGTTTCCATGTTCGCCTTCATCGGCGGGAGCGCCCTGGCTGACGATGTGCCCGAGATCGTCTGGTACATGGTCGGCGGCGGTATGCCGTCCAACTACGACTCCTGGAAGGCCAAGGTCGACGCCTACCTGGAGGAGAAGATCGGCGTCCATCTGGATGTCCAGTGCATCACCTGGGGCGACTGGGGCGACCGGCGCACCAACATCGTCACCGTCAACGAGCCCTATGACATCATGTTCACCGACTCCGGCTCCTATGTCAACGACGTGCGGATGGGCGCTTTCGCCGATCTGACCGACCTGATCAAGGAGACCCCGGGCCTGACCGACCTGATCCCGGCCGCGTACCTGCAGGCCTGCGAGATCGACGGCAAGCTGTACGCCATCCCCGCTTACAAGGACTCCTCCATGACCCAGTTCTTCATCTGGACGAAGGAGTATGTGGAGGATCATCCCGAGTATGCCGACGCCCACACCATCGCTGACATCGGGCCCATCCTGCGCGATGTCTATGCGGAGACCGGCGAGGTGTTCCTGATGAACAAGGACGGCATCTCCGCCATCATCGGCAACAAGTACGACAACATCGGCACCGGCCTGCCCACCATCGGCATCAGCTACACCGCCGGCACCAATGAGATCGTCCCCGTCTTCGAGCAGGAGGACGTGCTGGCCGACCTGCGCCTGATGCATGAGTACTTCAACGAGGGCCTGATCAACCAGGATGCTGCCACCGCCACCGAGGCCACCGGTATGTGCGCGCTGGGCGTGGCCCAGGGCTGGCCTGCCGCTGCCAAGGGCTGGGGCGATGGCCGCGGCACTCCCGTTGTTGTCAGCCAGTTCGAGGACACCGTGCTGTCCAACGACACCGTGCAGGGCTCCATGGCCTGCATCTCCGCCTCCTCCGAGCATCAGCTGGAGGCCCTGAAGCTTCTGGAGCTGGTCAACACCGATTCCTGGCTCCGTGACGCTCTGGCCTATGGCGAAGAGGGCGTGAACTTCGAGTACGTCGAGGAGAACGGCGAGCAGCGCGTCCACAAGCTGAACACCGACTGGACGCTGGCTGGCTACACCCAGGGCACCTTCTTCGACATGACCCTGGAGGCCGAGGCTGACACCGGCGTGGCTGGCAACTACTATGTGGACGAGGTCAAGGTCCAGAACGAGAACGCCATCGCCTCCCCGGCGCTGGGCTTCATCTTCGATTCCACCCCCGTGGCCGACCAGCTGGCCGCCTGCCAGGCCACCTTCGCCGAGTACAAGGGCCTGATCCAGACCGGAGCCGGCGATCCTGACGTGTATGTGCCCGAGATGATGGAGGCCATGCGCGCCGACGGCTTCGACGACATCCAGGCGGAGCTGCAGAGCCAGTTCGACGCCTGGCTGCAGGCGCAGGAGTGAGTTTCCGCGCTGCGGCTGAAAGAGTGAAGTAAGACCCGGTGGGGCCATTGGGTTCAATGGCCCCACTTTTTTCGTCGGGACAAGCTCCACATCCCGAACTTCGGCGCAAGCGCCAAAGTTCGTCCATTCCGCTGTCCCTCCTCTCCCCACAGGGAACACTTCGTTGGTTCCCTGTGGGGACCCCTTGCGTACTCGTTCCTAGTCATGTATAATGGCCTCGCCCTGTGGGCCTTGTCCATGGGCCGCTCCCGCCAGCGGCTTGCGGACAGGACCTACGAAAACGATTGTGAGGTATTTTCTATGTATTTCATCGACCAGCGTATCCAGGTCATCTGCAACCAGTTGGAGCGGCTGCGGTTTCTGGACAGCACCCCGTTGACGGACTGGCAGTATAAGCACGGGCTCTATTTCCGCCCGGAGGAGGCGGACGAAAACGGCCCCGCCTGGGAGCCCTTCGACAGCGCCACCATGCGCTGGTACGCCGCCTACGCCGGGACGGACCAGTTCGAGGGCAAGTTCAAGGGCCACGGCGGCGACTTCAAGGGCATCCCCGGGGAACACTACTGGTTCCGGGGAAGGGTCACCATCCCAGAGAAGTACGACGGCAAAAGCGTGTGGCTCCGCATCAAGACCCAGATCGAGGAGTGGGACGACGGGAAAAATCCCCAGTTCCTTATCTTCTTGGACGGCAAGGTGGTCCAAGGGGCGGATATGAACCACCGGGAGGTGCTGCTGGACCGCCATGCCAAGGGCGGCCGGACCATGACCGTGGACGTGCAGGCCTATACCGGGACCCTCCACCGGGAGTTCTGCTTCGTGGCGGAACTGTACACCCTGGACGAGGACATAAACCGGCTCTATTGGGACATCCAGGTGCCGCTCCAGGCCTTCGCCCGCATGGGCGCGGACAGCAAGGATAGGCTGGATATCCAGACCGTCTTGAACGACACCATCAACCTGCTGGATATGCGCCAGCCCTATTCGGCGGCCTTTTACGCCTCGGTGGCGGCGGCCCAGGAACACATCGGCCGGGAACTTTACGAGAAGATGGGCGGCCACGACGAGGTGATCGCCACCTGCATCGGCCATACCCACATCGACGTGGCCTGGTGGTGGACCGTGGCCCAGACCCGGGAAAAGGTGGTCCGCTCCTTCGCCACGGTGCTGAAGCTGATGGAGGAGTACCCCAGCTATAAATTCATGTCCAGCCAGCCGGTGCTGTATTACTTCCTCAAACAGCGGTATCCGGAACTGTTCCGGCGCATCCAGGAGCGGGTGGCCGAGGGCCGCTGGGAGGTGGAGGGGTCCACCTGGCTGGAGATGGACACCAACCTGACCTCCGGCGAGAGCCTGGTGCGGCAGTTCCTCTATGGCAAGCGGTTCTTCCGGGAGGAGTTCGGCTATGACTGCAAGATCCTCTGGCTGCCGGACGTGTTCGGCTATTCCGGCGCCCTGCCCCAGATTATGAAAAAGGCCGGGGTGGACTACTTCATGACCACGAAGCTTGCCTGGAACCAGCTGAACAAGATCCCCAACGACACCTTTATCTGGCGGGGCATCGACGGCTCCGAGGTGCTGGCCCACCTGATCACCACCCTGGGCGTGGGCCAGGACCCCAAGGTGAGTTTCTTTACCACCTACAACGGCTTTCTCCATCCCGACGCCATCATGGGAGGCTGGGAACGGTACCAGAACAAGGAGATCAACAACGATATCCTTATCTCCTATGGCTACGGCGACGGCGGCGGCGGTCCCACCCGGGGGATGCTGGAGACTTCCGTGCGGATGGAAAAGGGCCTGCGGGGCATCCCCAAGGTGCGCCAGGAGACGGCCCGGACCTACTTCGACCAGCTGGCGGAGCGGGTGCGGGGCAACAAGCGTCTGGAGACCTGGGAGGGGGAGTTCTACTTCGAGTATCACCGGGGGACCTATACCTCCATGGCCCGGAACAAGCGTGGCAACCGCAAGAGCGAGTTGGCGCTGATGGACATGGAACTGCTGGGGGTGCTGTCCGGCGACTATCCCGCCGAGGCGGATACCCGGCTGTGGCGGGACGTGGTGCTGCTCAACCAGTTCCACGACATCCTGCCCGGCAGCTCCATCGCCGAGGTGTACGAGGTCACTAAGGCCGAGTATGAGGCCCTGCTGGCGGAGACGGGCCATATCATCCGCGACCGGCTGGAAAAGCTGGCCGGACCCGGCGAGGGGGTCACGGTGTTCAACACCCTGGGCTTTGCCCGGGACGACGCGGTGTGCCTGGGGGACGTGAAGGCCCCGGCGCTGCGTGACCCGGATGGGAACGTCTGGCCCGTGCAGCAGACGGCGGACGGCGCGGTGGCCTGGTTGAAGGGACTGCCCGCCAAGGGCTGGGTGACCCTGACGGCGGCGGAGGCCCCGGCGGAGGCAGCGCCCTTCGTCCGGACGGACGAGCATCATCTGGAGACGCCGTTTTATAAGGTGGTCCTGGACGAACATGGCCACATCGCGTCCCTCTACGACAAGGAGCATGAGCGGGAACTGGCCCGGGCGGGGAAGGCCCTCAACCAGCTGCGGCTATTTGAGGATAAGCCCATCTACTACGATAACTGGGACATCGATATGTTCTACACGGAGAAGAGCTGGCCCGTGGACGATCTGGCGGAGATGCGCTGGACGGAGATGGGGCCGGTGCGGGCGACGGTGGAGATGGAGTATCGGTGCAGCCGCAGCGTCATCCGCCAGAAGGTGCATTTTTACGCCGACAGCCGCCGCATCGACTTTGAGACCTGGGCCGACTGGAGGGAACACCAGCACCTGCTCAAGGCGGAGTTCCCCCTGGACATCCACACCGACGAGGCCACCTTCGAGGTGCAGTTCGGCTCCGTCAAGCGCAAGGTACATACCAACACCTCCTGGGAAAAGGCCCGCTTCGAGAGCTGCGCCCAGAAGTGGATGGACTATTCCGAGGGCCACTACGGCGTGAGCCTGCTCAACGACTGCAAGTATGGCCACTCCGTCCTGGACGGGACCGTGGCCCTGACCCTTATCAAGTGCGGCGTGGAGCCCAACCCCAACGCCGACGTGGAGGAGCATACCTTCACCTACGCCCTCTATCCCCATGGCGGCTCCTGGCAGGAGGCCGGGACGGTGCGGGAGGCCTATAAGTTCAACCTGCCCGCCTACGCCGTGGCCCACGGCGCGCCGGGGACCCGCTTCAGCTACACGTCCGTCAGCCCGGCCAACGTCATCCTGGAGACGGTGAAGCAGGCCGAGGACGGGGACGGCGTGGTGATGCGGCTGTACGAGAGCGAGAACGCCCGCACGAAGACCCAGCTGACCGCGCCGGATGGCTTTGCCCGGGCGTACAGCGTCGACCTGCTGGAGCAGGTCGAGGAGGAGCTGCCCATCGTGGACGGCAGGGTGACGTTCACCATGCAGCCTTTCGAGATCAAGTCCATCCTGTTCAAATAAGAGAACATAGAAAGAGGGTGTGCCGCGAAAAACGGCACACCCTTTTGCTGTGGGGCCAGTCAGTCCGGCTCGTCCACTGGCTCGTCCTTGTCCCGCTTCTCCAGCTGGGCCAGGACCGAGGAGAGCAGCGCGTTATCCAGATAGCTGATCACGCCGAAGCCGATGACGAACCAGAAGGCCAGGGACTTCAAAAACGAGATGACGGAGAGCCAAAGCAGCACGAACGGCACCGCGTTGAGCGCCACCATGGCGATGGTGCGGGGCAGCTTGTAGATGGTCAGGATCATGGCGTTCTGGAGGTGCTGCTTCAGCCCGTTGTCGTAGCGGACGATCAGGGGGAAGAGATAGGACGCCACGGCCAGACACGCCAGCGCCACCACCAGCACCAGCCCCCGCAGCACCGCGGCGACGGTGGTGCCGGGGAGGAAGGTGTCGATGAGCAGCAGGTCGCAGACCAGGGAGGCGGCGATCAGGGCGAGGGCCAGCCAGGTGATGGTGGCCTGCTTGAAATTGCCGCGGAAGGCGCGGAAAAAGGTCTTGATGACGCTGGGCGCCTTGCCAAGGGAGATGTTTTGCGTCACCTTGGTCAGCCCAGCCAGGGACGCGCCCACCGTCACCACCGGGAGGCAGCAGACAATAAACAACACGTTCACGATCATCATGTCCGCCACCCGGCTCAAAAACTGAAAGATGGGCGATTCCGTGAAGAGTTTTTGTCTCATGATGTGGTATCCTCCCTGATCTCCGGCGGCGGCGCGACGCTGCGGAGCGCGCCGGGCGAGATGCCGAAATAATTTCTGAAATGGACGTAGAACCGATTGAGCTGGCTGTAACCGACCATGTTGGCGATCACGGATATCTTCTCCTGGGTGCCGGTGACCAGCCGCCGCGCCCGCTCCATCCGGCAGGCGGTCATGTACTCCGAGAGCTTCATGCCCGTTTCACGCAGGAAGACCCGGCCCAGGTACTTGCTGTTCATGTGCAGGCTCTCCGCGATGGAAATGAGCGTGGCGGGGGGGTAGTCCAGGCCATTGTTGGCCATGAGCAGGATCTTGTTGGTCAGCGGGGAGAGGGTCCTGCGGTCCACGCCCAGGATGGGGTCCATCCCGGACCGGGCGGCGAACAGGTCCAGCCGCGCGCCGCTGACGCCCGGCGGCAGACATCGCTTCAGAAAGGTCAGCACCTCCGTGGGGTCCAGCGGTTTGAGCAGGAAGTCCTTGGCGCCGGCCCGCATGGCCCGGCGGATATGCTCCGGCTCGTCGTAGTCGGAGATGACGCAAAAGGCCGTCCGCAGGCCCGCGGCGCGAAGCTGCTCTATGAGGTCGGCGCCCCACCGAACGCCCAGCCGCACCGAAACCAGCGCGGCATGTGGCCGCACGTCCATTGCCCGGTCCATCGCCGTCACGTAGCTGTCCGCCTCGGCCAGCGTGTCGAATCCGTAGTCGGCCCAGGGGAGAAGGGTACGCACGTCCTCCCGGACGGAATCGTCGTCATCCGCGATCAGGAGCCGGTACATACGCTCTCACCTGCCTTTTCAAAGTCTCCGCTTCAGCGGATATCCCAGACGGACTTGACCGTGAACGCCCGGGCCAGGTCGGCGGCGGGGCGGTCCGTGCGGACCGAGATGCGGTATGGCTCCGGGTCCGTCAGATCGAAGCCATTGTCGCTAAGCGCGCAGTCCATGCCGTCAAAATCGACGTACACGCCCTTGGCGAACACGTCCGAGCGCAGAGAGAGGGTAACGCCCTCCGCCGTGTCGGCAAAGTCCGCGGTGATGGCGGGCTTGCGCCAGGCGAAGTGCTTGGGCGGGACGAACAGCTCCGTCCGCCGGGTGAGGAACGCGCCGCTCTCGTCGTATAGGTCCGCGCAGATATAGGCGTCGTAAGGGTCCGGCGCCTCCACCGGGAACGAGATGACATCGGCGGAGGAGAGGGGGTCCGTCCGGACCTGGACCGTGCGATCCGCCAGCGCGGTCATATCCCCCCGGCGAACAGTGATGCGAACGCTGCCCTCAAAATGCTCCCGCGTCTCGTTGACGATGTTCACGGTGAGACGCCCGTCCTCCAGGATCAGGCCCATGGCCACCGGCGCGTAAAACCGCTTTGCCGCGTAATGCAGCAGCTTATAGCGGCCGTAGTAGTCCACGCTGGACCAGGAGGCCACCGGCCAGCAGTCGTTGAATTGCCAGTAGATCGAGCCCATGCACCGGCCCCGGCGCCGGCGGAAATGCTCCACGCCGTAGCGGATGGCGTCCGCCTGGAGCAGCTGGGAGGCGTAGACGAGATCGTCAAAGTGGGAGGGATAGAGATAGGTGTCCGCCAGATAGCGGAGGATCTTGCCGTTGCCGCCCTTGCACTTCTGGTGGCCCTCCATCACCCGGGAGAAGCAGTTCATCTCCTCCTCCGGGCAGAAGCTGCGGACGGTCTTCATGGAGGGGAAACTCTCAAAGCCGTACTCGGAGCAGAAGCGGAAGTCCAGCTCCCGGTAGGCGGTGAAGGGCAGGCTCCCGTGCCAAACGGCCCAGTAGTGGCTGTCGCCCCGGGCCGGGTCCCCGGTGTCCTTGAAGCCGCCGCCCGCGGAGGGACTGGAGGGCCAGTAGAAGACCTGGGGCGCCACCCGGGCGCACATGGCCGGCAGCAGCCGCTCGTAAAGCTGGATGTAGTCCTCACGCACCAGCTGGCTGTCACCAACGCCCGCCCACTCCTTCACGGCCAGTTCCATCTCGTTGTTGCCGCAGATGATGGCGAGGCTGGCATGGTGGCGCAGCCGCCGCAGGTTCTCCTCCGCCTCCGCCATGAATTCGGCCTCGAACTCCGGCGTCAGGCGCACGTTGGCGCAGGCGATCATGAAGTCCTGCCAGACCAGGATGCCGTTTTCGTCGCACAGTTCAAAAAAACGGTCGCTGGGGTACACGCCGCCGCCCCAGACGCGCAGGCAGTTGAAGTTGGCGTCCAGGCACCAGCCCATCAGCTCGTCCAGCCGGCCGGCGGTCCTGTGGATCAGGCTGTCATGGGGCACATAGTTGGCGCCCATGGCGAATATCTTGACCCCGTTGAGTACGAGGCAGAACTCGCTGCCCTTGCCGTCCGGGTCGGGCTGGGTGCTGACGGTGAGGGTCCGCAGGCCGACGCGCCGATGGTCCCGGTCGATGACCTGGCCGTTTTGCACCAGTTCCACGTCCAGGTCGTAGAGGGGCTGGCCGCCGTAGCCTCTGGCCCACCAGAGGCGGGGGGAGTTTACGGTGATCGTGCC
This sequence comes from uncultured Oscillospiraceae bacterium, assembly GCA_947630645.1. Classification (GTDB taxonomy): domain Bacteria; phylum Bacillota; class Clostridia; order Oscillospirales; family Oscillospiraceae; genus CAJOIG01. The sequence continues at coordinate 14,612 of CANRIF010000004.1, read as the reverse complement.
GCGTCCGTTCTCCAGCCGGACCCGCTGCCCGTCCAGGGAGGCGTATGCCTCGCATCCGGCATCATAGGCCGTCTCCACGGCCAGTTCCACGTCCACCGCGCCGGGGCGGTGATGCTGGGTCACGGCCATGTCCGTGATCTGGTCCGCGCCGCAGCCGGTCAGTTCCACGGGCCGCCAGATGCCCATGTCGGGCAGGGTGGGGCCCCAGTCCCAGCCGGACATATACAGCGCCTTGCGTAGATGGGCCGCGCCGGGGAGGGTGTCCCCGTCGTTGGTATAGAGGTAGTGCCGGGCGTTCTGCTCGCTGAAATAGCGCATGGGGGAGGAAAAGTCCAGCCGCAGTTCGTTCCCGTCCTGGCGGAGCAGGCCCTTCACCTCATAGGTATAGGACCGGTGCATATTTTTCACCCGTCCCAGCTCCACGCCGTTGAGCCGGATGCGGCAGAGAGTGTCCAGCCCATAGAAGGTGAGCAGGACGTGTTCCCGGGCCAGCAGGTCGCCGTCCGCCCCGAAGCGGGCGGTGAAGGCGCAGTCCTTCTCGCTCAACGCGGTCAGTTCCCGCTCGTTCAGACCGTAAAAGGGGTCGGGGATCTTTCCCGCGCCGGAAAGGACGCTGTACAGCGAACAGGGGGCCTGGCAGGAGATGGGGTCGAAGCCGTCGAAATGCAGGGTCCAGTCCTGGATGAACATACTATATCCTCTCTTATTCTGCCCCCAGGCGGGCCAGCACCTCGTCATAGGACGGGACGCTGGAGATGCCGCCGGGGCGGGTGGTGGACAGGCCGGCGCTGGCGCAGGCAAAGCGGACCGCGCCTGCGATCTCCGCCTCCGTGAGCGCGTCGGGCGCCTTATCATAGGACAGCAGCTTCCACACCGCGCTGCCGCCGAAGATGTCCCCGGCGCCGGTGGTGTCGGCTACCTGCAGCCCGGCCAGGCCCGGGACGTGTCCCGCGGCGCGGGCGCTGCGGTATACGCAGCCGTCCGGCCCGCAGGTGACGAATACCAGCTTGACGCCGTAATGGTCCAGGATGTGCTTCGCGGCGGGCTCCGGGTCCAGGTCGAAGAGGAACCGGGCCTCCTCGTCGCTGACCTTCACCACGTCCGCCTGACCCAGCCCCCAGAGCATCTGCTCCCGGGCCTCGTCCAGGCTCTTCCACAGCGGCACCCGCAGATTGGGGTCGTAGGTGATAAGTTTGCCACGCTCCCGGGCGTAGGCCACCGCCTTTTTCGTGGTGGTGCGGGCCGGCTCGTCGGTGAGGGAGAGGGTGCCGAAGTGAAACACGCGGGCCTCGTCGATCAGACCCAGGTCCAGCTCGTCGAAGCGCAGCGCCATGTCCGCGCCGGGCTTGCGGGCGAAGGAGAAGGTACGGTCGCCCTGGCCGTCCAGGGTGACGAAGGCGAGAGTGGTGAATACGTCGTCCGCCGCCACCAGGCCGCGTGTCTCGATCCCGGCCTGGTGGAGCGTGCCAGTGAGGAGTTTGCCGAAGGCGTCGGTGCCCACCTTGCCCAGCAGGGCCGTCTTGGCGCCGAATTTGGCCAGCGCGGCCAGGAAGTTGGCGGGCGCGCCGCCGGGATGGGCGGCCATGAGGGGGTAGCCATCCCCGTCCGCGCTCTGATAGGTGAAGTCGATGAGCAACTCGCCCAATGCTACCACGTCCAGCATGTCGTCCTCCTCACTTCGCGGCGGGGTATTCGTTGCACAGCAGCCGGTACGCCGGCTCGTCCTCTTCGATGGTGGGGAAGCGGCCCACGGGGGGATTGAAGCGGTTGTCGGTGTTGTCGTCGTTGCACTGGCTGACCTCGCCCATCAGCACCGGGCCGGTGCCGGGCTCCACGTTGAAGTCGTGGTACATATACTGCTGGATGTGGATACTCTCGCCCGGGGTCAGGCGGATCTGGGTCCCGGCGGGGACGGTGTAGGTCCGGCCGTCGGTATGTACGGTCACGTCGGAGGCGTAGTCGATGCTCTCGTCCGGCAGGCTGTTGTACACCCGGATCAGGATGTTCCCGCCGCCCCGGTTGATGATGTCCTCGGTCTTGTACCAGTGGAAGTGGTTGGGGGAGTACTGGCCCTCCCGCAGGTACAATAGCTTCTCCGCGTAGACCTTGGGGTACTTGTCCGCCATGGCCCGGTTGCCGTTGCGGATGGTGATCAGGCTCAAGCCCACCTTGTTGAAATCGCCCAGGCCGTAGTCGGTGATGTCCCAGCCCAGCATACAGTCGCGGACCTCGTCGTAGTCGTGGCCGACGCTCTGCCACTCATCGGGGGTGAAGTGGCAGAAGGGGGGCAGGAAGCAGCTGTACTTCTGGCACATGGCCTCCAGCTCCTTCAGGGCTTCGTTGATCTCGGAACGCTTCATGGTATGTCTCCTTTCGGCGCAGAGCGCAAAATATACTTATTTTATATTTTGATTATAACACTTCGCCGCGGTCCTGTGCAACCATCAAATTCCCGCTTGCATGATGGCCGGGAATAGGGCATAATGGGGACGGAAATATTTACCGCTTTCTGGGAGGAACGACCATGCAGAGACTGGATAACGGCTGGGAATTCATCTTCAAGTGGACGGACGCCTTCGGCCGGGGCGAGGGCGGGGCGGAGCCGGTGCGCCTGCCCCACAATGTGGCCGAGGTGCCGCTGCACTACGCGGACCCGTCCATGTACGAGACGGTGTGCGGCTACCGCCGGCGCATCCCCATCCCCGCGGACGGGGCGGACAGGCGCTTTTTCCTCCAGTTCGACGGCGCGGCCCACATCGCCACGGTATACGTCAACGGCCGGGAGATGGGCTCCCACCACTGCGGCTACACCGCCTTTCGCGTGGAGATCACCGACGCGGTCACCCCCGGCGAGGAGGCGCTGGTGAGCGTGAAGCTGGACTGCACGGAAAACCCCTCCATCCCGCCCTTCGGCTACGTGGTGGATTATCTCACCTACGGCGGCCTTTACCGGGACGTGTGGCTGGACACGCGGCCGGGCCAGATCATCGAGGACCTCTTCATCTACACGCCGGACCTTACCACCGCCCGGGTCAGCTGCACGGCGCCGGGGCCGGTGCGGTATGCGATATTCGCCCCCGACGGGACCCTGGCCGCCGAGGCCCATGGGAGCGGGACGGTGGACATCCCGGTGCCGGACGCGGCGCCCTGGGATATCGACAGCCCCGCGCTCTACACCCTGCGGGCCGTGCTGCCCGCCTCCGGGGACATGCAGGAGACGGCCTTTGGCTTCCGGACGGCCCGGTTCCAGGCGGACGGGTTTTACCTCAACGGGAAAAAACTGTTCCTCCGGGGCCTGAACCGCCACCAGTCCTTCCCCTACATCGGCTATGCTGCCCCCGAGCGGCTCCAGCGGGAGGATGCCCGCATCCTGCGCCAGGAGCTGGCCTGCAACATCGTGCGGACCAGCCACTACCCCCAGAGCCCGTACTTTTTGGACGAGTGCGACCGGGAGGGGCTGCTGGTGCTGACGGAGATACCCGGCTGGCAGCACATCGGCGATGACGCCTGGAAGGACCAGGCCTGCCAGAACGTCCGGGAGATGGTGCTGCAAAACCGCAACCACCCCAGCGTGATCCTCTGGGGCGTGCGGATCAACGAGAGCCTGGACGACACGCCCTTTTATGATCGCACCAACGCCATCGCCCACGAGCTGGACCCCAGCCGGGCCACCACCGGCATCCGGTATGTGGAGCTGGGGGACACCCAGGAGGACGTGTTCGCCTTCAACGACTTCTCCCACACGGGCAACAACGCCGGCGTCCGGCCCCGGGACCAGGTGTGCGCCGCCCCGGACAAGGCGTTCATCGTCACCGAGAACAACGGCCATATGTATCCCACCAAACCCGCCGACACCTGGGCCCACCGGCAGGAACACGCCTTGCGCCACGCCCGGGTGATGGACGGCGCCATGGCCAGCGGCGGCCACGCGGGCTTTTTCAGCTGGTGTATGTTCGACTATGCCACCCACAAGGACTTCGGCTCCGGCGACCGCATCTGTTACCATGGGGTGATGGACAGCTTCCGCAACCCCAAGCTGGCGGCGGCGCTGTACGCCAGCCAGGGGGAGGAGGCCACGGTGCTGGAGATAGGCTCGTCTCTGGACATCGGGGACTACCCCGGCGGCAATGTGGGGACGGTGTGGGTCTTCACCAACGCGGAGGAGGTGGCGATCTACAAGGACGGCGAATATGTGACCACCATTCATGATGAGAACTGGCAGGCACTGCCCCACGGCCCCATGGCGGTGACGGGCGCGGCGGTGCCCTGGTGGGGCGGCCAGACCGTGGCCTGGCGCTTCGACGCCCGCAAGGGCGGCCGGACCGTGGCCTCCGTGACGAAGGGACCCTCGGCCAGGCTGCACCTGGAGGCACGGGTGAGCCACACGGAACTTACAGAGGGCGAGGTGTACGACATGGCCGCGGTGCGGCTGCGGCTGCTGGACGAACACGGCTCCCTGGCAAGCTACGCCCCGCTGCCGGTGCGCTTCGCTCTGGAGGGACCGGGCGCGCTGGCCGGACCGGAGACGGCGGTGCTGGAGGGCGGCTGCGGCGGCACGTTCGTGCGGACCACCGGCGAGGCCGGGACCATCAGACTGACCATCACCACGGCGCAGACGGAGCCGGTGGAGGTGCGCTTCACCGTGCGGCGGTAAGGGAGGAAGGATATGTATCGCTTTGTGCGGGAGGACTATGAGCGGCGCATGGCCTGGTTCCGGGAGGCCCGGTTCGGCCTCTTCATCCACTTCGGGCTGTACGCGCTGCCGGCCCGGGGCGAGTGGGTACGCAACGCGGAACGGATGCCGGAGGAGGCGTACCGGCCCTATTTCGACGGGTTCGACCCGACGGAATTGGACGCCCGCGCCTGGGCCAGAGCCGCCAAGCGGGCGGGGATGCGCTACGCCGTCCTGACGGCCAAGCACCACGACGGATTTTGCCTCTTCGACTCGGCCCTGACGGACTATAAGTCCACCAACACACCCTTCGGCCGGGACATCGTGCGGGAGTTTCTGGACGCGTTCCGGGCCGAGGGGCTGCGGGTGGGGCTATATTACTCGCTGCTGGATTGGCACCACTCCGACTACCCACACTATGGCGACTGGCACCACCCCCTGCGGGACGACCCCGCCGCGGGAAACGAGGGCCGGGACTGGGAGCGGTATCTGGCCTATATGCACGGGCAGGTGCGGGAGCTGTGTACGAATTACGGGAAGCTGGACCTGATGTGGTTCGACTTCAGCTACGGCGAGATGACTGGGGCCAAATGGCGGGCGGCGGAGCTGGCGGACATGGTGCGCTCCCTCCAGCCGGGGATCGTCCTCAACAACCGCCTGGAGGCCAGCGGCGAGGGCTTCGGGTCCCTGTACGAGTGCCGGCCCACACCCTGGCACGGGGACTTTATCACCCCGGAGCAGACCATCCCACCGGAGGGCCTGCGGGATCGGGAGGGGAGAGACTTGGCCTGGGAGAGCTGCGTCACCATGAACAACAGCTGGGGCTACTGCCGGAACGATGACTATTATAAACCCGCCGGCTTCCTAGTGAAGAAGCTGGTGGAGTGCGTCAGCCGGGGCGGGAACATGATCCTGAACGTAGGCCCCACGGAGACGGGCGCGTTCCCGCGCCGGTCCCTGGAGATCCTGGAGGGCATCGGCCGCTGGATGGAGCGTAACGGCGAGAGCATCTACGGCTGCGGGAAGGCGGACCTGCCAAAGCCGGACTGCGGCCGCTTTACCCGCCGGGGCGATACGCTCTACCTGCACATATACGAAAACGCCCTTGGCCCGCTGCCGGTGCCGGGCCTGAAAAAGGAGCAGATACGATCGGTGACCTGCCTGGCCGACGGGCGGGAGATACCGATCTCCACCAGCTGGGTCCACAGCGACTGGCCGGACGTGTGCTTTTTGGACCTGGGGCCCGACCCGGTCCTGCCCGACGAGACGGACACCGTGCTGCGGATCGAGCTGGCTTGAATCACACATCGCATTTTCGGAAAGACCGCCCATGCAGAGAAAATTGCATGGGCGGTCCATCATCTTTGCTTTTTGCAGGATAAAAAATTTTCAGTTTACGTAATATTGATATTGCACTCTTTCTGTAAATCTGCTAGAATAAACCAGAATATGGTCTGGTTTTGTCAGTTCCAGAATTTGAGGTGCAGTCATGAAGAGGAAGCTTGCATTGCTGCTGGCATTGGTCATGATGTTCAGCATAGCGGGTCCCGTCTACGCGGAGGAGGACCCGCTGATCCCGTCGCCGGAGGCGTCTGCCGAGCCGGACGCCCACTTGGACGAACAGGGCGGACTGGACACACAGACGAATGCCGACCCCGCGCCGGAGGCCACCGAGGTCCCGACGCCGGAGCCGGAGGCGTCCGCCACGCCGGAGCCGGAAGTGTCTCCGGAACCGACGCCGGAGGCGTCCGAAGAACCGGAACCGTCCGCGACGCCGGAGCCGGAAACGTCTCCGGAACCGTCGCCGGAGGCGTCCGAAGAACCGGAGCCGTCCACGTCGCCGGAACCCTCCGCATCGCCGGAGCCGGAGGAGGACGGGCTTTACGATACCCAGTGGCTCGCCTATCTGCCGGAGGCCGCGGGCCGGATGGACGTGAGCATCCGCAAGGCGCTGGACCTGGGCGACTTCACGCCCGTGTTCACCGCGGTGCTGACCCGGGACGGCGCGGAGGCGGGACGGCATGAGGTGCCCGCCGACGGCAGCGCGGTCCGGTTCTCCGGTTTGGAGGAGGGCGCGTATACGCTGACCGTGACGGGGCAGGGCTTCGCCACGTTCAGCCAGAGCATCCAGGTCGGCAAGAGCGACGGGATGACCGTGCAGCTGACGGCTGGCCGGCTGGCCGGGTACGACGCCGGGGCGCACCCCGGCGTGCTGCAGATCGGCGATGTGGACGGCGACGGCGATGTGGACGAGGCGGACCGCGTCGCCATGATGCAGGCTGTGTCCGGCCAGTCCGACGCTGGCTTCACCGACCTGAACCACGACGGCGTCACCACTCTGGCCGACGCGGAGTACCTCGCCAAGGGGCAGGCCGTGGGCCAGCAGGAGGCCACGGTGGAACATTTTGTCCCCGCCGAGGCCATCGAGTCCGCCGTAGGCGAGGACACCGAGGTCACTGGCATGGAGAACCTCTTTGAGGACAACGGCCAGAGCGTGCAGATCGCCCGGGCGGAGGGCGAGACACCCATCTCCCCGGAGACCCCTGTTGAGGTGGCTTTCGGCTTGCCCGAGGGCGCGCAGGCGGGCGCGATCCTCATTGAACAGACCAACATCGCCTCCGGCTCGGTGCTTATCGAATACGAGGACGGCACCACCGCCGTGGGGACCATCGGCGAGGCGCAGCCGGTCTCCGAGATCGCCACCATCGCCGCGTTCACGGCCATCGATATGCCCGTGGCCGTGGCGGAGGTCACCGTCACCCAAAAGGGCGGCGACATCGTCGTGGACCTGGGGACCCAGAAGGCGGTCAAGAAGGTGACCCTCACCATCACCGGCACCTCCGATACATTGAATCTGGCGGAGATATCCCAGGTGGAGTTCGTCAACGACATGGACGAGCGCATCCCCGAGCCCGCGCCGGACATCCCTCTGAACGTGATCGCCGTGGAGGGGAGCCGTCAGTTCACGGTCTCCTGGTCGGAGTGCGTCAACATCACCGGCTATGAGGCCGAGGTCAGCGCCCAGGACTGCGCGCCGGAGACCTATTCCCTCACTGGCAAGTCCCTGACGGTGACCCGCTTTGGCAACGACGAGGTACTCAACTACACCACCTATACGGTCCGGGTGCGTTCCGTCAACGGCTCCTGGTCCAGCGGCTGGTCCAAGGCCGTCTCCGTGACGCCCAAGCCCACCTCCGCGCCGGACAAGCCGGACAACGTGAAGGCCACGGGCGCCTATCAGACCGTCAACGTCAGCTGGAAGCGGATGAAGGACACCACCAGCTACGACCTCTATTATAAACAGGACGGCGCGGCGGAGTTCATCAAGATCGCCGACCTCACGGCCAACTCCTACGCCATCACCGGCCTGGACAGCACCAAGGCGACGAAGTACGAGGTCTATGTGGTGGGCAAGAACGAATTTGGCGAGAGCGCCCCGTCCATGCACGCCAGCGCCCTCACGGTCACCCTGGACCCGCCGGAGATGCCGCGCTTCAACCTTATCAACCGGGACAGCGCCGGTAAGCCCGGCCGGGATCACATCCAGTCTGCCGTCATGGGCAGCAGCGGCGGCGTGATGAACAGCAGCCCGCTGGACACAGAGACAGGCACGGCCTGGGGCACGGTGGATGGCGACGGCGCGTCCTACTACGACCGCAAGACCTGGGACGACGGCGGGTACAACAACCTGTCCGCCTCCGTGGGCCTGATATACACTTTCGACGCGCCCTACAAGATGGACACCATCGGCATGATGTCCGCCGTGGACAGTGCTATGGACTACACCTATATCAAGCTGCGCTGGTGGGACGAGGCCGGGACGGAACACTACATCGACCGCAATGAGATGTCCTCCGAGCGCCGGACCGACAGCAGCGGGCGCACATACTTCTTCCTGCGCCTGCCCGAGCCGGTGGAGGCCAAGAAGGTGCAGATCGGCGTGGCCCGCTACTGGGCCGGCAACAACCGGGTCAACGTCTCCGAGGTCTACTTCTATAAATACGACACCCTCAAGCAGCAGCTGCGTGACCTGTACGCGGACGATCTGCACACCACGCTGAAGGACACCGTCACCGCCGAGCAGCTGGATGCCCTGGAGGAGGCGATCAACGCCTCTGTGGACGAGTTCGGCGAGGTGAACCCGGACCGGACGCTGCTGCTCCGGGAGTTGGAGACGGCGCGGCTCATTTATAACGACCAGTTCCTGGGCCGGGTCATCCGCATCCACACCGGCATCACCGCCAGCGGCGACGACCACGGCTTCGGCGGCCTGAACGCCTGGCAGCCTTTGGGCGTCACGGCGGCGGCCGGCGAGAGCGTCACCATCTATGTGGGCAACAGTTCCATGAAGACCGGCGCGCTCACCAACCTCCAGCTGGTGGCCACCCAGTACCACGCCGAGTCCAGCGCCATGAGCAAGGTCCTGGTCACGCTGCGTATCGGCGCCAATGAGATCAAGCTGCCTAAGATCTGGACCAACACCGGCATGGAGTCCGGCGGGGCGCTGTATGTGCAGTACACCGGCGGCGCCAGTGCCAGCGACAGCTACGCCGTGCGCGTCAGCGGCGGCACGGAAGTGCCCGTGCTGGACCTGTACCATGTGACAGACAGCTGCGAGCGGTCCCAGCGTGTGGCGGATTACCTCACCGCGCTGCAAAGCTACGTCGGCGGCATCCAGGCGGCCCATGAGGCGGTCCATCAGGGCGAGAACGCCGTCAGCACCGAGGTGGATTATCCCTACGACGCGGCCAACTGCATCCTGGGCGCCACGGATATCATGCTGGATACCATGATGCTCTCCCTGCCCGCGCAGCAGGTGGTCAAGGGCTGCGGCGGCAGCGCCCAGACGCTGCTTGGCTCCCTGGACGCCATGGAGAACATGATGTATCTCTTCTACCAGCACAAGGGCCTGAACGCCTCCGCCCCCGACGCGGCGGACCGCATCCCCAACCGCCATCTGAATATCCGCTACCAGCGGATGTTCTCCGGCGCGTTCATGTACGCCTCCGGCGACCACATCGGCATCGAGTGGAACGAGACGGCTGGCATGGCCGGCTGCGGCGGCGTGGTCTATGACGGCAATGGCCTCTACCAGTCCGGCAATTACTTCGGCTGGGGCGTGGCCCATGAGATCGGCCACGACATCAACCAGGGCTCCTACGCCATCGCCGAGATCACCAACAACTACTTCGCCGTCCTGGCCCAGGCCAAGGACAGCAACGACAGCGTCCGTTTCCAGTATCCCAAGGTATACGAGAAGGTCACCAGCGGCACCAGGGGCAGGGCCAGCGACGTGTTCACCCAGCTGGCGATGTACTGGCAGCTGCACCTGGCCTACGACAGCGGGTACAACTTCAAGACCTACCCCGACTACAAGCAGCAGCTGGCGAACCTGTTCTACGCCCGGGTGGACACCTACGCCCGCACGCCCAAGAAGGCCCCCGCGCCGGGCGGCGTGGCCCTGACCCTGGACGGCGCCGGCGTGGATCAGACCATCATGCGTCTGGCCTGCGCCGCGGCGGAGCGCGATCTGACGGATTTCTTCCTGCGCTGGGGCATGACCCCGGACGAGACTACCCTGGCCTACGCCGGGCAGTTCAAGGCGGAGAGCCGCGCCATCTGCTATGTGTGCGACGATTCCCGCCGCTATACCATGGAGCATCCCTCCGGCAGCCACCTGGCCGCCGACGGCACCACTAACGCCGTGGGCACCGTCACCGTGGCGGCCGACCCCGACCAGGCCAACCGGGTGAACATCACCTTGGGGCATAACGGCGCGGTCAGCGACGAGGAGGTGCTGGGCTACGAGATCGTGCGCTGCACCGTCGCCGCCGGGAAGGTAGAGAAACGGACCGTGGGCTTTGCCACGGGAGACAGCTTCTCGGACGTGGTGTACGCCATGAACAACCGGGCCGTCTACTATGAGATCACGCTGGTGGACCAGTATCTGAACCGCTCTGCCGCCGTGGTCACTGGGACGGTGAAGATCCGCCATGAGGGCGATCTGGACAAGAACGGCTGGACCGTGACCACTACCGGCCTCACGGCCGATCCCAATGACATCGGTTCCACCGGCGGCGACGAGGATATGCCCGAGGTGATCCCCGAGGACGTGGCCCAGCGGATAGCGGACGGCAAGAGCGACACCGTGTACCGCGCCACCGTGGGCGAGGGCGCCTGCATCGAGATCGGCTTCGGCCAGACCCAGGTGATTACCGGCTTCCGCTACACCGCCGGGTCCGGTACGGCCATCGCAGGGTACGCCGTGGACGTGCATCAGAACGGCCAGTGGGTCCGCGCCGCCGAGGGGACGCTGGACGGCGACAAGACCGTGTACTTCTCCAACGCGGACGGCAGGTATGTCAGCACATACAGCGCAGACGGTATGCGTCTCGCGCTCACGGGCCAGGCGGGGCAGATGATCTCCGTGGCCGAACTGGGTGCGCTGGGCCTCTCCGGCGACAACGTGGAGTTTAGACGCACCGACGATTCCGGCCAGCCCGCCATCGGCTATTTGAGCGCGGCGTTCAAGTACGGCGACGCGCCGGACGACGTGATCCCCGCCGGGTCCCTGGTGTTCACCGGGGCCTACAAGGGCAACGCGGCCTACAACGTGGTGGTGCTTTACGACCAGGACGGCAAGATGGTGGCCGGCACGGCCGCCGACGGCACCCAGCGGGTCTATCAGACCATCATGGCCGATCTGCCCGACACGGGGAAGATCGAGGACGTGAACGACGGCGTCTGGATCTGCTGGATCCAGCCCGAGGATATGCCGGAGGGCTACGTCCCGCCGCGCAAGGTCCGCGCGGAACTCTACCGCGTGAACGACGCCATCACCAATGAGGGCCACCGGCTGGTGAGCGACAGCCTGTTCGTGGATGTGCCGTCGCCGCTGGGCACGGTCACCTTGCAGAGCGCCAGCGTGGGCTGAACGGAGAGGAAGGAGTTGGATAGGATGGAACGTATTTTAAGATCGGTCCGGAAGGCGCTCGCCCTGCTGACCGTGTTGACGCTGGTGCTTCTCGCCGCGCCCGCCGCCCTGGCGGACGCGGGCGGGGACGCCGGGACGGACGAGATCGTGATCTCCGAGAACGGGACCGTCACCCTGGTCTCCGGCCACATGGCCGCGGAGAAGATCTGCTCCGTGCAGTTCAAACTCCGCGTGGGCGGCGAGGCAGAGTTCTCGTTCGCCGGCCTTGGGGATCGGCTGACCTGGTGCGCCACGGAGGCCGACGGCACCCTGGGCGTGTATATCGCCGGAACGGAGCCGCTGATGGGCGAGGGCGTCACAAGCGTCGTGGTGGGCTATCTGACCGGCGACGTGGAGAGCGTGGAACCCATCCCCGAGTCCCTGGCCTACGTCTACGGCCGGCGCACTGTCGCCCAGAATGCGCCGGAGACGGTCCGGGTGGACAGCCTGTGGGAGCAGCTCGTCCAGGTGCTGGACAGCGCCAACACCGAGTTCGGCACGGCCCACAAGTATTCCGACGACAGCTGGAGCAAGCTGAACGCCGCCATCGACCAGATCGAACAGCTGCGGGAGCGGGATGACCTGACCCAGCAGGATGTGGACGCCGCCATCGCCGCCTATAACGCGGCGAAGAATTCCCTTCAGCTGGCCGGCAAGACCGATCTCTTGGCGCTGCTTGAGGACGCCGAAGAACTCCAGGCGTCCGACTTTACCCCGGATAGCTACGCGCTGCTGGCGTCTGCCATCCAGGAGGCGCGAGACGCGGCCGAGACCGAGGACGTGGAGCGGATCGCCGTGGCAGTCCAGGAACTGCGGGCGGCCCTGCAGGGCCTGATCGAACTGCAGAGCGCCGATCCCAACGGCGGGGTCTACGACGATCCCCGGGACCCCGGCGGCGATGGTGACGAGGGGGATGACGGCGACGACGCCCCGGACGCAACGGCCACGCCTGTTCCCACGGCCACCCCGGATGCGTCGAACGGCGCGCCCAACACCGGCGACGAGGCGGCTCTGCTGCCCTGGGCGGCGCTGCTGGTCCTGTCCGCCGCGCTGCTGGCTGTCATTGCCCGCCGCTGCCGCAGCCACAGCTGAACAAAGATATGGCAAAACCGCCCCCGGTACGGCCGGGGGCGGTTTTCTGCCGCAGGCGTTATTCCTCTGATGTGGGTGCGCTAAAAATCAGCTGGATGCGGGGATCATCCACCGCGGCGGCCTCCAGCGTATCCAGGATGCGGGCGCCGTAGCCGCCCCACTGGCGCAGCGTGTCTGCGGCGCCGGTCAGCACGACGCGGCAGGGCCCCAGTTCCGTGAGACAATCGTACAGCGCGTCCAGGTTCCGCCCGTAGTAGGGAGGAAAGCCGAACACCTCCGCCAGATACCCGTGGGCGCTGTCCCGCTCTGCCAGATAGGCGCAGTCCAAATAAAATTCCTTCACCATATCACCTCATACTCGTCCGTCACGGTCACCGGGGAGAAGGTCTCGTAGTGATCGTCGCTGTAAAAGTACAGCCCGTCGTTGGAAAAGACCAGCCGCCGGGCGCCCCGGGAGCCGTAGCCGTCCGTGTCGATGTCGCACTCGGCATAGCGCCGGCTGGACGCCTCCGGCAGCAGGCCCTCCCGGTTGCCGAACGTGTCGCCGCCAATGGCCGCGCCCTCCTGGTATTTCTCCACGGAGCCGCCCTCCCAGCCCAGCTTGCGGGCCTCGCTCTTGGTGATGTAGTTGGGCGGCAGTTCGCCGTAGGCCTCCAGGTAGAGGACCACGTTCTCCACATCGTAATAGTATTCGCCGTATTCCGGCAGGCGGTCGTCCGCTGGGAGCGTCTGGCTCTCCTCCAGGACCTCATCCAGAACATTGACGGCCTCTTCGACAGCGCCGCCGCAGGCGGCCAAGGTCAGCAGCGTCAGCAGCGCCAGCAGCAGGGCCAGGATGCGTTTTGCTCTCATGTCATCATCTCCACCGGATAAGTATACATACTTTTTCCCGCCGAGGCAACTTATTCTCCCATTTTTTCGCGGGATATGGTAAACTGATCAGCAGAAGGGGGGAGCGCCTATGGCCGAGATCATCGAGATACGGGACCTTTCCGACCCGGCGCTGGACGTGTACGCCCGGCTGACGGAGGCGCAGCTGCGCTGCCGGCTGGAGCCGGAGAGGGGCGTCTTCATCGCCGAGAGCGCCAAGGTCATCGACGTGGCCCTGCGGATGGGATATGAACCTGTGTCCCTGCTCATGGAGAGGCGGCACCTGGCCGGACAGGGCGGGGCGCTCATGGCCCGGTGCGGGAACGTGCCGGTCTATACAGCGGATAGGGATGTGCTGGCGGCGCTCACCGGGTACACGGTGAACCGGGGCATATTGTGCGCCATGCGCCGCCCGGCGGCCCATGACCCGGCGGCGGTGTGCGCCGGGGCGCGGCGGATCGCGGTGCTGGAGAACATCGTGGACAGCACCAACGTGGGCGCCATATTCCGCTCGGCGGCGGCGCTGGGGATGGACGGCGTGCTGCTCACGGAGAGTTGCTGCGACCCGCTGAACCGCCGGACGGTACGGGTCAGCATGGGGACAGTGCTGCAAGTGCCATGGGCGTATATACCGGACTGGCCGGAGGGCGGCATCGAAAGGCTGCGGGCTATGGGGTTTGCCACCGCCGCACTGGCGCTGGACGAGGACGCGCTGGACATCGACGACGGGCGGCTCGCGGCGGCGGAGCGTCTCGCCGTGGTGCTGGGAACGGAGGGGGACGGGCTCTCGCCCCGGACCGTGGCCGCCTGCGACTGGACGGCCCGCATCCCCATGAAAAACGGGGTGGACTCGCTGAACGTGGCCGCGGCGGGAGCGGTGGCATTCTGGCAGCTGCGGGCGCGTTGATGTCCTTTTTATCGGACATAGAGGCGCGGATACTGGCCATATCCATACTTGGGAGGGCGTTTGCATGATACTGGACAAACTCAACGAGGCCCAGCGGG
>CANRIF010000003.1 GCA_947630645.1 uncultured Oscillospiraceae bacterium | reverse complement strand
CAAAACGCAAGTTTAGTGAATATTCACTAATTGTGAATTCCAGGTATTTCCATTTAATTCAATTAATTTCCAGAAACAGGCTTTTTCGCCTTCCTTTTGTCCTCGCTGTCTCTGTCACATGGACGCCGGCGCGGTGACGCCCAGGATGCCCAGAGCGTTTTCCAGCACCTGTTTCACGGCGGCCGCCAGGGCCAGCCGGGCCGCGGCCACGGCCGGGTCCTCGCCCCGGATGCGGCAGGCGTTGTAGAACTTGTGGAAACGGGAGGCAAGCTCCGTGGCGTAGCGGTTGATGCGGGAGGGGTCCAGCTCCGCCGCCGCGGCCCGTATCTCGCCGGGGAAGCCGGCGATGGCGCGGATGAGGTCCCGCTCCTGGGGCGCGGTGAGCAAGGCGGCGTCGGCGTGGGCCGCCGGGGCTACGCCGTCCTCCGCCAGGGTGGCCAAGAGGGAGCAGATGCGGGCGTGGGCGTACTGGACGTAATAGACCGGGTTCTCGCTGTCCTGGCGCACCGCCAGGTCCAGGTCGAACTCCAGGTGGCTGCCGGGGCTGGCGTTGAAAAAGTACCGGCAGGGGTCCCGGCCGATCTCGTCCATCAGGTCAGCCAGGGTCAGGGCCTTGCCCGTGCGCTTGGAGACCTTCACCGTCTCGCCGCCCCGGGTCAGGCGGACCATCTGCATGATAAGGAAGTCCAGCGCCCGGCCGTTCAGGCCCAGTTCGGGGCAGGCCATGGTCTTGCCGAAGCGGACGGTGTGGCCGTGGTGGTCCGCGCCCAGCACGTCGATGACCCGGTCGAAGCCTCGCTCCACGAATTTGTTGCGGTGGTAGGCGATGTCCACGGCGTAGTAGGTCCAGGTGCCGTCCGCCCGGCGCATACACTCGTCCTTGTCCGCGCCGAAGTCGGTGTTGCGAAGCCACAGCTGCCCGTCCTTTTCATAGGTGTGGCCGGACTTGGTGAGGATGTCGATGGTCTCGGCGACGTAGCCCGACTGGTGCAGGTCCGTCTCCAAGAACCAGCGGTCGAACTGGATGCCGTACCGCGCGAGGTCCTCCTGCATCCGCTGGATGTTCCGGGGCAGGCCATATTCCACGAAGGCCTTTTGGCGCTGGGCCGGGTCCATGGCGTCGTACTTATCCCCCTCGGCGTCGTAGATCTCCTTTGCCAGGGCGCGGATATCGTCGCCGTGGTAGCCGTTGTCGGGGAACTCCACCGCGTCCTCGCCGTGGATCAGCTGGAGGTACCGGGCCTCGATGGACTGGCCGAACAGCTCCACCTGGTGGCCGGCGTTGTTCACATAGAACTCCCGCCACACGTCCCAGCCGGCCCAGTCCAGCACGGCGGCCAGGGTGTCGCCCAGCACGCCGCCCCGGGCGTTGCCGATGGTCATGGGGCCGGTGGGGTTGGCGGAGACGAACTCTACCATCACCCGCTTGCCGTTTCTCTCCTCGGCCCGGCCGTAGGCGGCGCCCTCGGCGGCCACCGCGTCCAGCACGGCGGAATACCACCCGTCCCCCAGCCGGAAGTTCAGAAAGCCGGGGCCAGCGGCCTCGGCGGCGGTGAACCAGGTCCCCTCCAGGGAGAGGCTCTTCAAAATGTCCTCGGCGATGGCCCGGGGGGCGGCGTGCAGGACCTTGGCCCCGGCCATGGCGTGATTGGCGGCGAAGTCGCCGTTGCGGGTGTCCTTGGGGATGCTGACGGAGCCGGGCGCGTCGGAAAGCGCCGGGACCGCCGATTTGATGAGCGCGTCGATGTTCGACTTCGCCCGTTCGATCAGGTCAGCCATTTCTCTTCTCTTTCACGTTGATCTTGAATTGGTTGCGCCCCACGGGGGCGTGGTTGAAGTCGATGTCGTAGTCCAGCTCCATGGTGCCGCCATGTTCGCCCAGGGACGACTCGATGCGGCGGGTGTCCACCCCCATGGTGGCGCTGCCGAAAGGCGTCTCATAGAGGAAGAAGTCCTTCTTGCCCTGCTGGAACACCATCTGGGAGTTGAGGCTCCCCTCCCGGCGCAGCACCACGCCCATGGGGCTGATGGTGAAGGTGGTGCGGGTGCCCTCCAGCCCGGTCAGGCCGCTCTCCTCATAGGTGAAGCGGCTCTCCCCGTTCTCAAAGCCGTATTTTCCGGCGGTGACCAGCTCCACGGCGTCTTTCTGGCCGGAGCTGTCGTGCTGCACGCCGGTGATGGATATGATAACGTCTCGCATATTCATGGGGTCTATCATAAACCAAAATCTCCCCCGATACAAGGAAAAAATAGCGTCTGGAAGGGATTTTCCATTGACAAATCCGCCCATTTATGAAACCATAGGGACGGGAAAGGGCATCCTGTTGGTCTTCCCGTCCCTCCCGGGGCGGCGAAAACCATAGCACATTATAACACAATTGTGCGTATGCCGCGAGACGGCATACATCGGATATAAGCTGGTTTTCTCGTCCCCCTGCGGGGGACAACCGAAAACCATAGCACATTATAGCACATTTGTGCTATAATGCAAACAGGAGAATCAAGAGGAGGTGAGCGGCGTTGACGATCGAGTTGACCGAAAAGGAATTCCGTCGTCTGCTGGACATGGTCTACATCGGGGACTGGATACTCAATTCCGCCCGGGGCGAGGATCGGTTCGAGGACTACGATCTGCTCCAGGAGAAGCTGTTCGCCCTGTGTTCCCAGGTGGGGATGCAGTCTCTGGCGGAGAGGTGGCAGGGCCACGTGTTCCCCTCCCGCGCTTACGAGGAGGGCGGTATCCATGAGGCCATCGCGGACTATGAGGACGCGGTGTTCTTCGATATCCTGGCCGAGGAGCTGGCCCGCCGGGACATGGAGGGCGAGGGCGTGGACGCCGACGACGAGACGGAGCTTTATAACCGCATGGAGGAGTATTATTCCGAGTTCGAGCAGCACGGGATCGACAACCTGACCGTGGAACAGTGAGAAGACCGCGCGGCGAAGGGCCTGGTGCAGGGCACACCTGCACCAGGCCCTTTTTTGCCGCTTCTGGAAAATGATGCCGAAATGATGCCGATAAATAAAGTCCCGTTCACATCCCGCCCCGCCGGACGTGCTACGATACCGGCGTAAGGAGGGATGAACCCCATGAAAAAATCACACATGAAGAAATTCCTGACCGGGGCGCTGGCGCTCACGCTGGCCCTGACCGCGCTGGCGCCGGGGCTGCCCGCCCGGGCCGACGACCCGGCGCGGACGCGGTACGAGATGGACGTGGCCCTGGACGAGGGGGAGGCGGCGGCCGACCCCTTCGCCCCCGCCGAGATCACCGTGACGGAGCGGGTGACGGTGGCCAACGGCAGCGCCGACCCCTGGCCGGAGCTGTGCTTTAGGGACTATATGGCCTCCGTTCACGCCCTGGAGCAGTCCACCAAGAACTTCGAGGTGGTGGAGAAGGACGGCGTGGTCATCCCGGCGGCGGAGCCGGAGCCATACCCCGGCGGCGTGGGCGCCGCCCGGCTGGACGGCCAGGCGCTGGAGGTCCGGACCGAGGGGGAGGACGGGTCGATAGTTTACATAAAACTTCCGACGCCCCTGGCCCCCGGCGGCAGCGTCACCCTGGAACTGGACTATGCCGCGCCGGTGTATATGAGCGGCTGGCGCTGCGCCTTCAGCTCCCTGGGCTTCGGCGCGCAGGACGGGCGCACCTATGAGCTGGCCCAGTTCTACCCCATGCTGGCGGTGTATGAGGACGGGGCCTGGCAGGCGGAACCCTATGTGGAGGAGGGCGAGTGTATGTACAGCCGCTGTGCCGACTACGATCTCACTGTCCGGCTGCCGGAGCAGTACGCCCTCGTTGCCAGCGGCGACGAGACCCGGGGGGACACGGCGGAGGGCGTGACGGCCTGGCGCGTGGCGGCGGAGAATATGCGGGACGTGACGCTCATTGCCTCCGCCCAGCTGGATGTCCTCACCGGCGAGACCGGCGGCGTCACGGTGAACAGCTGGTACTTTGACGACGACACCGGCGGCGGCAAGGCCCAGGGAGAACTTTCCCTGCGGGCGGCGCTGGACGCGGTGGACGCCTTCACGGAGGCCTACGGCCCCTGCCCCTACGGGGAGCTGGACGTGGTGATGAGCGGGTATATGCAGGGCGGCATGGAGGCGCCGGGCCTGGTGCGGGTCAGCGAGGCGTACAGCTGGGACCTGCGCGAGGACGCCGAGCCGGACCCGGAGACCGGCGGCGGCCCGGACAGCTGCGCCGCCACCGTGGCCCACGAGGTGGCCCACCAGTGGTTCTACGCCGCCGTGGGCAACGACCAGTACAGCGAGGCGTGGCTGGACGAGGGCTTCGCCCGGTTCAGCGAACAGGTCTACTGGCGGCACATGGGCCGCAGCGAGGCCGGGATCGCCGCCGCCATGGACGAGGCCCTCGCCCGTGTCCCGGAGAGCGGGAACGTGACCGTGGACCGGCCCTACCGGGAGCTGAACACCGGCACGGACTGGGACTATGCCGACGCGGTGTACGAGCGGGCCGCTGGGTTCCTCTACCGGCTGGAGCAGGCCATGGGGGACGAGGCGTTTTACGGCCTCCTGCGGGCGTATTATAAGGTCTGTTGCTTCCGGGAGGCCCACACGGAGGACTTTCTCTCCCTGCTGATGGACCGCGCCGGGGGCGTCCCCGGGGTGCGGGAACTGGTGCAGACCTATTTCAACACTGCCCCGGGGGAGATGGACCAAATGGTGCTGCCCACCCCGCCGACGATGCAGCCCGGCGGATGAGCGGCGAAAATTATGTAAACTTAGCGGCCTGCCATTCGGCAGGCCGCTAAGTTTACATAACATTCAAACTATTCCTTTTCCTCGTTCAGGTCCCGGATGGCCCGCTCCAGGGTGAAGCCCCTGCCCCGGACCTCCCGGACCTGGGTGATGGTGATGAAGGCGGTGGGGTCCACCTGCTGGATCAGCTCCTTGGCGGCGAACAGCTTCCGGTTGGGGATGACGCACATCACGCCCTGCTGGGTCTGCTGCAAGGCGCCGGTCTCGATCTGGATCATGGTGGCGCCGGCCTCCAGCTCCGTCAGGATGCGGCGGCGGATCTCGGCGTACTGCTGGGAGACGATGAAAAGCTGGATCTGGGCCTGGCCCAGGATCATCACCTTGTCCAGCACCAGGGACTCCAGCACCAGCACCACCAGCCCGTAGAGGATGGGCTGGGCGGTGGACACCAGCGCCTGGCCGCCGATGACCAGGGCATCCATGGCGTACACGCACACCGACACGGGGATGTGGGTCCACTTGTTCAGCACCAGGCACACGATGTCCACGCCGCCGGTGGAGGAGCCGACCCGCATCACCACCCCCAGGGCCACCCCCATCAGCACCCCGGCGAACAGCGCCGCCAGAAGGGAGTTGTCCGTGACGGCGTGCAGGCCGGGGACGCGCTGTGCCAGGCCCAGGAACAGCGGGTATAAAAGGGAGCTGGCCACCGTGGTGGTGAGGAGTTTGCGCCCCAGCACGACGCCGCCGAAGAGGAGAAGCGCGCTGTTCATCACCAGCACCGCCGCGGCGGTGTCGAAGCCGAAGAGGCTGTTGAGGACGATGGCGATGCCCGTGGTGCCGCCCATGATGATGCCGTGGGGGATGATGAACGCCTCCACCAGAAACGCCAGCAGCGCATTGCCGAACAGGATGGACACGCTGGTCCAGGCAAAGCTGCGAAGGCTCTTTTTTCTATGCTCCATGACGGCCGGCCTCCCACATCCAGATACCACCATTATACGCAAAAAACGGCTCAAAAGCAAAGCAAACGCGCAAATTTTTCTCCCGCCCGCGCGGTCGGGGCGGGAGGGCTGGTAAAAATGCAATCAAGGCACGATAATAATTCATTTTTTGCCATTTCCCCTTTTTCGGGTGAGCATTTTCGTATAAAAAAGCGCGGAAGAACAGGGACTTGTTTAACAAATCAAACGAAAAACGTGAAGGCCGGGCGGGAAATGGTGAATCCCTATTGATTTTGGTTTGCATTTCAATTAAAATATGAGAGAACCAAACTAATGTAAATCAGTAATTGTGTAATCGGGTAAATATTTGGCGGTGCCGGAGGTGTCCATGGATTCCAAATTCCTGATCTACGTCGTCAAACGCTTCCTCATGGCGGTGCTGACGATCTTTCTGGTGATCGCCATCACGTTCTTCGTGATGCACGCGATCCCGGCCAGCCCCTTCAGCTCGGAGAAGGCCAAGTCCGACGCCGTTATCGCGGCGCTGGAGGCCAAGTACGGCTTCGATAAGCCGGTGTCCGTGCAGTTCATCAACTATCTGAAGAACATCCTCCACGGCGACTTCGGCCTGTCTACCAAGTGGATCGGCTCCACCGTCAGCGAACTGATCGCGGGCGGCTTCTCCTACTCGGCGCGGCTGGGTCTGGGCGCGGCGGCGCTGGCCATCGTGCTGGGCGTGGTGCTGGGTGCCGTGGCGGCGCTGAACCGGGGGCGGATGGTGGATAAGATCGTCCAGTTCGTCACCACGGGGCTGGTGTCCATGCCCTCCTTCGTCATCGCCACGCTGCTGCTGATCATCTTCGGGCTGAAGCTGGGCTGGCTGCCCACCATGGCCAACCAGCCCGGGGGCATGATCCTGCCGACCCTGTCCCTGTCCCTGTACCCCATGGCCTACATCACCCGGCTGGAGCGGTCCAGTATGCTGGACGTGCTGGGCCAGGATTACATCCGCACCGCCCGGGCCAAGGGCGTGAAGAACGCCAAGGTCATCTTCAAGCACGCGCTGAAAAACGCCCTGGGCCCGGTGGTGACCTACGCCGGCCCCATGATCGCCAGCATCCTCACCGGCTCCATGGTGGTGGAGAACATCTTCTCCGTGCCGGGGCTGGGGCGGCTGTTCGTCAACAGTATGCTGCGTACCGACTACATGATGATCATGGGCGTGACCATCTTCCTGGCGGTGCTGATCGTGACGATGAACTTCCTGGCCGACGTGGTCTACAAGCTGCTGGACCCGCGGATCGACCTGTCCTGAGGTGACTTACATGGATACTGTCAAGCCGAAGAAAAATCCGTTCAGCCTCCAGCTGGACCCGGAACTGTTCAAGCCGGCCAGCGACGAGGAAAAGGCGCAGGTGGTCACCCAGCGGGAGTCCGTCTCGTTCATGCGGGACGCCATGCGCCGGCTGGTACACAACCGGATGGCGATGGTGTGCCTGGTGATCCTGGTGGTCATCACCCTGATCGCCATCATCGTGCCGATGATCTACCCCTATACATACACCCAGCAGGACGTGACGGCCAAATATCTGAGGCCCTTCCAGTACTCCGCCAAGGAGCAGGCCCGCATCGCCGCCGGCCAGAAGGTGTTCCCCCACATCATGGGCACCGACAACCTGGGCCGGGACTACGCCATCCGGGTCATCTACGGCACCCGCATCTCCCTGATGGTGGGCTTCATCTCCGCCCTGATCGTGGTCATCATCGGCATCCTCTACGGCGCCATCTCCGGCTACTTCGGCGGCCGGGTGGACCTCATTATGATGCGTATCGTGGATATCATCTACTCGCTGCCGGACGTGCTGATCGTGATCTTGCTCTCCGTGGCCATCAAGGATTTCATCAGCACCTCGAAAAACGACCTGATCGTCCGGCTGGGCGCGGGCATGATCTCCATCTTCATCGTTTTCGGCCTGCTCTACTGGGTGGGCATGGCCCGGCAGGTCCGGGGCCAGATCCTGTCCATCAAGGAGCAGGAGTACGTCATGGCCTCCAAGGCGGCTGGCGCCTCGGCCATGTACATCATCTTCAAGCACATGATCCCCAACTGCATCTCCGTCATCATCATCACGGCGGCCATGCAGATCCCCAGCGCCATCTTCACCGAGTCGTTTTTGTCCTTCGTCGGCATGGGCGTGTCCATCCCCATGCCCTCCCTGGGCAGCCTTGCGTCCGACGCCCGGAGCGGCCTGACATCCTATCCCTATATGCTGCTGTTCCCGGCGCTGACGATCTTCCTGATCGTGCTGTCCTTCAACCTGCTTGGCAACGGTCTGCGCGACGCGTTCGACCCCAAGCTCCGTTCGTGAAAGGGGGGCTTTGATCTATGGCAATGCTGGAAGTCAAAGACCTGCACACCTCCTTCTTCACGCCGGCGGGCGAGGTGAAGGCGGTCAACGGCATCTCCTTCAACCTGGACAGCGGCAAGGTGCTGGGCATCGTGGGCGAGTCCGGTTCCGGCAAGAGCGTCACCGCCTATTCCATCCTGCAGATCCTGTCCCATCCCGGCCGCATCGTCAGCGGGAGCATCAAGTTCAGAGGCCAGGAGCTGGTGGGCGCCGGGGAGGAGGAGATGCGTAAGATCCGCGGCAACAAGATCTCCATCATCTTCCAGGACCCCATGACCAGCCTGAACCCGGTCTACACCGTGGGCAATCAGCTGATGGAGGCCATCTTGCTGCACACCGACCGCAACAAGGAGCAGGCCCGGGCCAGGGCCATGGAGATGCTGGAGCTGGTGGGCATCAACGAGCCGGACAAGCGCCTGCGTCAGTACCCCTACGAGCTGTCGGGCGGTATGCGCCAGCGGGTGATGATCGCCATGGCGCTGGCCTGTGAGCCGGACATCCTGATCGCGGACGAACCCACCACCGCCCTGGACGTGACCATCCAGGCGCAGATATTGGAACTGATGCAGCAGCTGCAAAAGAAGCTGGGCATGGCGATCATCATGATCACCCACGACCTGGGCGTCATCGCCAGCCTGTGCGACGAGGTCATCGTCATGTACGCCGGCAGCGTGTGCGAGCGGGGCACGGCGGACGAGATATTCTACCACCCGGCCCATGAGTACACCAAGGGCCTGATGCGCTCCATCCCCTCCATCGACGACGACGAGCATGAGCGGCTGGTGCCGATCTTGGGTACGCCCATCGACCTCTTAAATATGCCGGAGGGCTGCCCCTTCGCGCCCCGGTGCGACAACGCCATGAAGGTCTGCCTCACCGGCCGGGCCAAGGAGGTCTGGGTGGGCCGCGACCATTTGAGCGCCTGCTGGATGAACGTGAAGGATGGCTCCGAGCGGGGCTTGGTCCAGACGGATGACGACGGCCAGATCGTCGCCATCGACCTGGAGGGCACGCTGGACGCCGCCGTGAAAGGAGGGCAGGCGCAGTGAACGAGCCTGTTCTGGTGGAGGTCAAAAACCTCAAGCGATATTTCCCGGTGAACACCGGTTTTCTCCGCACCACGCCTCTCAAGGCCGTGGACGACGTGAGCTTCACCATCGGCCGGGGCGAGACCCTGGGCCTGGTGGGGGAGTCCGGCTGCGGCAAGTCCACCGTGGGCCGCACCATCCTGCACCTGTATAAGCCCACCGCCGGCGAGGTGATCTTCGACGGCAAGACGGTGGGGCCCGGCACCATCAAGGAGTTCCGCCGCCGGGCGCAGATCGTGTTCCAGGACCCCTATTCCTCGCTGAACCCCCGCCTGACGGTGGCGGACATCGTGGGGGAGCCGCTGGACGTGAACAAGCTGTGCAAGACCCGCAAGGAGCGGACCGAGCGGGTGCGGGAGCTGCTGGCGACGGTGGGCATCTCCAGCGAACAGATGACCCGTTACGCCCATGAGTTCTCCGGCGGCCAGCGCCAGCGCATCGGCATCGCCCGCGCCCTGGCCTCCCGGCCCGAGTTCATCGTCTGCGACGAGCCTGTCTCGGCGCTGGACGTGTCCATCCAGGCCCAGGTGGTCAATATGTTCGAGGACCTGCAGAGCCAGTTCGGCCTGTCGTACCTGTTCATCGCCCACGACTTGAGCGTGGTCAAGCACATCTCCAGCCGCATCGCGGTGATGTACCTGGGCCACATCGTGGAGATCGCCGGGGCCAACGAGTTGTACCGCCACGCGGTGCATCCCTACACCGTGTCGCTGCTGTCCGCCGTGCCGGTGCCGGACCCGGAGCGCGCCCGCGCCAGCCACCGCATCGTGCTGGAGGGGGATGTGCCGAGCCCGCTTCATATGCCCAGCGGCTGCCCGTTCCGCACCCGCTGCTCCCGGGCCACGGCCAAGTGCGCCGAGAGCTGTCCCCAGCTGGAGGAGGTCGCCCCCGGCCACATGGCGGCCTGCCTGGAACTTTGATTGTACCGCTTTTTGCGCTGCAATATATTTTATTTTACAGGAGGAAGAAACACTATGAAGAAACTGCTTGCGCTTGTGCTGGCGCTCGCCATGGTGCTGAGCCTGGGGGGGTTCTCCCTGGCTGACGGGGAACCCGTCGTCAGCGTCATGTACGGCGGCGGCACGCCGGAGACCATGGACCCGGCCCTGAACTCCGCGTCCACCGGCTCCAACCTGATCCGCCTGGCCTTCTGCGGCCTGACGATCAAGACCGAGGACGGCGTACAGCCCGAGCTGGCCGAGAGCTGGGAAGTCTCCCCCGACGGTCTGACTTACAGCTTCCAGCTGCGCGACGGCCTGAAGTGGTCCGACGGCTCCGACTTCGTCGCCAGCGACGTGGTCAAGAGCTGGAACCGCGCCGCCGACCCTGATCTGGGCGCCGACTACGGCTACCTGTTCGACGTGATCGACGGCTACGGCACCGGTGAACTGAACGTGGTGGCCGACGACGAGGCCGGCACCATCGTGGTAACCCTGGCCGCTCCCTGCGCCTACTTCCTGGAACTGACTGCCTTCACCACCTTCTATCCCGTGAAGACCGATGTCACCGACAACGACGGCGCCTGGGCTGTCAACCCCGAGACCTACATCGGCATGGGCCCCTTCCGTATGACCCAGTACGCCGTGGACGACGTGGCGGCCTTTGAGAAGAACGAGTATTACTGGAATGCTGAGAACGTGAAGATCGGCGGCATCAACGCGTACCTGTCCGAGGACAACGTGGCCATCCTGTCCGCCTATGAGTCTGACAGCGTCGCCGTCATCCAGTCCATCGACCCCACCGAGTTCGAGCGCATCGACGCCACCTATCCCGGCGAGCGCATCGTGTACCCGCAGATCGGTACTTACTACATCCTGTTCAACGTCCACAAGGATATGTCCCCCGAGGGCAAGACCTTCACGGCCGCCGAGAACGCCCAGGCCCGTTACGCGCTGGGCCTGATGCCCAACCGCCAGGAACTGGTCGATTACGTCACCATGGCTGGCCAGGTGCCCGCCACCGGCTTCTATCCTGATGGCCTGGGCGACGGCGCCGAGGGCGTTGTGCGCGGCGAGGGCGAGCGTTACAGCCAGTGGTACACCGGCACCAACACCATGTCCGAGGAGTATCCCACTTACACCGAGGACCAGGTGGAGGGCATCCAGATCCTCATGGATCTTGGCTACAACTACACCGGCAGCCTGGAGACCGGCGACATCAAGTTCACCGACGTGCCCAACATCGAGTTCTCCTTCAATAACTCCGGCGCCAACGCCGCCATCATCCAGTACGTCCAGGGCGTCTGGGAGAACATCGGCGTGACCGCCACCATCAACCAGGAGGCCTGGGCCACCCTGCAGACCAAGCTGGGCAACGGCGATGCCGAGGCCGCCCGTATGGGCTGGGTCGCCGACTACGACGACGTGGTCAACTTCCTGGAGATCTTCATCAGCAACTCCGGCAACAACTATCCTCGTCTTGGCCAGGACATCGGCGATTACACCCGTAACTCCGAGGCCACCGCTACCGCCGGCCTGGACGCTGTCTACGGCGAGAACGGCGACCAGACCTGGGCCGACGCCTATGACGCGCTGGTGAAGGATATCAAGGCCGAGTCCGACATGGAGGCCCGTGCCGACATGGCTGCCGAGGCCGAGAACATCCTGATGGCCACCGGCGCAGTGGCTCCTCTGTACTACTACACCAACCCGACCATGGTCAAGCCCTACATCAAGGGCCTGCAGGTCCTGGTGACCGGCGATATCGTCTGGAACTACGCTTCCGTCGAGAAGTAAGCATCCCCTGACCGCCAAAATTCAGGCGGCTCACGCATAAACCCCGATCACCTGCCCAAACTATTGGGCAGGTGATTTTTTATGAATATGACCAACAGGGAGTATAACGAGTATATCAAGGGCATGGCCCCAAAGTCGCCGCTGGCGGGGGACCTGATCAAGGCGTTCGTCGTGGGCGGGCTGATCTGCTGCCTGGGGGAGGCGCTGGGCATACTGTACCGGGACGCGGCCCAGCTGGCCCAGGAGGACGCCGCCGCGGCGGTGAGCATGACGCTGGTGGGCCTGTCCGCGCTGCTGACGGGGCTGAACGTGTACGACAAGCTGGCCCGGGCCGCCGGGGCGGGGACCCTGGTGCCCATCACGGGCTTTGCCAACGCCGTGGTCAGCCCGGCCCTGGAGTTCAAGACCGAGGGCTTCATCCTGGGCACGGCGGCGAAGATGTTCACCATCGCCGGGCCGGTGCTGGCCTTCGGCCTGGCCGCCAGCGTGATCTACGGCCTGATCCTGTGCCTGCTGCAATAAAAACCCTGGCCGCCGGGACCCCCGGCGGCCATAACTATGATAATGGGAAAAACGCGCTCGCTGTGTTTTGATAAGCACAAAAATATATATTACATAATCTCAAAAACACAAAATAGAAAGGCCCAAAAACACAAAATAATAATTGACAGAGGGAATACCCTTGGATATAATCATAGGCGAGAGGTGAAAGACATGATCGATTATATGCCGAGGGTCGTGGACAACGAACTTGCGTTGCGGCTGGAAGCATTCGGGGCTACGCTTATCATCGGGCCGAAATGGTGCGGCAAGACAACGACGGGGGAGCAAAGGGCAAAAAGCGTGCTTCGTATGCAGGACCCCGACCACCGCGAGGGATACCTTGCTACGGCGGAGACAAAGCCCTCTTTGCTCCTCAAGGGGGAGAATCCCCGCTTGATCGACGAGTGGCAGATGGCGCCCGTGCTGTGGGATGCTGTTCGCGTGGCGGTAGACCGACGGCAGGAGGAAGGGCTGTTTATTCTGACCGGCTCCACATCAGTGGACAACACCGGGATCATGCACTCCGGCACGGGCCGTATCTCGCGGATGAAGATGTATCCTATGAGCCTCTTTGAATCCGGCCAGTCCAACGGAAGCGTCTCTCTCAAGGCGCTTTTTGATGACCCAAAGCTGGACATCGACGGCGCTATGTCAGGCCTGCCCATCGAAGAGTTGATCTTCGCGGCCTGCCGCGGCGGCTGGCCGGCCTCGCTCCGGCGAAAGAGCGACGCGGCCAAGCTGATGATCGCGAAGGACTATGTCAATAATATCTGTGAGACAGATATATCTACGGTGGATGGGGTGCAGCGAAACCCCGCCTGGGCAAATATGATCCTCCGCTCCTATGCGAGGAATGTGTCCACGCTGACAAAGAAGACGACCATTTACAAGGATGTTGCCGCCAATGCCGACAGCATGACGGCGGCCACCATGGATGCCTATCTGAATGCACTGGAGAAGCTGTTCGTCATCGAGGACATCGACGCCTGGTGCCCTGCCATCCGCTCGGCGACGACCATCCGCTCTGGGAAAAAGCGGGGTTTCACAGACCCGTCTATCCCGGTGGCAGCCCTTGGCCTGACGCCGGAGTACTTCCAGACCGATCTGAAGACCTTCGGATTTGTCTTCGAGTGCCTGTGTATTCGGGACTTGAAAGTGTATTCCCAGGCGATGGGAGGGAAAGTGTCCTACTATCACGACCGTTATGGCCTGGAGGCGGATGCTGTGCTGCACCTGGATGACGGCCGGTATGCGCTGATAGAATTCAAGCTGGGCAGCCGGGAGATCGAGGAAGGGGCCGGCCATCTTTTACAGATCAGAGAATTGGTACGAAAGTACAACAAAAACGAGGCCCAGGTGCCTCTCCGGGAGCCTGATCTAATGATGGTCATCACCGGCGGTGAGATGGCCTATACCCGCCCGGATGGGGTCAAGGTGGTCCCGATAGGTGTGCTGCGGGATTAGAATAGATAGGAAAGCGGAGGTGCATCCGAGTGCTGGACCCTATGTGGCGCGAATATTTTGAGGACAGGATCCTGGAGCGCGGGGAGAAATATTGGCGGCAGGGATGCGTAAGGCAACTGCATGATCAGGGAGATATGGTCACAGCGATCGTGCAGGGAACGGAAGATTATGATGTGGAGATCGTCCTGACGAATGATATGTTCGATGATGCCGATTGTACCTGCCCTTATGCCGGCGATGGGAACGCCTGCAAGCACATGGCTGCGGTGCTTTTTGCCCTGGAGGCGGGTGAGGCGCAGAAAACGGGACATGAAGATAAAAAGGCGGCCTCCGTTTCCTGGCGCGAGGCACTGGACCAAATGGAGGAGCCGGAACTTAGGTCGCTGCTGGCGGGGATAGCGGCCAGGGACAGGAACCTTCAGGAACGGCTGATCCTGCGAGTGACAAAGGAACTACCAGCCGGGCAATACGACATTTGGGCGAAACACCTGGAAAAATTGGCCTGCGGGGCCCGCGGCCGGGACAGATTCATTGAATACGATCAGGCGTATGATCTCTGCATGTCGGTATGTGAGTTCTTGCATGATACAGCGTCGGATCTGATAGACAGCGGTTTTTTTCTGGGCGCTTTCCGGCTGGCTTGTATGGTCTACGATTTTATCGTGAGAGAGGAGATGGACGATTCGGACGGCGGTATGTCCGAGGTCTTCAGCTGCTGTGAGGACGTTTGGATGGACATGATTCAGAGAGCGGATGCAGAGGAGAAAGAGCAGATGTACGGCCTGCTCACGAAAAGGCTGCCAGATGATTTTGGCATGGTCGAGGCGGCACTCATGGAGGCGGACTGGGATGTGAAGCAGATGCAGGCAAGCCTGCGGTCGTTGGACGAGACGATCGGGAAAGGCGGCTCGGATCAGAAGATCGGCAGGCTCGTGGAACAGAGACGATATCTTATGGAACGGATGGGCGCGGATAAGGAACAGATACAGGCGTATCTCGCCCGGTTCCAAAAGCTGCCGGCTGTCAGACAGATGCAGATCAGGGACTGCATCGATCAAGGCGATGACCAAACGGCGATTGCGCTGCTGCGGGAGAGCAAAGAACTGGACGGGGATGAAGGCCGTCTGGTCATGCGGTACTGTGAGCAATTGGCTGAACTATACCGCAAGACCGGGCAGACGGCGCTTTATGAGCAGGAGCTGCGCGATCTGATCTTCTCCTGCAAAACCTGGAAAACCGAATATGTAGAGCAGCTGAAGGAACTGACGCCGGCGGCCCAGTGGCCGGTGCTGTTCGAGCAGATCCTGCGCCAACCATCTATGCGGGCGAATACGCCTGCGCTTCTGGCATGGGATGGGCAGTTCCAGCGGCTGTATGACCTGCTCTCATACACAGCGAGGACGGAAGAAGTGGACCGCTATGAATCGGTACTGCGGTCATGGTCGCCGGAGAAGACAAGAGATCTCTATTTGCAGTGTCTGGACAGGGCGATGAACCTTGCAGATGGGCGGAGCGCTTACCGGAAATGTATCGCTTATCTGCGAAAGCTGCGTACATACCCGGAGGGGGCGGCGGCTGTCAGTCAGGCGACAAAGATGTGGCGCGAGACCTATCCCCGCCGCCGTGCCATGCTGGATGAATTGGAGAGGGCCGGCTATTGAGCCGGATAGACTGCGACCATCCCGCAAAGATGCTCGCCATTGTCTGCAATAAAATGCCCTGGCCGCCGGGAATTCCCGGCGGCCAGGGCGCGTTTTGGTATTGTTTTGTCAGCCGTTCCAGGCGGCAGTCTCACGCCGGAGCCAGTCCTCCCAGGCGGCGAAGCCCTCGCCGGTCTTGGCGCAGACGGGGAAGATCTCGATGGAGGGGTTCCGCATCTTCGCGTAGGACACGACCTTCTCCATGTCGAAATCAAAGTAGGGCAGCACGTCGATCTTGTTGATGATGAGCGCCTGGCAGACCTGGAACATGAGGGGGTACTTCAAGGGCTTGTCGTGGCCCTCCGGCACGGACAGGATGGCCACGTTCTTGGCCGCGCCCGTGTCGAACTCCGCCGGGCAGACCAGGTTGCCCACGTTCTCCAGCACCACCAGGTCGAAATCGGCGGCGCCGATCTCCCTCAGGCCCTGCTCAGTCATGCCCGCGTCCAGGTGGCACATACCGCCGGTGTGGATCTGGATGGCGTCGGCCCCGGCGGCGGCAATTGCCTCGGCGTCCACGGTGGCGTCGATGTCCGCCTCCATGACGCCGATACGCATCTCGCCCTTCAGATCGGCGATGGTCCGCAGCAGGGTGGTGGTCTTGCCCGCCCCGGGGGAGGACATGAGGTTCACAAGGAAGGTCTTCTCCCGCTTCAATTCCCGGCGGATGCGCTCCGCCTCGGCGTCGTTGTCGGCAAAGACGCTCTGTTTGACCTCTATGACACGCACGTTATCCATCGTTCTCCTCCTCCGGTCCGGGGACCTCGATCTCTTTTATCATGAATTCGTTTCCCTGCAAAAGCCAGGTGTTCCCGCCGCCGCAATAGGGGCAGGCCCGGCCGTGTTCCACGGTGCCGTACTGCTTTTTGCAGTCGTCGCACCAGCTGACGGCCTTGATGGGCTCGATGGCCAGCTCCGCGCCCGCCACCAGCGGCTCCCTGGCCGCCGCCCACTTCCAGCAGTCGGCGAGGTAATGGGGGATGACCGAGGATACCTCGCCAAGCTGGAGCGTCACCCGGCTGATCTTGTCCACGCTGTTCTCGGCAGCCACCTTTTTCAGGCTGTCGATCACATGGAACACCACGCCAAGCTCATGCATCTTGCTTCTTGCCGAACTTGATGTGGATGGTCTGCTTGGCGGCGTAGGGCAGGATCTCCTTGAGTTTGTCCTCCGCCGGGATCATGTGGGTACATTCGGGCCGGTCGCGGTGCAGGGTGATGGCGCCGAAAGCGCATTTGGTGGTACACACGCCGCAGCCGATGCACTTGTTGGGGTCCACGATGGACGCGCCGCAGCCCAGGCACCGGGCCGTCTCCTTCTTGACCTGCTCCTCGGTGAAGGGGATCCGCTCGTCCTTGAAGGTCCGGCGCAGGGCCTCGTTGTAGCCGATGCGCTGGCGGGGCGTGTTGTCGAAGGTCTCCTCGTTGATCTTGATGTCGGTCTTGTCCAGCTCCACGAAGTGATTGGGGTTGCGGCCGATGGTCAGGCTGGAGTGGGGCTGCACGAACCGGTGCAGGCTGACGGCGCCCTGGTGGCCGGCGGCGATGGCGTCGATGGCGAACTTCTGGCCGGTGTAGGCGTCGCCGCCCACGAAGATGTCCGGCTCGGCGGTCTGGTAGGTCACCGGGTCGGCCTTGGCGGTGCCGTTGGGGTTGAACTCCACCTTTGTCCCCGCCAGCAGCTGCTTCCAGTCCACCTTCTGCCCGATGCAGTACAGCACGGTCACGCACTCGGCCGTCTCGGTCTGGCTGTCGTCAAAGGTGGGGGCGAAGCGGCCCTCGGCGTTCTTCACGCTGAGGCACTTGCGGAACTTGACGCCCTTGCACTGGCCGTCCTCGGCCACGATCTCGGTCTGGCCCCAGCCGGCGTGGATGGCGATGCCGTCCCGCTCGCACTCGGTCCGGTCCTCCGCGCCCATGGGCATATCGTTGTAGCCCTCCAGGCAGTACATGGCCACGCTCTCGGCCCCGCAGCGCACGGCGGTCCGGGCCACGTCTGCGGCGATGTTGCCGCCGCCGATGACCACTACCTTGCCGTTGAGTTTGCCCTCGCCGCCGATGTTGACGGCCCGCATGAAGTCGATGCCGGCGATCACGCCCTGGGCGTCGTCGCCCGGCACGCCCAGCTTCCCGCCGGACTGCAGGCCCACGGCCACATAAAAGCCCTTGTAGCCCTGCTCCCGGAGCTGGGCGATGGTCACGTCCTTGCCGACCTCCACGCCGCACTTGAACTCCACGCCCAGCGCCCGCAGCACGTCGATCTCCGCCTCCACCACGTCCTTCTCCAGGCGGAAGGAGGGGATGCCGTTCATCAGCATACCGCCGGGGCGGGATTCCTTTTCAAACACGGTGGGCCGGTAGCCCTTTTCCGCCAGGTAATAGGCGCAGCTCATGCCCGCCGGGCCGGCGCCGATGACGGCGATCTTCTCGCCGAACTCGCCCTGGACCTTGGGGATGACCTTCTCTGGGACGAAGCGGGTCTTGGCGTCCAGGTCCTGCTGGGCGATGAAACGCTTCACCTCGTCGATGGCCACGGCCTGGTCCACGGTGCCCCGGGTGCAGGCGTCCTCGCAGCGGCGGTTGCAGATGCGGCCGCAGACGGCGGGGAAGGGGTTCTCCCGCTTGATGAGCTGCAGCGCCTCGGTATACTTGCCTTGGGCGGCCAGCTTCAGGTAGCCCTGCACGGCGATGTGGGCCGGGCAGGCGGTCTTGCAGGGGGAGGTGCCGGACTCGTGGGAGTTGATGCGGTTCTTGTCCCGGTAGTCCACCGTCCACATGTGCTGGCCCCAGCTCTGCTCGCTGGGCAGGGGCTGGCGGGGATACTGCACCTCGCTGCCGTCGGCCTTGCACAGCTTCTGGCCCAGCTTCACCGCGCCGGCGGGGCAGTACTCCACGCACCGGCCGCAGGCCACGCACTCGTCCTTGTCCACATGGGCCACATAGGCGGAGCGGGACATATTGGGGGTGTTGAAAAGCTGGCTGGTCCGCAGGGCGTAGCACACGTTCACGTTGCAGTTGCAGATGGCGAAGATCTTGTTCTCGCCGTCGATGTTGGTGATCTGGTGGACGAAGCCGTTGTCCTCGGCCTTCTTGAAGATGGCCAGGGCCTCCTCCTTGGTGATGTACCGGCCGCCCTTGCCCGTCTCCACCACATAGTCCGCCATGTCGCCCACGGCCACGCACCAGTCCATGAAGTCGTCGGCGCAGCCCTCCTCATAGGTCTGGCGGGAGCGGCGGCAGGAGCAGGGACTGGCGGCGTACTTGCCGTCGTACTTGTCCAGCCAGTGGGAGATGTGTTCCAGGGAGACGGACTTGTCCTCCATCTCGATGGCCTTCTCCACGGGGATGACGTGCATACCGATGCCGGCGCCCCCGGGAGGCACCATGGGGGTGACCTTGGTCAGCGGCAGGAAACTCATCCGCTCGAAGAAGCGGCCCATCTCCGGATGCTGGCCGATCACGTCCATGTTCATGTTGGTGAACTCGGCGCTGCCGGGTACATACATGGGCAGCACCCAGCGTTTCTCATGCTGGGGGTTCTTGCCGTCCAGGTTTTCCCAGTTGTACTCCAGGATGCCCAGCCAGCTCAAATGCTCCAGCATCTTCTCCAGCTTCTCCGTCTCCATGCCGGACAGCTCTTGCAGCTGCTTGAAGGTCTTGGGCTTGCGGACGCCCAGCTTCATGGCGAACTCCGCCTCCTCGTCGGTGAGGATGGCGGACAGCGCCCAATACTCCGGGTCGTCCTTGGTGATCTTCTTCAGCCCCAGCTTCTGGGGGAT
Source organism: uncultured Oscillospiraceae bacterium (assembly GCA_947630645.1). Lineage (GTDB taxonomy): Bacteria > Bacillota > Clostridia > Oscillospirales > Oscillospiraceae > CAJOIG01. Next base: position 49,895 of record CANRIF010000003.1, on the reverse strand, counting down.
GCGGTCGGTGATCAGCTTGCCAAGCTTGGCGATGGGTTCGCGCATGGGCTCTTCCCGCACGATCTTATCGGGATTGGGGTCGTGGATGTCAGCCATAATTCTCTCCTTCTTGAGCCGGCCCTATGCCCCGGAAGGGGGCATAGGGTATTGGTTTTTCGGTCGTCCGCCGATGTCACTCGGCGCGGGCCATGGCCTCCTCGAAGTCCTTCGTGCCCTTGAAGACCTCCTGCTTGTAGGGGTTGATGTGCTGGGCCTTGGCGCGCTTGACGATCAGGGCCAGCGCCGCGCAATTGATAAGGATGGACAGCACCGCCACCACGCCCTGGGCCTCCGGGGCCACGGCGGTGGGGTGGATGGCCTTGTCCATGAACCCGTCCGCGTACAGGCTGGGGATCACGGAGAAGCGGCTGTAATCCTGGAACATGGGGAACACCTGGGCGAACATACACCAGGTGGCCAGGGTGTTGGCCCGGTTCTGGATCCAGCCGCCCTTGTTCCAGAAGATGGCCGCCACCGTGGGGGCCAGCAGCAGCGCGAAGCCGCAGTACCAGGAGTGGGTGGGCAGGTTCAGGTAGGTGTACACGAAGTTCCAGATGTCGTAGGCCAGGATGTACACCCAGGTCATGTCCGGCCAGAGCATATCGTCCCGCTTCTTGGAGGAGTAGATGCCCCACCAGCCGGTCATGCACAGGATGTTCACGATGCCTGCCAGGCCGTTGGCCCAGTTCCACCAGCCGCCGTACAGCCACACGCCCTCGCTGGACAGCCACCAGCGGCTGCCGGTCTGGGCCAGGGCGATGGAGCCCTTGACGGCGCTCTCGAAGTCGCTGGCCACGGCGATGAGGATGTTGATGGCCACGATCACGAAGGGATAGCACTTGAACCAGTCCTTCTTGCCCAGGGCGGTCTTGTACTTCAGCCACATGAAGCCGATGCAGCCGACGCTGGCGGCGTAGAGCTTGGCGTAGTGGAACCAGCTGTTCATGTAGACGTAAGTGGGGTTGTTCAGCGCCCACTCCTGGCCCATGGCCGCGCCCACATAGATGGCGATGAAGTACACCGTCAGGCAGCCCAGTACACCGAAGAAGAAGCCATAGCCGCCCAGCTTGGTGCGCCGCTGGATCTCATTGGTGATGATCAGCCCCAGAAACACAAGCACCCAGCCAAGCACCTGGTAAATGGAGTTGTCGCCGTACACTTGGAAAAGCATTTTTTCGTCCTCCTATTTCACTTCTCTGTTTTCTTTGCCGGAGCGCGACAAATTTCGCTCCTTTATAATAAATATATCGTGCGGACGGTTGCAAAACAATTCCAAATGCGGTATGATTTATTCCGCGAGAGAATATATTGACCGCAGGAGGACGCGATGGATATCAGTTATATCCGGGAATTCGTGATGCTGGCGGAGTGCGGCAGCTTCAGCGAGGCGGCGGCGCGGCTGTTTGTAGCCCAGTCGTCCCTTTCCAAGCACATTCAGGCCATGGAGAAGGAATTGGGGGCGCCGCTTTTCAACCGGACGACCCGGAGCCTGCGCTTGAGCGAGGCGGGGGCGCTGTACCTGCCATACGCAAAGAAGCTGGCGGCGTTGAGCGTGGAGTCCCAGATCGCCCTGGACGACTTCAAGCGCCGGGCGGCGACCTCGCTGACCATCGCGGTGATGCAGAACCCCCAGTACTACGGCATGGCCCGGTACATCACCGGCTTCCGGCAGGCCTACCCGGAGCTGGCCTTCTCCATGGTGGAGGCGGACGAGCAGGCGCTGTACGAGATGTTCCGCAAGAAGACCGTGAACGTGTTCCCGGCCTATTCCAACTTCGCCGGGGCGGGGGATTACACGTTCATGCCCATGGTGGACAGCTACATGGTGGCGCTGATGCGCCGGGACCACCCCTCCGCCCGCCGGGGCAGCGTGAGCCTGCGGCAGCTGGGTGGGGAGCGGCTGCTGCTGCCGACCCGGGGCGGGTCCCCTGTCCATGCTGACGCTGGCGGCGTTCCAGCGGGAGGGCGTGGAGCCGCAGGTGGTGTACGAGGGCAGTTCTGTGGGCTGCATCGACCTGGTGAAGGCGGGGATGGGGGTGTCCCTCCACGCGCGGGAGTTCGCCGCCGCCTTTGGGGAGGACGAGGACGTGTGCTGCGTGGGACTGGAGCCGGCCATCACCTTCTCCTACGGCCTGGGCTACCGGCCGCCGGCGGAGTTGACCCACGCGGAGCAGCTGTATCTGTCCTATATGATGCAGTTCGAGCGGAAATGAAATAACATGGGTATGCCCCCTCTGTGAGGGGGCATACCCATGTTATAGGAGGTCTTTCAGTCCAGGAACAGCGCCTCCAGGTCCGCAAGAGACGCGGGGGAGCGGGTGGGGGCGGTATCCCCGCCGCGCCACCAGAGAAGGCCGCCGTCGCCGTCCCCGGCAAAGAAGCAGGTCTCGCCGTCCAGGGACAGGGTGTAGTCCGGCTCCGGGAGCGGTCCGTCCAGCGCCTCGCCGGTGAGCAGCGCCCGCAGGGCGGCTGTGTCCGCGATAAGGCCGGCGTCCGAGCCGTCCGCGCCCTGCACCGGCAGGGCCAGGGGGACGCTGTCCGCCGCGGCCTGGGGCGGCTCCATAATGGCCATGATCCCCTCCTCGGGCGCCTCCACGGCCTCTTCCTCGGTCCCTTCGGCCTCCGGGGCCATCTGGGGCGCCGCCGCACTGTTGTTTTCCAGGGGGGCGCTGTCCGCCGCGCCGGACAGGGCGGAGCCTGCCCCGGGCGCGCTGTCGGCGGGGTCCGCCGTCCGGACCGTCTCCGCCGATCCCCCGGCGTCCTCCGGCAGATGGACGTAGGCCGTCTCGCTCTTCGCCTCGGGCAGATAGCTGGCCGTGTTCCCGCCGCCGGTGGTACGGGCGTCCCGGCCGAACACGCCGGTGACGGCCCCGGCCGCCACCAGGACCACGAAACAGGCCGCGGCGGCTAGCTTCTTCCAGGACCGCAGCCGGTGGCTCTGGACGGGTATGGGCGCGGGGGCCGGGCGGCTGTGGGCGGCGACGCGGTCCATGACGCCCCGGGCCAGCGCCGGGGGCGGCTCCACCATGGCCTCGCCGCGGATGGCCTCTCCCATCTGGCAGAAGGCGTCCCAGACACGGGCGCAGTCCGGGCAGGAGCGGATATGCTCCTGCGCCGCGGCCTGCTCTTCCGCCGTCAGGTCGCCGTCCAGAAGGCGGCTCATGAGCGCCTGGTAGTATTCACAGCTGGGCACGCACGCCGCCCCCTTCCTTTTCTTCCTCATTGGACGGCTCCGGGGCGAAAAAGTTCCCGCGCTCCGTCAAAATGGCCGCCAGCTTCCGCCGGGCGCGGAAGATGCGGCTCTTCACCGTGCCAGGCTCCAGGCCGGTGACCTGGCCGATCTCGTCGTAGGTGAGCCCGTCCATCTCCCGCAGGAGCAGGACCTGCCGGAACTCCGGCTCCAGCCGGTCCAGGCCCTCCCGGATGGCCCGGCGGACCTCCCGCCGCTCCAGGGCCCGGTGGGGGTCGGCGGCCGGGTCGGGCAGGTCGGCCTCGCCGCCCTCCTCATCGGTGAGGGAGGCCTCCGGCCGGCGGGAGGCGCGGCGCAGCATATCCAGACAGATGTTGCTGGTCATCCGGTACAGCCACACGGAGAACTTGCTGTCGCCCCGGAAGTCCTCCAGCGCCCGCCAGGCCCGGAAAAACGCCTCCTGGGAGGCGTCCAGGGCGTCCTGCTCGTTTTTCAGCATCCGCAGAGCCAGGTTGTAAACGCCCTTCTCATAGGCCCGGACCAGCACCTCGAACCGGCTGGCGTCCCCGGCCAGGACCTGCAGGATGACGAGCCGCTCTTCCTCTCGCGTCAACTATCTCAACTCCCTCTGTGCGCGCCGGATCACGGCGCGGATGTCCTCCGGCGTGCTGACCTGCACCATCTCCCGCCGGATGGGGCCGGACCAGGGCACGCCCCGCAGATACCAGCCCAGCTGCCGCCGGGCCTCCAGACAGGCGATGTGGGGGTCCTTCCAGGCGCAGGCCAGCTCGAATTGGCGCAGGGCCGTCTCCAGCCGCTCCGCCAGGGGCGGCGTCTCCGGCTCCGGCAGCCCGTCCAGGGCCGCGTTGATGCGGCCAAAGAGCCACGGGTCCCCGAAGGCGCCCCGGCCCACCATACACATATCCGCCCCGGTGCGCTTCAAAACGCGCACCGCGTCATCGGCGGAAAACACGTCCCCGTTGGCGATCACCGGGATGGACAGAGCCGCCTTCACGTCCCGGATGATGTCCCAGTCCGCCGCCCCGGCGTACATCTGCACCCGTGTCCGGCCGTGGACCGCCACGGCGGCGGCCCCGGCCTGCTGGCAGACCAGGGCAAAGGCCACCGCGTTGACGCTGCCCCCGTCCCAGCCCTTGCGGAACTTCACCGTCACGGGCTTTTCCCGCCCCACGGCGGCCACGCAGGCCTCGACGATGCGCCCGGCCTTCTCCGGGTCCTTCATGAGGGCGGAGCCGTCCCCGCTCTTGACGATCTTCCCCACGGGGCAGCCCATGTTGATGTCCAGGATGTCCGCGCCGGAGAGCGCCAGCGCCAGCCCGGCGGCGTCGGCCATGACGGACGGGTCCGAGCCGAATATCTGGGCCGCCACGGGCCGGTCCCCCTCGGGGCAGAAGAGCAGTTCCTTCGTCTTGGGGTCGTTGTACGCCAGGCCCCGGCTGGACACCATCTCCGTGCAGGCCAGCGCCGCGCCCTGCTCATAGCAGATATGGCGAAAGGCGGCGTCCGTCACCCCCGCCATGGGGGCCAGCGCCGCGCGGCCCGGTATACGCACGTTCCCGATCTGCATACGTCCCTCCGGGGCGGAATGACGCCCCGGCCCATTGTACCGTCAACGGGCCGGGGTGTCAACTCGTTTTGCCGGGGAGGGACGGGCCGTTAAAAATTTAAATCTGCCGCCGCGGCTTGACGGAAACGGTCGGATTGTGTAAAATGACATGGTATGAAATCGGGCCCCGTCGGGCAGAGAGGCGCCGCCAGTGGAGAGAAAAGAGGAGAGACATTTCGGCGAGCGCAAATGGGGGATCATCCTTCTGTTTCCCCTGGCGCTGCTGTATTATGAGATCGCGTTCCGTATTTTCACGGGGATCGGCGTGTTCCACTGGGACACGCTCTTGCTGCTGCCGCTGTGCTGCGTGTACGGCGGGATAGGATACCTGTTGTGTACGATCTCCGGCAGCCGGCGGGTCAACATCTGGCTGACGGTGATACTGCTGTTTTTGGCCGCGCTGCCCTTCTGCGTGGAGGCGTTCCTGTATCGGGAGTTCGGCATCCTCTATGATTTCAGGGCCGTGTTCCACGGGGCGGGCAATGCGGTGGAGAATTTTGGCGGCGAGGTCGTCCGGCTGGTGTTCAGCTTCAAGGGCATACTCTGCATCGCGGTGTACCTGCTGCCCTCGGCGCTGTTCGCGCTGTTCGGCTCCGCGCCGACGCGCATCAGCTGGCATAAGCGGGGCATGACGGCGGCCCGTCTGCTGGCGTTGTACATCCTGGTGCTGGCGCTGATCCATGTGGTGCCGGACCTGGCTCTGGCCTACGGCGACGAGTACAGTTTCCAGACCTCCGTGGAGCGGTTCGGCCTGATGACCGGAACGGGACTGGACGTGCGGGAGATGCTGATGGGCCGCGGAGCGGCCTCCTTTGAGCAGATCGACATGGGGCGCATCGCCGACCAGGCCCAGCCGGAGCAGACCGCCGACCCCGACGCCTCGCCCGAACCCAGCGCGGAGCCGGTGGAATACGGCCTCAACCAACTGGACCTGGACCTCAGCTTGGATACGCCGGACGACAACGAGGTGTACCGCAGCCTGGACGCCTATGTGGCGGGGCTGACGGCCTCCAGCAAGAACCAGTACACGGGCATGTTCGCGGGCAAAAACCTTATCATGATCACCGCCGAGGCCTTCACCAAGGAGGTCATAGACCCGGAACTGACGCCGGCGCTGTACCGGATGTACACCAAAGGCGTACACTTCACCGACTACTACCAGTTCGCCGGGTCGGGCACCACCGGCGGGGAGTACCAGCACATCTTCGGTATGCTGCCCAGCAACAGCATCGACTCCATGCTGGATATGACCTCCCATCATGTGCTGATCGATATGCCCATGGAACTGTATATGCGGGGCTATTACGGCGTGGGGTACCACAACGGCAAATCCGATTTCTACGACCGGGACGTGACCCACCCCCGCCTGGGCTTCTCCGACGGTTTCTATGCCTTTGGAAACGGCCTGGAGGACATCATGGGCACCGAATGGGATACCAGCGACAAGGAGATGTTTGAAAAGACCGTACCCACCTATATCGACCGGCAGCCCTTCGTCAGCTACTACATGACCATCAGCGCCCACACGCCATACAGCTTCAAGAGCAACTACTGGGCGTCCAAGAACAAGGACCGGGTGGCCGACCTGCCCTATTCGGATATGGTGCGGGGGTACATCGCCTCCAACCTGGAACTGGAGGACGCTATGGCCTACCTTATCCAGGCGCTGGAGGACGCGGGCATCGCCGACGATACGGTCATATGCCTCACGCCCGACCACTACCCCTATGGCCTGGAGGACGGCGACGACGACACCTATTTGGCGGAACTGTACGGCATGGAAGAGATCGAAACGGCCTTTGACCGGGACCACTCCTGCTGGCTGCTGTGGTGCGGCGCGCTGGAGGACGAGGAACCCATCGTGGTGGACGAGCCCACCTGCAGCCTGGACATCCTGCCCACGATGCTGAACCTGTTCGGCATCGACTTCGACTCCCGGCTGCTCCCCGGACGGGACGTGTTCTCCGACGCGCCGGCGCTGGCGTTCGCCTCGCCTATCTGCTGGAAGACATCTTACGGCTACTTCTCCCACGGCTCGTTCCATCTCACAGACGAGACGGCCGACCTGCCCGAAAGCTATGTGGACGATATACGCACGGTGGTGCGGAACAAGGTCAACTACTGCCAGGCCGTCCTGGACAACGATTACTTCACCGTCCTGTTTTGGGAGCGGCGTTAAAGGATCATCTCTCCCCCAGTCAGCGCCAAAGGCGCTGACAGCCCCCTCGTCAGAGGGGGCCTAATAATACTGGTAGTCAATCCGCCTCCCTCTGACGAGGGAGGTGGCGCGGCGCAAGCCGCGACGGAGGGAGAGATATGTCAAGTTTCCAAAGCCTCTCTGGCAAACAAAAGCAGGGCCTGCCGCGAACGCGGCAGGCCCGTTTTTCAGTATTTGGGAGCGGCGGGGTCCGGGGGAGGCGGGGGAGCGCCGGCCGGATCGGGCGCGGGCGGGGGCGGCGTCTGGGCCGCCGCCTTCGACGCCAGGCGGTTGCGAACGCCCACCAGGATGGCCTCGCCGGTGTCCAGCAGAGCGTTGAGGATGAAGCCCGTCCCCAGGGAGAGCATGGCGCCGGAAAAACCGCCGCCCATCAGGCCTAGATGCACGCCCATGCCGTCCACCAGCCCCAGCATGATCATCCCGCCCAGAGCCATGCCCAGCACGCTCAAAAGCAGGCCGACCCACCAGGCGCCAAAGCGCATCCGCGCCAGGTCCACGGTGTATTGGAGCTTCAGCGCGCCGTCCACCGCGATCAGCACGCCCATGGCGGTCACGATCAGGCGCAGGGTGATGCTGATGCCGGCGGCGTCGGGCCGGAAGCTGGCCATGATCACATAGGCGCCCGCCGCCAGCAGCACCAGCCCGGAGCAAAGTTCCGTGCGGTACACGCCGTCCACCGTCTTTCGCACAAAGTAGATGACGGCGTACACCAGGCCGATGGCGCACAGCAGCCCGCCGATCACAAAGCCGCAGTAGTCGCGGATGAACTCGGGCTGCACCAGGAACGCGACGCCCAGCCCCAGGCACACCGCCGCCAGGACGACCTGGTTGCGGACCGGGTCGCCGGAGATGCCGCTGCGCTTGACCGGGGAGGCGGCGTCCGGAACTGTCTGTTTTTTTGCCATAAGGACCGTCCTTTCCGCCCGCGCCGTCCGGCACAGGCGGTCTTTTCTTTTGTGATATCGTGCGGTGATTTCGCTGAAAGTATTTTACCATATCGTGCCCCATATGTAAAGATGCCCGCGGCGCGGCAGAAGGTGGCAAATGTTTGAACATTTTGTGAAACTTCGGCGGCGGCTGTTGCCCCCGGACCGCGGTATATGGTATGATGCAATCAACTATTTGGAGCTTCGCAGGTCCGTGCAGCGTGTGAGGTAGACCCTATGTCCAAGTTCAGCGTCAGAAAACCGTTGACCGTCTTCGTGGCGGTGCTTGCGGTCATCATATTGGGCGTAGTGGCGTTCACCCGCATGACGCCGGACCTGCTGCCTAATATGGACTTCCCCTATGTCATCATCATGACCACCTATCCCGGCCAGAGCCCGGAGGTGATCGAGCAGGAGATCACCCGCCCCCTGGAGCAGTCCATGTCCACCCTGGACCATATCCAGCAGGTGACCTCTACCTCCAATGAGAACTATTCGCTGGTGGTGCTGGAGTTCGAGCAGTCCGTCAACATGGACACCATCGGCGTGGATATCCAGCAGAGCATCTCCGCGCTGCAGGGCGGCTGGGACGAGACGGTGGGCTCGCCCTATGTGCTGAAGATCAACCCCTCCGTCATACCCATCGCCATCGCCTCCGTGTCCAAGTCCGATATGGACATCACGGAGCTTTCTGATTTTCTGGACGAGACTATCATCCCCAAGCTGGAGGGCGTCAACGGCGTGGCCAGCGTCAGCACCAGCGGGTCCATCTACCGGCAGGTGAACGTGGTCATCAGCCAGGACAAGATCGACGCGGTGAACGCCCGGATGGCGGACGCGGTGAACGGCCGGCTGGACGACGCCAAGACCGAACTGGAGGACACCAAGACCGAACTGGAGGACGCCAAGGCGGAATTGGACAGCGCCAAGGAGGAACTGGATTCCGGCAAGGAGACGCTGGTGACCCAGTCCGGCTCCGCCCAGGCCACGCTCTCGGAAAAGCAGCTGGAGCTGATCAACGGCAAGCTGGAGATTCAAGACGGCATCGCCCAGCTGCAAAGCGCCCAGAGCCAGGTGGCCGCCGGGCTGCAAATGCTGCAGCCCATTGCCGACAGCTATGTCCAGGCCGAGGAGAGCCGGGACGCGGCCGACGCCCAGCTGGCCCAGCTGGACGCCCTGGAGGCCGCCCAGAGCAAGTGGCAGGCCCTTCAGGACGAGCAGACGGCGCTGCCGCTGGCGAACGCGGACCTGGAACTTCAGATCATTGAAGTGCAGGGGAAGATCGACCCGCTGGCGGCCAAGGAGGCAGCGGACGAACTGACGGAGGACGATAAGACCACGCTAGAGCAGCTGCGGGGCCAGTTGGCCGATCTGGAGGGGCAAAAGAGCGCCAACGACACCCGTCTCGCACAACTGCCGGGCCTGATCGAGGAGGCTAAGGCCGCTGTGGACGCCGCCCAGGAGCCCTTCGGCGACGAGGTGCCGGACCGCACGGTGCTTTCCTTGCAGCGGGAGACCGCCCAGGGGGTCATCGACGGGCTGGACCTGTTGCTGGAAAGCGGGAACATCGAGGGCGTCACCGACCAGGAGAGCCTGGAGGCACAGATCGACACGCTCACCGCCACCCAGGGAGAACTGGCCGGTCAGATCACCCAGCTGCAAGGCACCCTCGCCCAGCTGGACAGCGGCGCCATACAGTTGAGCCAGGCCATGGGCGTGCTTAGCCAGAGCCAGTCCGCGGGGCTGCTGCAGCTGGCCGACGCCGCGACGCAGATCACCCTCAACTCCTCCACCATCGAATCGGCGCTGTCCGAGGTGGACTCCGGCCTGGAGCAGCTGGAGACCTCCCGGACGGACGCGCTGAAGCAGGCGGACCTGTCCGGCTCCATCACCATGAGTACCGTGGCCCAGATATTGGGCGCGCAGAACTTCTCCATGCCCGCCGGGTACATCCAGGAGGACGGCGTCAGCTACATGGTCTCCGTGGGCGACGAGCTGACGGAGGAGGACGAGTTGAAGCAGCTGCTGCTGTTCGACACCGGGGAGGACGGCATCGGCCCCATCTACCTTCAGGACGTGGCGGACATCTTCATCACGGACAACGCCGACTCCGTCTACGCCAAGCTGAACGGCTCGGACAGCGTGATGCTCACCTTCGACAAGCAGTCCAACGCCGCCACCGCCGAGGTCAGCGACGCGCTCCAGGCCCGGTTCGATGAACTGGAGCAGCAGTACCCCGGCCTGGAATTCGTCCTGCTCATGGACCAGGGCGACTATATCTACCTGATCGTCAACTCCATCCTGGAGAGCCTGTTCACCGGAGCGATCTTCGCCATCATCGTCCTGTTCCTGTTCCTGCGCGACCTGCGGCCCACGCTCATCACCCTGGTGTCCATCCCCGTGAGCGTGGTGTTCGCGTTCGTGCTGATGTACTTCTCCGGGGTGACCCTCAACATGATCTCCCTGTCCGGCCTGGCCGTGGCGGTGGGTATGCTGGTGGACAACTCCATCGTGGTCATCGAGAACATCTACCGCCTGCGCTCCAAGGGGGCCACGGCGGTGCAGGCGGCGGTGGCCGGGTCCCGGCAGGTGGCTGGGGCCATCACCTCCTCCACGCTGACAACGGTGTGCGTGTTCCTGCCCATCGTGTTCGTGGAGGGCATCACAAAGCAGCTGTTCACAGACCTGGCCCTGACCATGACCTTCGCCCTCATGGCCAGCCTCGTCATCGCCCTGACCCTGGTACCCGCCATGGCCAAGGGGATGCTCCGGGACCGGAAGCGGCACAAGCACGACCGCGCCGGCCGCCACGCCGGGCGGGAGAAGCGGGAGAGCGTCATCTACCGGGGCTACCGGGCCCTGGCCGGGTGGAACCTGCGCCACAAGTGGGTCGTCCTCACCGCCAGCGTGGCGCTGCTCGGCGCCAGCGCCTGGCTGTGCCTGGGCCGGGGCTTCAGCTTCATGCCGGAGATCGACATGAACACGGTCAACGTCACCATCACCATGCCCGAGGATGCCGACAGGGACCAGGCCGTCGCCCTGGCGGACCAGGCCCTGGAGCGGATCGCGGAACTGCCCAACGCCCAGTATGTGGGCGCCATGATGGGCTCCGCATCCCTGGCCGGGGCGGGCGGCGGAATGAGCCTGAGCGGAGGCGCTTCCAGCGGCGGACAGTACGACGTGACCGTGTATGTGGGCCTGCCGGAGGGGGACTCCGGCGCCGAGGCCGGCGCCTGGATCGCGGAGCGGTGCGCCGATCTGGACTGCGAGGTGGAGTACGACTCGGCCATGATGGACATGAGCCTGCTCACCGGCAGCGGCATCACCGTGAACGTATACAGCGAGGATATGCAGACCATGCAGCAGGCCGCCGGGCTGGTGGCCAACGCCCTGTCCCATGTGGAGGGCGTGGCCGAGGTGGACGACGGGCTGGAGGACGCCCAGACCGCCTACCATGTGTCCGTGGACCGGAACGCCGCCATGAAAAAGGGCTTCACCGTGGCCCAGATCTATATGGACCTGGCCACGGCCCTCACCGACTCCACCACCGCCATGGATATGACCATGGGCAGCGTCAGCGCGGACGTGGTGGTCCAGAACGACGGCGGCATGAGCCTGGACGCGCTGCGGGCCTATACCTTCGAGAGTACGGACCAGATGACCGGGGAGACCACCTCCTTCCGCCTGGACGATGTGGCCAAGGTGGAGCCAACCGTCAGCATGAACTCCATCCACCGCGCCGACCAGCGGCGCTACATGGCCGTCACCGCGTCCCTGGAGCCGGGCTACAACGTCACCCGCGTCACCGCCGCCGCCCAGGCCGAGGTGGCCGCCACCTGGCTGCCCGACGACGCGACCGTGGAGTTCGCCGGGGAGAACGAGACGATCATGGAGGCGGTGGAGGACCTGATGCTCATGCTGGCCATCGGCGTGGTGCTGGTGTACTTCATCATGGTGGCCCAGTTCCAGAGCCTCAAGAGCCCCTTCATCGTCATGTTCACCATCCCCCTGGCCTTCACCGGCGGCTTCGCGGCGCTGCTGATCTGCGGGATGGACGTGAGCATCGTGTCCATCATCGGCTTCGTGATGCTGGTGGGCATCATCGTGAACAACGGCATCGTGCTGGTGGATTATGTCAATCAACTCCGGGCCGGCGGCATGGACCGGCGGGAGGCGCTGATCGAGGCGGGCGTGACCCGTATGCGGCCCATCTTCATGACCAGCCTCACCACCATCCTGGGCCTGATCGTGATGGCCATAGGCCAGAACGTGGGCACCAGCCTGATGCAGCCGGTGGCGGTGGTGTGCATCGGCGGACTGCTGTACGCTACCATCATGACCCTGTTCGTGGTGCCCTGCATCTACGACATGATGAACCGGAAGGCGGTGGAGGTCATCACCGAGGCGGACATGACCTTCGACGACGACGGCATCGCGTAAGCTTATATCGACTTTGGCGGCTCCCTCACGGAGGGGGCCGCTTTTTTGCGTCTATGTTGGATATTTTTTCCTGCCGTTACAGGATACGACGGGATGTGATGGGAGAGAGTGATATGATTATGTCAACACATTGACACGGGGGAACGACCATGGCATCTCGGGCAAAACAGTTGGGACGAAACGGCGCGTGGCTGGCCGCGCTCCGGCGGCAGCCGGCGCTGCGGGAGCTGCTGGAGGCGGGGGGCTGCTTCCTCTTGGGGGCGGCCACCGCCGCGGGCAGGCTCTTTTCCACGGCGGGACCCTTCGGCATGGCGGCGGCCGCCGCCGCGGGCTGGGGGCTGCGGGGCTTTGCCTGCCTCATGGGGACGACGCTGGGGTATCTCCTCTCCGGGGGCCTGTTCCCCGGCATACGGTATGTGGCCGCCTGCTTTCTCGTATTCACCCTGGGCTTCGTCACTCAGGGGCTGCCGATGCGTCGCCAGCGGTGGTTCATGCCCATGGTGACGGCGGCCTGCGCGGGCCTGACCGGGGCGCTGTACGGCCGGGGAGACGTGGGCGGCCTGCCCGCGTCCATGCGGGTGTTTTTGGAGGTGGTCCTGTCCGGCGGGTGCGCCTATTTCTTCGGGCTGGTGCTGGAGCCGGAGAAGCTGGTGACGGAGGCGGCGGAGATGCGCCGCGCCGTCAGCACGGCGGTGCTGGCCGCCTCGGCGCTGATGGGCCTGGCCGGGATACGGCTTATGGGGACGATCTCGGTGGGGCGGACAGTGTGCATGATGGCGGTGATGGCGGCGGGGTTCTGCGGCGGGATGCTGCCGGGCTGCGCCGCGGGCGCGGCCATGGGCACGTGCATGGACATGGCCGGCGGAGGCGGGCTATTTTACGGCGCGGCCTACGCCCTGGCGGGGCTGGTGGCCGGGGGGCTGTGCCGGTTCGGGCGGCTGTCCTTCACGGCCAGCTTCTGCGCGGCCAACGCGGTGGCGGTGCTGCTGGCGTGGCCGGCGGCGGAACACGTCCCGGCGCTGTATGAGTGCTTCGTCGCGTCGGTGGTGTTCATGCTGCTGCCCCAGAGCGCGCTCACGCCGGTGGGCGCGCTGCTGCGGGTGGGCCGTGGCCGGGGGGAGACGGCATTCAGGCTGTACCAGGCCCAGCGGCTGGAGCATCTGGGCGAGGGGTTCAGGAAGCTATATGAGTGCGCCTCCCGGCCAGAGCCGGAGCATCCGGCCCGGGCAGAGGCGGGGGCGGTGTTCGACCGGGCGGCGGACACAGTGTGCCGGACCTGCGCGGGCAAGGAGAGGTGTTGGAAGCAGTCCGGCGAGCGCACGGCCAAGACCCTGGCGCCGCTGCTGGACGGCTTGGGCCTGCGGGGGACGCTGCGGGTGAGCGACCTGCCGGCGGATTTCCGCTCCCAGTGCGTCAACGCGGAGGCGTTCACCGGGGCGGTGAACGGGGAGCTGCGGGGCCTGGCCTACCGGCGGCAGTTCCGGGCGCGGCTCAAGGAGAGCCGGGCGGCGGCTTACGGGCAGTTCATGGACATGGCCCAGGTCATGACGGACGCCGCGGGCCAGATGAGCGGCACGGCGGGGCCGGACCTGACGGCGGAGCGGCAGCTGATCCGGTTCTTGAAGGCCCGGCAGCTGGACGGCGTCTGCTCCGTGTTCCGGGACGAGCGGGGCCGGCTGCACGGGGTGCTGGAGGGCGCGGGCATCGAGCAGCTGGGCCAGGAGCCGGACTATCTGGACCGGCTGAGCCAGGCCGTGGGGGTGCGGCTGTGCCGGATCGGCGGCGGGGAGCCGGGGCGGATGGTAGTGCGCCAGGCAGAGCCGCTGGCGGTGTCCGTGGGCATCGCGTCCATGAAGAAGGAGGGAGAGAGCGTCTCCGGCGACCGGGGGACCTGGTTCAAGACGGACGGCGGGACGCTGTGCGTGATCCTGTCCGACGGCATGGGCACCGGGGAGGACGCGGCCCGGGAGAGCGTGACGGCGGTGGAGATCCTGGAGCAGCTGCTCCGGGCCGGGGTGGAGCCGGGGTGCGCCATGCGGCTTTTGAACAGCGCCGCCATGCTGAAAAACAGCGACGAGTGGGGCTACGCCACGGTGGACCTGTGCTGCATCGACCTGTTCACCGGGGACACCCGTTTTTACAAATACGGCGCCGCCCCCAGCTATATCAAGACCGGCCGGGCCATCCGGCGGGTGAAGGGGACCAGCCTCGCCGCCGGGCTGCTGGCGGGGGAGGAGTCCGCGCCGGACATGGTGCGTATGCGCCTGCGGCCGGGGAACGTGGCGCTGATCGCATCCGACGGGGTGCTGGCGGAGAAGAACGACCAGTGGCTGCGGGACATCCTGGCTTCCAGCGACGGCGTGGAGACGAAGCTGCTGGCCAAGACGGCCCTGCGGGCGGCGGTGGGGCGGTTCGGCAACGCCGACGACATGACCGCCCTGGCCATCCGGGTGGAGGAGCGGCAGTGACCGGGAGAAGAGGGCCGCTCCTGCCCGGAAAAAGACGCCAGGGCCGGTATAAGAAGGCGGAGGGCCGGTTAGACTTCAAGCATCGCCAGACGGGGGAGGTGACCGGGGTGGTGAAAGGGACGAACCGGCGGGTGGTCGTGGTGCGCTCGCCCGACCCGCAGATATTCGAGGAGGCCATCTTCATCATCCGGGAGGACCTGTTCCGCCGGGAGGGGAGCGCCGAGGCGGTGCTGCGCCAGGCGCGGCAGGCGGCGGGCGCGTACCTAGGCCGGAGCGCCGTGACCTGCCGCCGGCGGCGTTTTTTGCGTCTGCCGGCGCCGCTGTACGCCGGGCTGGGCGCGGCGGCTGCGGGCATCGCGTGGCTGTGCTTTCATTTTGTGGGCGTGTGAGACGGCCCGTAAAAATCCACAAATCCCCAGAAAACGCCTCGGGCGGTTTCGGGGGATTTTTTCATTGCTTTTAATAAAGTGAAGTGATAATATGGCCCCATGGATATCAAACTCGTGCTTGACAAGATGCTGACGATGCTGCTGATGCTGATCGTCGGCGTGATCGCCGCCAAGACCGGCGTGGTGGACGCGGAGGGCAACCGCCGCCTGTCCCGGTACGCCATAGCGGTGCCCCAGTGCGCCACCATCCTGGCCAGCGCCATGAATATGCAGTCGGACGTGACGGCGGGGACGGTGCTGGGCGTGCTGGGCGTGGGGTGCGTGATGTACGCGCTGCTGCTGGCGCTGGGGGTGCTGATGCCCCGGCTGGCGCGGATACCGGGCAAGGACCGGGGGCTTTACAGCGTGCTGACCATCTTCGGCAACGTGGGCTTTATGGGCATCCCCCTGGCGGGCGCCATTTTCGGCAGCGACGCGGTGTTTTACGCCGCGCTGCTGGTGATCCCTTTCAACCTGCTGCTGTTCACCTTCGGCATCCGGCTAATCAGCGGCGGCACGGGGGAGCGGTTCGACTGGCGGCGGATGATCAACCCGGCGCTGGTGTCCTCCGTGGCGGCGGTGGTCATCATCTTCCTGCCGGTGACCTGGCCCAGCCCGGTGACCGAGGCGGTGACCGCCATCGGCGACATGATCCTGCCCCTGTCTATGACCATCGTGGGCGCGTCGCTGGGGGAGCAGAAGCTGCGGGACGTGCTGCTGGACTGGCGGCTGTACCTGTTCGCGCCGGTGCGCCTGATCGTCGCGCCGGTGCTGCTGTGGGCCTGCCTGCGGCCCTTCGTCACCGACCCCACCCTGCTGGGGACCATCACGGTGGCGGCCGGGATGCCCTGCGCCGCCGTGGCGGCCATGCTGTCCATCCAGTACGGCGCCAACGAGAAGCTGGCCACCCGGAACGTGTTCATGACCACGCTGTTGAGCGTGGGGACCATCCCGCTGGTGTGCTGGGTGCTGCTGGCGAGGTGACTATGGACCTGTGTGACTACGGCCAGATGCGCGCCCTGCTGGCGGACGCTGGCTTTCATTTTTCCAAGACCAAGGGGCAGAATTTCCTCACCGCCGCCTGGGTGCCGGAGCGCATCGCGGCGGAGGCCGGGCTGGGTCCGGCCGACGGCGTGGTGGAGATCGGCCCCGGGGTGGGCTGCCTCACCGAGCAGCTGGCCCGGCGGGCCGGGCGGGTGCTGGCCTACGAGGTGGACGGGGCGCTGCGCCCGGTGCTGGCGCGGACGCTGGCCGGCCTGGACAACGTGGAGGTCGTCTTCGCGGACGTGATGGGCCGGGACCTGGCCGCGGACCTGGCGGCGATGCTGCCTGGGCTGCGGTGGAGCGTGTGCGCCAATCTGCCCTATTCCATCACCACGCCGGTGCTGACGCGGCTGTATCAGGCCAGGTGCTTTGAAAGTATACTGGTCATGGTGCAGCGGGAGGTGGCCCTGCGGATGTGCGCCGGGGCGGGGAGCGCCGATTACGGCGCGTTCTCCCTGCTGACCCAGTGGTACGCCCAGCCGGAACTGCTCTTCGAGGTGGGGCCGGAGTGCTTCATGCCCCGGCCGAAGGTACGCAGCGCCGTGGTGCGCCTGGCCATGCGGCGGACGCCGCCGGCGGAGGTGGACGAGGGGGCCTTTTTCCGGGTGGTCCGGGCGGCCTTCAACCAGCGGCGCAAGACCCTCATAAACGCCCTGGAGGGCGTGTGCGGCCGGGAGCGGGCGGCGAAGGCGCTGGCCGCCTGCGGGCTGGACAGCCGGGTGCGTGGCGAGGCGCTGACGCTGGCGCAGTTCGCGGCGCTGGCGAACGAGATCGGAAATAACTAAGTTGTAGGGGGACCGAACATGGCATTGACATCCAATAAATACGTGCTGGACTGGGTGGCGGACTGCGCCGAGCTGTGCCGGCCGGACCAGGTGGTCTGGCTCACCGGCAGCGAGGAGGAGCTGGAGGCCCTGCGCCGCCAGGCGGTGGCCGACGGGTCCATCATCAAGCTCAACGAGGAGAAGCTGCCCGGCTGCTACTATCACCGCAGCGACCCCAGCGACGTGGCCCGGGTGGAGGGGCGGACCTATATCTGCTGCGAGAGGCAGGAGGACGCCGGCCCCACCAACAACTGGATGGCGCCCGACGAGATGAAGGCCAAGCTGCGGGCCATCTATCGCGGCTCCATGGTGGGCCGGAAGATGTATGTGGTGCCCTATTCCATGTCGGTGATCGGCTCGCCCTTCGCCAAGTACGGCTTTGAACTGACGGACAGCATCTATGTGGTGCTGAACATGGCCATCATGACCCGCATGGGCCGGGCGGTGTACGACGCGCTGGGGGACAGCCCCGACTTCATCAAGGGCCTGCACGCCAGCGCGGACATGGACCCGGAGCAGCGATATATCGCCCACTTCCCCCAGGAGAACGCCATCATGACGGTGAACTCCGCATACGGCGGCAACGCCTTGCAGGGCAAGAAGTGCTTCGCGCTGCGTATCGCGTCCAACCTGGGCCGGGCCGAGGGGTGGCTGGCCGAGCATATGCTGATCCTGGGCGTCGAGAAGCCCGGCGGCGAGATCACATACGTCTGCGCCGCGTTCCCCTCCGCCTGCGGCAAGACCAACCTGGCCATGCTGATCCCGCCGGAGGTCTACCGGAAGAAGGGCTGGAAGTGCTGGACCGTGGGCGACGATATCGCCTGGCTGCGTCCGGGGCCGGACGGGCGGCTGTGGGCCGTGAACCCGGAGAACGGCTTTTTTGGCGTGGCCCCCGGCACCAGCGCCAAGTCCAACCCCAACGCCCTGGAAAGCACCAAAAAGGGCACCATCTTCACCAACGTGGTCCTCAAGCCGGACGGCACCGTCTGGTGGGAGGGCCTGGATAAGGACCCGCCCCGGGACGCCCTGGACTGGAAGGGCCAGCCTTGGGACCCGGACAGCGGTGTGAAGGGGGCGCACCCCAACTCCCGCTTCACCGCTCCCGCCAAGAACTGCCCCTGCATCAGCCCCAAGTTCGACGACCCCCAGGGCGTGCCCATCTCCGCCATCATCTTCGGCGGCCGCCGGGCCAGCACCGTGCCTCTGGTGTACCAGAGCAAGAGCTGGACCCACGGCGTGTTTGTTGGCTCCGTCATGGGCTCGGAAAAGACCGCCGCCGCCGAGGGCCAGGTGGGGGAGCTGCGCCGGGACCCCATGGCCATGCTGCCCTTCTGCGGCTACCACATGGCCGACTACTGGCAGCACTGGCTGGACATGGAGGCGAAGATCAAAAACCCGCCTAAGATATTCAACGTCAACTGGTTCCGCACCGACGAAAAGGGCAATTTCCTCTGGCCGGGCTTCGGCGAGAACCTGCGGGCGCTGGAGTGGGTCCTGGGCCGCTGCGACGGCACCGCCGGCGCGGTGGAGACGCCCATCGGCTATGTGCCGCGGGCGGAGGACATCTGCCTGGAGGGCCTGGAGGACGAGGTGACGCCCCAGACGCTCCGGACGCTCCTCGCGGTGGACCCGGCCCAGTGGAAGGCCGAGGTGGCCGACATCAAGACCCACTACGCCAAGTTCGGCGCCAAGCTTCCCCACGCGCTGGCGGAGTGCCTGGCGGAGCTGGAGGCGTGGGCCGGCTGAAATTTCCCCGGAAATCGCTAAATAGCGGTTGACAAGCGGGAAAAAATGTGCTATTTTATTTGGGCGTCCAGAAGGACGCCCAAGATATGCGCGAGTGGTGGAATTGGCAGACTCGCTAGATTCAGGTTCTAGTGCTCATTCCGGGCGTGGGGGTTCAAGTCCCCCCTCGCGCACCAACGTCAAAGCCTTGCGGCCCAACGGGTCGCGAGGCTTTTTCTATGCCCTTGGCTCCTGTTGCTCCCCGGCGCTTTGCTCTGTTCCAGAACGATCTCCAGAACAAGATCCGAGGCTTTCATAAGCTTGTGAGTTGGAGATAGAAGAGATCAATAAGAAACCACACCCGGAGTTTTCCGGGTGTGGTTTCATTTGGTGCTTATGCCTGCAAGCGGTCTCTCAATGCGTCCTGTAAAACGCGGGACAGGCTCAGTCCGGATTTTACGGCGTCATCGTCCATCCATTTCGGAATGCTGACAGTGCGCTTTACTGCGCGGCCGTCTTTTACATCAGCGCGGATCAAATTGACGAAGTCGTTTTCCTCTGTGGGGATATCCTTTGCCCGACTGGCAGGAGGGATCTCCTGCTTTTTGTCCAAAAGATACTCGATCCACTGAGACAGGGCAGACTGTGCCATATACATAGCGTTGCCCAGCGACTTCCCTTCACTGATGCAACCGGGAAGATCGGGATAGGTTATCGTGAACGTCCCGTCTTCATTTGGATGGAATAACGCCGGATAGACGTATTCCTTCATGTGGTTTCCTCCTCCATAGTTGTGTTGTCTGTGTTCCTTCCAATATTATGCCGGGTGAGGCGGGGATTATTTCAGCCCCGCCGCCCGTAGGATGGCATTTGCGGTGTTCTCGTTGATCTCGCGGTGGTTTGGGACCTGCACGGGACGCGCCCCCTCTTTCTCAAAGATCGTATGGTCCCCATCGCGGTCAGCTTTGAATCCTGCAGCTGTCAGCCGTCTGATCAGATCTCTACGTTTCAATAAGCATTCACCTTGCCTTTAATAGAGGAATAGATTATTATGATGCTATTTATGGTGCCATTATAATACGTAAATTACGTAATGTCAAGAAAAAATACGTAAATTACGTAACAACACCCCCGTGACGTGGTCACGGGGGTTTTCTTTCCCTGCGGTCGGGTATGATCGGCCGCATCACATCGTTGACAAGGTCCGGGGCCGTGTGTATAATATTTTATATAATACCAATGTGGAAGAGGCCAAAAAGATAGAGACGGTGTGATTTGTGATAGAGTTGTTATCTTCCAGGTCGATGCGGTCATCGCTGGATTCGATCCGTTATGGGAGCGGAGGGCTGAACCAACATCGACAGGCAATGCTGGACCGTGTCCCTGGCCATGGCGATTGGGCCAGCTTTCAGCGGGAACACATAGAGATGAAGGACCTGGCGTATCTGTCTGCGAAGACGGGGGATGAATTCGCCATACTGCGCGGGAGGACGGAGGATATACTTTTTCACGGCACACCTATGAGCTGTTCTTTCGATGATGTCCTGTCGAATATGCTTAGGAATAAGCAGCTGATCATCTTTGGACATTCCCATCCGGGGGAAGAGCAGCCGATCCCGTCGCCGGAGGACATGACTACCTTAAAGGAGATCGGGCAATCTACCAGCAAGCTTATATCAGGAATGACGGGGCAAGAGGTAACCTACTCGGCCGATCCGTTCGGCAACATCGTGTTATGATAAAGGAGGCGAGGGACCATGCTGAATATTGATGCGGCAAAGCAGATCGGTTTCGCTGCGTGCGTGGATAAACTGGGCCGCCCCTTCGTTTTGGCGCACAGGGACTCGGCTGCCTCCGCGTATGGCGAGATCGACGGGGGCGTATTTTGCTTTGTTGGTGTGGACGACCGGCCGGGCCATCGGGAGCATGATGGTATGCTGGTCCTTGACGATCGGTCCAAATTCCCGTATAGGGTAAGCTGCAATGTCAAGCTGACGGACGGGATACCGGACTTTGTTGAGTGCGTCCTGCCGCAGCCATAATTGAACGTAAAAAACCCCCGTGACGCGGTCACGGGGGTTTTTGTTGTGGTCAGTCGCCGGGGTTGGGGCGGATGACCTTGCCAAAGTTCCAGTTCATCGCCGCCATGCGGGCGGCCTGGCGGCGGCCGTCGGCGTCCTTATAGGACAGCTCCGCCGTGTGGGCGCCGCAGTCAAGGCACTGGACGTAGACGCACCAGCCGCCCTCCTCCTCGATGGTCCCGACGCCGCCGCAGTTGGGGCAGTCTATCAGTTCGATCTCGTCCAGATGATCCATGGTCCGTCCTCCGATACGCCGTTTTCTTATGTACAGTGTACCACAGAACCGGGAAAAACGAAAGGGCTAGGGGGCGTTCGGGGCAAAAATAGGGCGCATAAATATCCATAATAACGCCGAATATCAGTGAAAATATGCGGATATGAGGAAACGAACGAAAATGGGCGCGCGAATAAATATTCAACCGCCACGAAGTCATGCGGGTTTGCGGTGCATATCCGGAGTATAGTCCGTGCATAAAATCCAATTGGGGCATACAGCGGGAAAATTTCGGGCGCTGGGGCGGATGGGCGACATAAAATTTAGCCAAAAACAAGAAATTTTTCGCTATTGCCTTGCAATCAAGGCGAAGTCGGATTATAATTACCCTGTTATATAGTAAGAGGATCGCGTTGCGGTTCGGGATCACGTTATCCCCCACCCGAGGAAAAAATCTCCCGCGGAGGCGGGAGGGCAGAAATGACCCGGGGGGGGGTACTGTCGTTTCATGGGAGGAACGAATATGAAAAAGGTCGGAAAGGGCAAGCGGCTGCTGGCGGCAGTCATGAGTTTGGTGATGATCTTCTCCATCGTAGATGGGGGGGTGTCCACTGCCTTTGCCTCGGAGGGTGACAGCATCTCCGGCAGGGTCGGCTACGATGGCGCCACCCAGGGCGTTAAGGCGCGCTTTGCGGATGCCAACACCATGGAGACCTACCATAATATGCTCCTTGGCACAGGCACCGAAGGCAACACCAGCAACAACAGCCGGTACGCGGGGCGGCTCTGGGCGGACAAGTCGGTGTTTGCCAACGGCAACCCTGTCACGCTGACCGAGGCCAATGACGGTGTTGACGAGACCATCACCACCACCGAGGACTTCCTGCACGTATTTTCGCTGCTGGGTTCCAGTCAGGTGGTGAACGAGTTCACCCCGGCGGACATGGCCCTTGTGCTGGATATCTCCGGCTCTATGGGTTCCCCGGAGGAGGGGGAGGTCGAGAGTTGGATCTACGCGGCCGAGGACTATGAGGAGGACAGCCCGGACCTGGGCAGCTACATAGGGAAAACGTTAGAAGGCGGAGAGACAAAGAAGGCGTCCGAGGATGACAACGGCATCCCCGACAGCATCCGCCCCCTCATGCCGGCAGACAATAATGGATACAATGGCGGCCAAAACGTGAGCGGCCAGATGGCGGCGGATCATCTGACCAGTTACAACGATTATCTGACGGTGGTCAACGCTCTGGTCAACAAGATGATCGAACTTGACGATGATAGCGACGGCCAGCTGGAAGAAGGTGACCAGACCGAACTTAATGATGTTACGGGCAGAAGCACCTACATACTGGATGAGAACGGCACACTGGAGAATTACCAGAAGCTGTATGATGCTTACAACCAGTATTATGAGGAAGCAATCGAAAAGCCCGTGGAGGGCGAAAACCCCTGGGTCAGTTACGGAAAGACTGGCCATATCGCCCGCTGGCCCTCGGATACTTGGAAAACTACCTGGAACGCGATCGCCCCAACGAAAAATGAACCTCAAAGCCCCATGTTGGGAGCGGACAACGCCCCCAACCGCATGTACAAGATGATCAACGCGACCAACGAGTTCATCGGCCGGTTCCTGGCGCTGAACCCGAAGAACCGGATCAGCGTGGTGGTGTACGACTCCGTGGCCACGGTGCTGATGCCCATGGCCACCTATGCACAGGAAGAGGACGGGGTGTACCTCACCGCCACGAAGCATCACTGGCAGAGCTGGGGGCCCGGCCAGTGGGGCTGCACGGTGAGCGTAGACGCGGAGATAACTGGTGGAGTGGCAGAGGGAGTTGATAAAGCCACAGTAGGACACTATTCGGCCAAAGTGACCAGCTGGTCCAACACGGACACCATGTGCGCCATCAACGCGGGCCTGGACGTGCTTGCCACGGCTTCCAATGCGTACCAGGACTTGAACAACCGCGTCCCGGTGATGGTGCTGATGACCGACGGCGCGGCCAATACCCTGCTCACTGGCGGCAGCCTGGAGACGGGTACCACCGCAGACGCCCCCTGGACCAAGGGCGCCACAACGAGCGAAACCGCAGGCAATGGCACCGATATGCTCACCAGGTTCAATAGGTATGACGGTTTCGTGCTGAACAACTATAAAGCGAATGCGGGCAGCACGGCAACGCCCAGATATTACACTCTGCTTGGCGATGCGTTCAAGGACGAGACCACCCCGGGCCTGACGGTGTACGGCGCGGGCGAGGGACACCTGTATTGCACGGAGGACTTCCGGAACCCGGTGGTGCTTCAGACGCTTATGAGCGCCGCCTACCAGAAGACCCGGGTGGAGCAGCACTACAACAATAACGGCGAAGGCTCTGATAGTGCCGTTGAATACCCGACGACCGAGGCGGGCCAGGAGGCGTGGGCGCACGCCCTGATCTACACCATCGGCTACGACGTACACTCCTATGGGAGCATAAACGAGGTGTGCAATGAGATACTGGACCCGAAGCAGTATTTCACCCAGGAAAAATACAATGAGAGTTTGTTAAATGGTAATCCGGGTGGTTTTACACAGTCTGCTTTTGAAGAATACCAAGAATG
The DNA here is from genome assembly GCA_947630645.1 of uncultured Oscillospiraceae bacterium. GTDB lineage: Bacteria > Bacillota > Clostridia > Oscillospirales > Oscillospiraceae > CAJOIG01. Next base: position 26,067 of record CANRIF010000003.1, on the reverse strand, counting down.
GCTGGGGAATGGAACAAACACCAAAGAAAATCTTCTAACTGTCAATGTGGGGTCTGCCACTAGCGTTTCGTCCATTGACGGCAAGCCAAACGGGACGCTGTCCATGACCTTCCCCTTGAGCCAGAATGACTTGCTCAATGATGTAAATAAGGTCACCCAGGCCGATATCGTCCGGAACATCGGCTACGACGCCAAGAGTTATGAGGCCACCTCCACTGGCACGGGCAACGACATCGACGCGATATTCGACGAGATCCTGCGCGAGATCCGCCGGTCGGTGTTCGTCCCGGTGGGCGGCGAGAACGACGCCGGGGCCAGAAACTCCGTGACCTATACCGACCCCATCGGGCAGTACATGGAGGTCAAGGACGTGACCAACCTGGTCCTGTTCGGCCAGGTCCACCCGGTCACCGCGACCGCTGTGTACGATTGGGACTGGAACAACACATGGATGGGAGCGCACAACAAGGCGGGCCAGGGATCAACCGAATTCCCGGCGGGCTGGTATACAAGCGACGACCCGACCGATCTCAATAATACGCCTCAAACCTCGGGCAGCTGGGCCAAAGGCGACGTGTACCGGGTGGGCTATAAGACCGCCCAGCAGTTCCTGCCGACCCTGACGGAAGTGACTGATCCGAATAGCGTTGAAGATAAAGTGAAGAAGACGGAGTACACCTTCTACCGCCTGGACTATAACGGGGATGACGCGTCAAAGCGGAGTACGTGGCGGGTGAACCCGGCGTTTGCCTCCAACTTCGACGCGGGTTATTATGATCCGAATACCTTTATCGTAAATGGTCAGACCGAGCAAAACCGGCTGACTGACATCGCCGACAATGGCGTAGTGGGCGTCATCCCCGACGGCGTGTACCGCCTGAGCGACATCCGCATCTGGGTGGAGGACAGCGGCGACTATCTGTACGAGGGCGGCAACATCCAGTCCGGCGGCTTCGCCGAGGCCCTGCGGGTGGACGTGCCGGCCAGCGCCATGCCCATGGAGGTCGTGACCATCGACGCCGTGGAGCAGACGGGCAGCGGCGGCAGCACCACCGCCTATACCTATTCTGACAACCTGGGCACCAACGCCGCCAAGCCCCTGCGGGTGTTTTACAGCGTGGGCGTCCAGGACGATATCCTGCTGCCCTCCGGAAACATCGACGTGAGCAAGGTGGACGACAGCTACGTCACCGCGCATCAGGACGTAGTCGGACCCACATCGAGCGACAGCAGAACATACAGCAGACTGTATTTCCTCTCCAACTATCACACCAGCGACCTTGGCGACGCGTCCATCACCTTCTCGCCCAGCGACGCCAACCGATTCTATATCTTCCAGAAGAATCTGGCGCTGTATACGGCCAAAAATGGGGCGCCAAACCTGACTGGCGGCAATATGTTCCTGCCCGCTTCTGAGAGCGATAAAGTGAATACCACAAGCGAAATCCAGACTGCGGACGGAAAGACCCTCACACCTGTGACGAATGCCAACGAGGTCCATTCCGGCGATACCTATTATATCGTGGGCGAGTACTATGTGCGCTCGGGAGATAAGGTCAGCGATAAAGACAAAGCCGAGCTGAAGCACTTCGTGGTGGCGCGCAAGGGCAGCGACTTCGGCTCCGGCGTCGGGGGCTCCGGTGTGGGTGAAGGCGCCTACCTGTGCTGGTACAATCCCGCCACCGGCGCGACGGATTCTATAACCAACGTCCAGGACAAAACTGGCGACGACTGGGTCGTGGCGGCCAAGGTGGGCGGCTTCCGGGCCGGGAACCTGGCGCCGCAGGAGAAGAAAACCAACGCCACCGGAACGGCGACGCACTATTACTATCCCCAAGTCAGCACGTCCAGCAGCGGCGAGGACCTGGCCGAGGGCCTGGTCATGAACCTGTACCTTGGGAACAACGGCAAGCTGAACATCCAGGACACCCGCCTGCTGGTCACCAAGAAGGTGGCCAATACCCCTGCGGGAGAAGAGACACCCGAGAAATTTACCTACCAGGTCTATGTGGACGACGCGGGCTTCACCGGGCAGATCAGCGCCATCCGTGTCCGTTACGACGTGTACAGCGGCCTCTGGCGGCAGCGGGTCGCCACCATCGAGGCCCTCACCGACAACAAGGGCTTCCTGCTGAACGCGGACGGCAGCATCGCGCAGAAGGACAGCAAATACATTTGGGTCGGCGGCCTGGCCGAGGAAAATTATCCGGTGTTCAGCGCGCCGGAAAACGGTGAGCTGGGGGTCGAAAATGGCAACGTCACCATCTATTACGATAAAAATCTGGTGACGCATGAAGCGACTAATAATACTGGCTACATCACATATAAGGAGGCCGATGAGACCCATGCGCCCGGCACCCGCGAGTATGTCATCAAGGACGCGAAGCTGTTCAGTGGCACGTCGGATACTGCGGAATATTATAGGGATACCGAGAGTGAACTCGCAGCGGGCGACATCGTCGCGGCCACGATGACCCTGGACAAGGACCTGGGCCTGCGGAGCGGCGTGACGATTTCGAGCCAGTACGATATCCGCACCACCTACCTGACTGAGACCCTTACGACGGACGGCGTTACGGAAGACAATCTCTTCGACAAGACCAGCTTCCAGAACCCCAGGGACGGCCACGTTCAACACGACGCGGAGGAGATCGCGCAGCACACGGTGCAGTTCACCCTGGCCGACGGCGAGGGCCTGGAATTCACCGGCCTTCCCTACCAGGCGGACTACCGGGTGACCGAGCAGATCACGGGTGAGCAGGCCAAGGCGGGCTATGAGCTGCTGGGGGCGCGCATCGTGCAGTACGCCAGCTTCGTGGACTATGTGGTCAGCGAAAAGGCGGACAACGTGGGCGTCGGCGCCGGCACCAAAGAGGCTGGCAACGCCGTCGTGGACGGATCTTATTCCTTCACGAATGATTATAATGATGTGGCTGGCGCGATAGGCGAGCCGGAACTGCTCACTGCTCCGCCCAACAACTGCGCCTACTTCAACGCCCACGGCAATGACGATGGCAGCGGCTATTACTCCCTCTATGGCGACACGGATACCAGGGAGGAAGCGGTACACTATATCAACTACGCGCCGGAAGTCAAGAAGACCGAGATAACGCCGGGCGACAACGAACTGGTCAAGGTGGGCGACACCATCGACTACGAGATCCGCTGGGAGAACCAGGAGCAGAACGGAACGCCGCTGGCGCCCTCCCAGGCGAAGGTGGTCGTCACCGATGAACTGGACAAGGGCGTGGACTTCGTCAGCGCGGGGTATAACGCCGATTGGACGTGGGCGGATATCGACGAAGACGAGAGCGTCCATCCGGATACAGTCCCTGCCAGCGTTGAACTGAAAGCCAACGAGGACGGGACCCCGCCGACTGCCCCGGCGACCAGTGGCAATCCCGATTGGGAACACCCCAAGCCCGGCGACGTGGAGATCGCCTATGACGCGGACACCCGCACCGTCACCTGGACCATCTGGGCCGACAAGAGCCAGAAGGGCGCGGTGAAGCTGACCGTGAAGGTCAACGAGGACGCGGAGAAGTTCTGGCAGTATGACGACGGGTGGCCTGCCCCCAATGCCCCGGGCGGCACGACAGACCCCGGCACGTCCGGCGGCGATGAAGATGAGGACGATACGTCCCAGCCCGATGACCATAAGGTCATCGACCGGGCGGAGGTGAAGGTGGCCAACCACCACGCCCAGCGCACCGAGACGGTGGAAAACCCCGTCTGGGAGCCGGAGAAGACCGAGACCAAGGCGGGCGAAAAGGATGTCACCACCGATAACTCCTTCACCGACCCGGAGACCGGGACCATGACCGGCCCGTCCGTGAAGGTGGGCGACGAGATCACCTATCGGATCACCTGGCGCAACCCGAATGAGAAGACACCTGCCACCATCAAGGTCACCGACCAGCTTGACCCGGGCGTGGACTATGAGGATGGCAACGCCAAGGCATACATATATGCTGGCGACGACAATGCACGGGAGATGCAGTCGAGCGAGTATACCAGCATCTCCTATGACGAAACGCAGCGCCTTATCACATGGGACCTGGGCGAACAGCAGCCCGGCGCGGAGGGCTATGTGGAGTTCACGGTCACGGTGAACGACAAGGCCGTCAAGGAGTGGAATTATTACACTGACAGCGAAACTGAACCCGACCACGACTCCGACCGGGGTGATACCGACATTGCCGGAGACGCCGGGGAGGATGACCTGCTCCGCAACAAGGGCCGGGTGGACATCGGCGAGGACCACTACATCACCAACGAGGTGGATAACCCCCTGTGGGAGCCGGAGAAGACCGAGGAAGACCCCGGCGCCGGAAAGCTGGTGGGCGTGGGCGAGGATATCACCTACGATGTCACCTGGAAGAACTATCAGCTCCAGGCGGCCAACGTGACCGTCACGGATGCGCTGGATATCGGCGTGACCTATAACACCGAAAGCCCCTCCGCCAAGGCGTATGTGAAGATGCCTGCGGAAGGCAACTTCGATGCGTACACGGCTGCGGGCATGGTCATCGACGAGAGCCAGACCGTGACCGTGGACGGGGTCGACTATTACCTGGTGGAGAGCGGCAATTGGCTGGTGGAGGACAGCGACGCCATCGAGCAGTCGGCCGACGGCGTGTATGCGGACGGCACCCTGACCTGGAAGCTGGGCGGTATTCCCGCCGGGGCCGAGGGCATCGTCCGGTTCACGGTCAAGGTCAACGACAAGGCCGTCCAGTACTGGAACAACTATCAGACCGACACCGGTGCCGATACGACCAAGCCTGACTATCAGATACTGAACCAGGCCGAAGTCCAGGTGGGCACTGACCCGGAGATCAAGACCGACATCATCCCCAACCCCGTGCCCAGCAAGACCGAGTCTACCCCCGGCGCGGGGGAGAGCGTGGCCCTGGGGATGCAGGTGGATTATTCCGTCCACTGGAAGAACGACGCAACGGACAAGGACGGCACACCGGCGGCGGCCGCCGTGATCGTCACCGACCTGCTCGACCCGGGCGTGGACTTCTTCCGCGCCAGCTACGGCGATGTGAAGCTGGAGGCGACCAAGGACGCGGAGGGCAAGATCACAAGCGGGGAAGCCACCGGCACCGTGAAGGATGTCGCCATCAAAATCTCCTATAACGCGGATACCCACACCGTCACTTGGGACCTGGGGACCCAGCCCGCGGAGGCGGAGGGCGACGTGGCCCTGTCCGTCAAGGTCAACGAGAATGCCAACTGGACCTGGGACTACGACGACTATGAGAATCCGAGTGCCCCCAACCAGGCTGACCCCGACAACGTCATCCACAACAAGGCCAAGGTGGAGGTCGACAACATCGGCAAGTACACCAACGAGGTGGATAACCCCCTGTGGGAGCCGGAGAAGACCGAGACTGACCCCGGCGCCGGAAAGCTGGTGGGCGTGGGCCAGGAGATCACCTACGAGGTCACCTGGAAGAACTACTATGACGAGCCGGCCACCGTTGTGGTCAGGGATAAGCTTGACCCGGGCGTGGACTACGTGGAAGGCTCCGCAAAGGCGTACTTTACTGGGGAGAACGCAACGGGCAGACCGATCGAGGGTATAAAAATCACCTATGAGAATCATGAGTTGGTCTGGGATCTGGATGAACAGCCGATCGGCCAGGAGGGCTATGTGACCTTCAAGGTCACCGTCAACGACAAGGCCGTCCAGTACTGGAACGACTATGACCCCGAGACCGAGCATGACGAGAACGATTATCAGATCCTGAACCAGGCCCGCGTCGCGGTGGCGGATGACCCGGAGATCAAGACCGACATCATCCCCAACCCCGTGCCCGGAAAGACCGAGGAAGCCCCCGGCGCGAATAAGCCGGTGGGCGTGGGCGACCAGGTGAAGTACAGCGTCCACTGGAAGAACGTGGCCAGGGACAACGACGGCAAGCCGAAGGCGGCAGATGTGATCGTCACCGACCTGCTCGACCCGGGCATGACCTTCGTGAGCGCCAGCTTCGACGGCGTGGAACTGAAGACGGCCGGGAACACAACCAACGGCGGCGTCACCATCGCCTATGACGCGGCGAGCCGCACCGTCACCTGGACGCTGACCGATCGGCCCGCGGATAGCGAGGGCGACGTGGCGCTGACCGTGGAGGTCAACGAAAACGCCAACTGGACCTGGGACTACGACGAGGCGACCAGCGGCGATACGACGCCTGACCAGACTGACCCCGACAACATCATCCACAACAAGGCCAAGGTCACGATCGACAACGTGAGCGGGTACACCAATAAGGTGGATAACCCGCTGTGGGAGCCGGAGAAGACCGAGACAACCCCCGGCGCCGGAGAACTGGTGGGCCTGGGCGAGAAGATCGACTACAAGGTCACCTGGAAGAACTATCAGGAGCAGCCTGCCACGGTCGTGGTTAAGGATGCGCTTGACCCTGGCGTGACCTATGATACCGACACCGCCAAGGCGTACTATACCGACGGCACCGCGGTAACAGGCGCTGGCATCACCTACGATGCCAATGCCCACGAACTGACCTGGGACCTCGGCACGCAGGAACCCGGCGCAGAGGGCTATGTGACCTTCACGGTCACCGTCAACGAGAACGCCATCAAGTACTGGAACGGCTATGTTGAAGGTGAGACGGGCAGCGGCGACGACCATCAGGTGCTGAATCAGGCCCGCGTCCAGGTGGGCACTGACCCGGAGATCAAGACCAAGATCATCCCCAACCCCATCCCGGAGAAGACCGAGACTGACCCCGGCCCCGGCATGGCGGTGGGCGTGGGCGACCAGGTGGAATACCAGGTCTACTGGGCCAACGCCAAGGATCAGGCCGCGAACGTGGTCGTCACCGACCAGCTCGACCCCGGCGTGGACCTCGTCAGCGCCAGCTATGGCGGCCTGACCTATAATGCCAACGGCACCACCTCCGGCACGGCGGACGGCGTCACCATCGGCTATGCCGACCATACAGTCACCTGGACGCTGAACCAGCGCGCGGCGGGTGACAGCGGCTGGGTGTATCTGACCGTGGTGGTCAACGAAAACGCCAAGAAGGCCTGGGACTACGGCGACGATGGCATCGGCGCCCCGGGTGAAGGTGACGACAACCACATCTACAACATGGCCAAGGTGCAGGTCGGCAACACCAGCAAGTACACCAGCAAGGTGGATAACCCCGTCCAGCAGCCGGCTAGGGTGACCCTGCTCGGGAATAAGGTCTACACCGGCGGTGAGTTGACAGAAAATATGTTCCACTTCACGCTGACGCCTTACACCAGCAATCCGGCGGGCGACCCAGTCACGGAGGCCATCACGAAGAGCAATACAGCGGGCGGTCAAGTGACCTTCTTCACCGATGCGGAGTACACCGAGGTAGGGACGTACAAGTACTCCGTGCGGGAGGTGGTCACCGAGAACGGCGGCCATATCCTCTACGATGTGAGCATCCGGACCGTGACCGTCGTGGTGAGCAAGGACGCCAACGGCCTGTTGCAGGCGACGATCCAAGTGAATGGCCCGGGCGACACGATAAGCGACGGACCTGCCTCCAGAGTGTCGGTCACGGTGGACTTCAACAACCGCCACGACGATTACATCCATGTGGTCATCGATGGCAAGAAACTCCTGGAGGGCGACGACCTGGAGGACGGCCAGTTCACCTTTGAACTGACCCCCGTGGGCGGCTGGGTCCTGGAGGACACGACCGCGAACGCCGCGGCCATCAACGGCGAGGAGGAGTTGATCGGCGACGCCGACGAGCCGGGAGACGAGACACAGACCGGAGACGGCGAGCCGGCCCCGTCCGAGACGGAGGAGCAGGAGCAGAACCGGAACGAGAACCAGCAGGAGAACGAGGAGCAGCTGGAGGGCGAGAGCCAGACAGAGGGCGAGAGCCAGACCGGGGACGAGACTGACGAGGCCGACGACCAGGGTGCCGCGGCCCAGGTGTCCTACGTCCGCACGGTGGGCTATGCCCCGGTGATGTGGGACGAGGGCAACGGCCTCGAGGCGGATCTGGTGCCCCAGGACACGCTCGAGGATACCCCCGAGGACACCCCGGCGCCCAGTGATACCCCGGCGCCCAGCGACACCCCGGCGCCCAGCGACACCCCGGCGCCCAGCGACACCCCGGCGCCCAGCGATACGCCTGCGCCCAGTGATACCCCGGCGCCCAGCGACACCCCGGCGCCCAGCGATACGCCTGCGCCCAGCGGGGAGCCGGAGGCCACCGTGGAGCCGGAAGCCAGCGCGGAGCCGGGAGCCACCGAGGAGCCCGAGGCCACGGAGGAACCGGAAGCCACGGAGGAACCGGAGGCCACGGAAGAGCCGCTGGTGAACGCGATGGCCCTGGAGAACGGAATACCTGCGGGAGCGGTCGATCTGGCAGATCGTAAAGATTTGCAGCCCATGCCCGAGGGCAAGACTGCCGCTGATGTCGAAGCGGTCACGACCACGAACGTCAACGACAGTTACCGCTTCCCGTCGATGACCTTCACCAACGAGGGCGTGTACTGGTACAAGGTACAGGAGGTCGCTCCCACTGAAACGGGCAAGACCCTGTATGACGGGACGGAATACTACGTCCGCGTCACGGTCACCCGCGGCGACCCCACGGCGGAGGGCCAGCCCGGCGCACTGAGCGCCACGGTGGAGTACTTCCTCGACGATCAGGGGAATACGCCGGCCGCAAACCTCGACTTCCATAACGCCAAGGTGAACAAGACCGAGCCCGACCCCGGCGACGGCACGACGGTGGGGATCGGCGATATCATCACCTACAACATCACCTGGATCAACGACGAGGCCGAGCAGGCGACGGTGACCGTCCGCGACCCGCTGGACGTGGGCGTGGATTTCGTCAGCGCCAGCGATGGCGGGACCTATGACGCGGCCTCCCACACGGTCACCTGGGTCTTCCAGAACGCGGCGGCCAGGTCTTCCGGCACCGTCGAACTGAAGGTGCAGGTCAACAACAAGGCCGTGGTGAAGGGGAAGGTGGATAACCAGGCCCACGTACAGGTGAACAACCGGCCCGAGTGGGACACCGACATCATGCACAACTATGTGGAGACGGGCGACCTCTCCATCCGCAAGACCGTCACCGGCCAGGGCGACAAGACCAAGGACTTCACCTTTACCGTGACGCTCACGGACCAGGACGGCACACCGGTGGAGGGCGAGTTCAGCTACGACGGCTCCAAGACCGGCGAGATCGGCCACAACGGCACCATCACCCTGAAGCACAACGAGCAGGTGACCATCCACGACCTACCCGCCGGGACCCACTACACCGTGACCGAGAGCGACAACGAGGGCTACACGGTGACCAAGTCCGGCGACGTGGGCAATATCCCGGCCAACGCGACCGCCTCGGCCCAGTTCACCAACTACCTGCCCGAGCAGACGCCGCCGCCGGAGGAGACGCCCAAGCCTGACGAGACGCCGACGCCGCCTCCCGGCACCGGGTCCACGCCTACGCCGACCCCGCCGGGCACATCGCCGCACACCGACGACCCGGCCCTGCCCGCCCTGTGGCTGGCCGTGCTGACACTGTCCCTGGCGGGACTGTGCCTCGCCGGCGGCACGGCGCTGCGGCGCAGACGGCGCGAGAAATAAGTGAAAACGGCCCCATAAGCACCGCTGCCGGAGCAAAGTTCGCTTTGCTCCGGCAGTTTTTTGTGCGAAATATCCGGGCCGGATATGTTGCGCGGGGACACGGGGCGTGTTATACTATATAGACTGCAATTCTTTTGTCTCCAAGGAAAGGAAAGACGATGAAACTCCGGGAACTATTCTCCGCCAGGGACATGACCGAGGGCGCTCCCTGGAAGCGCATCATGGAATTTGCCGTGCCGATGCTCATTGGCAATCTGGCCCAGCAGCTGTATAATACGGTGGACTCCATCGTGGTGGGCAAGTATGTGGGGGACAACGCCCTGGCGGCGGTGGGCACCTCCATGCCTATACTGAACCTGCTGCTGGCGGTGTTCGTGGGCGTGTCCACCGGCGCGGGCATCGTGATCAGCCAGCGATTCGGCGCGGACGACCGGGAGGGCCTTTCCCGGGCCATCGGCAACTGCGTCACCCTGGCGGCCATCGCCTCCGTCGCCACTATGATCATCGGCGTGGTCATCACCGAGCCGCTGCTGCGGCTTTTGGGCACGCCCCAGTCCGTGTTCGACTGGTGCGCCCAGTATCTGAAGATATTCTTCCTGGGGGCGGCGGGCTTTACCTATTATAACATCCTCTCCGGCATCCTCCGGGGCATGGGCGACTCCTTCTCGGCGCTGGGGTTTTTGCTGCTGGCGACGGTGCTGAATATCTTCCTGGACGTGTGGTTCGTGGCCAGCTTCGGCATGGGCGTGCCGGGGGTGGCGCTGGCGACCATCATCGCCCAGGCCATCTCGGCGGCGCTGTGCTTCGTGAAGCTGATGCATATGCGGCAGGTGTTCGACCTGAACTTACATACCCTGCGTATGCGTAAGGACACCGCCTGGCGCATCGTGAAGCTGGGGGTCCCCTCCGGCATCACCCAGGGCATCATGTCCGTGGCTATGCTGGTGGTCCAGTCCCTGACCAACAGCATGGGGGAGATGGTGATGGCCTGCAACGTGATCATCATGCGGGTGGACGGCTTCGCCATGATGCCCAACATGAGCTTCGGCCAGGCCATGAGCGTCTTCGCCGGGCAGAACGTGGGCGCGGGGAAGCTGGACCGGGTGGAGAAGGGGACGAAGCAGGGCGGTATCATGGCCCTGGGCGTCTCGGCCACCATCACGGCGATCCTGCTGTTCGCCGGGCGGTTCTTGTTCGACCTGTTCACCGACACCCCGGAACTGATGGACATGGCGGTGCGGATGATGCGTATTCTGGCGGTGGGGTATATCTGCGTGGCGGTGACCCAGGTGCTGGGCGGCGTGATGCGGGGCGCGGGGGACACGGCCACGCCCATGTGGATCACCATGATCAGCACCATCGTGCTGCGGGTGCCCATTGCCTATGGCCTGGCCTGGCTCACCCGCACGGCGGACTATCCCAACGGCCAGCCCCAGGCGCTGTTTGGCTCGCTCCTCATCTCCTGGGCCATGGGCGCGCTGCTGACGTACATCGCCTACCGCCGGGGCGCCTGGCGGAAAAAGGCCCTGGTCACCAACTGAAACGGCGCAAAAACGCTCCCCGCTGCCATCCAGGCGGCGGGGAGCATTTTCATGTCCGGGGTCCGGCGATGTAGACGACCTCTGGCCCGTTGAAGAGCCGGGGGACGCCGGCGGGGTTGCCAATGCCACGGCTGATGACGAGCCGGCCGTCCACCACGCCGCCGGTGAGCCGGGGGAAGAGGCCCTGGTCCGGCGCGTAGACGCCGCGCCACTGGCGCTGAAGCAGATCGTAAAACCGCCACTGGCCGCCGTGGGCGTGGCCGGACAGGGCCAGCTCCACGGCCGGCGGGAGAAAGCGGATGTATTCCGGGTGGTGCATCAGCAGGACATGGTAGCCCGGCTCGGCCGCGAAGCCGTCCAGCCAGCCCGTCTCCGGCGCGGGGCTGTGGACGGTCTTCTCCGTGGCCCCAGTGCGTTGATAGGCGGTGTAATACCCGGAGGTCAGCCCGCCGACGACGAGCCGCGCGCCGCCCAAGTCGAGGGCGGTCCAGCTGTTGTCCAGGAGGGCGGCCCCGGTGGCGCGGATGACATCCAGATCGTCCCGGGAGAGATATGCCTCGTGGTTTCCCAGGGAGACGAAGGTGGGCGCGAGGCGGGCGCAGGCCGTCAGCAGCGCCAGGGCGTTGCGGCTCTCCGCCATCCGGGCGCCCAGGGTGGGCTTCCGCCCGCGTATGAGGTCGCCGGCCACCGCGATAAGGGCCGGGGCGTTGGCCCGGACGGACGCCAGGACCGGCGCCGGGTCGGCGTCGTGGGCGTCGGTCAGCAGCGCGATGGGGACGGGGCAGCCGGGGAGCGTATAGTGTGTCTCGGTCATGGGGGACCTCCGAAAAAAGGTGTCAACATCATTGTATCATACGTCGGAGAAAGGCGCAATGCCGCCGTTCATGCCGCCAGATGCGTCATTCATGCAGGGACGGTTGATGATGACCCCGCCGGGACCGCGTGGATGGAGGAATATGCCGATAACGAAATTGGCGCCGATGAGCCTGGCGATGTTTTACGGAGCGGACTCGGGATTTTGCGAACGCCTTCAGCGTGCGCGTGACGCTGAAAAACCCATCGAGCCGGAGCCTCTGCGCCGGAGGGCGGACAAGGTCATGGAGCGGTACCTCTACTTCTCCGTGCTATCACCCGGTGGGCGTCAGCTATGAGCGCACCAGCGTGGCGTTCGGGGCGTTCCACGCCCTGACGGAGAACTGGAGGGCCCGTTCCAGACGGAGATGCCCCAGACGGGGGAACCACTCGCGCTGCCGTCGGCAATTTTCGACGGGAAACGCAAAATTCACGAAAAATTTATGTTATGGCGCCAAAAACGTGCTATGATAAGGAGGGAGGGACCGTGGACCGCCTGGGGCGGCGCGGGACCCCCTCCATTTTGGCGAAAGGAAGACCTGGCAATGGCATTGGCGATCGGGATCGACATCGGCTCCACCACGGCAAAGGTGGTGCTGATGGACGGTGACAGGATCGTTTATCAGAAATATCAGCGGCACAAGTCCCGTGTCCGGCAGACCACGCTGGAGATGCTCCGGGAGATGGCGGCCCGGCATCCGGTGGACCGGGCGGCCGTCATCGTGTCCGGCTCCGCCGGGATGGGGATGGCCGAGGCGGCCGGTATCCGGTTCGTCCAGGAGGTGTACGCCACCAAGGAGGTGGTGAGCCGCCTGGCCCCGGACACAGGCGCGGTCATCGAACTGGGCGGCGAGGACGCCAAGGTCATCTTCTTCGCCGGGGGCCTGGACGAGCGCATGAACGGCACCTGCGCTGGCGGCACCGGCGCGTTCATCGACCAGATGGCGGTGCTGCTGGACATGACCGTGGACGAGATGGACGCCGCCAGCCTCCGTGCCCAACGGCTGTACCCCATCGCGTCCCGGTGCGGCGTGTTCGCCAAGTCGGACATCCAGCCCCTGCTGAACCAGGGGGCCAGCAAGGAGGACATCGCCGCCAGCATCTTCCAGGCGGTGGTGAATCAGACACTGGCCGGCCTGATCCAGGGCCGGCGCATCCGGGGCAAGGTGCTGTTTCTTGGCGGGCCGCTGCACTACTGCAAGGGCCTGCGTAAGCGGTTCTGCGAGACCATGAAGCTGACCGACCAGACGGCGGAGTTCCCCGATTACGCCCTCTACGCCGTGGCCATGGGCGCGGCCATGAACGCCGGGGAGCGGGACACGATGGCCTGGGACGAGTTGATCGGCCGCATCGAGGACAGCGCCCGCCACGAGGCCGGCGAGACCGACCGGCTGCCGCCGCTGTTTGCCAGCGAGGCGGAGTACGAGGCCTTCCGCCGCCGCCACGCCCAGGCGTCCGTGCCCCGGCGGGATATCGCCGCCTATACGGGAAGGGCGTGGCTGGGTATCGACTGCGGCAGCACTACCACCAAGCTGGTGCTGCTGGGGGAGGATCGGTCCATCCTCTGGAGTTTTTACAGTTCCAACCGGGGCGACCCGGTGTCCCTGGTGAAGGGGGAACTGGAGGCGCTGTATGGCCTGTGCGGGGACCGCATCACCATCTGCGGCAGCTCCGTGACCGGGTACGGCGAGGACCTGATACGCCACGCTTTCCATGTGGACGAGGGCGTGGTGGAGACCATCGCCCACTATACCGCCGCCCGGCACTTCCGGCCGGACGTGGACTTCATCCTGGACATCGGCGGCCAGGACATCAAGTGCTTCCGCATCCGGGACGGCGCCATCGACTCCATCATGCTCAACGAGGCCTGTTCCTCCGGCTGCGGCTCCTTCATCGAGACCTTCGCCAAGGCCATGGGGACCACGGTGGAGGAATTCGCCGCCCTGGGGCTGAAGGCCGACGCGCCAGTGGACCTTGGCTCCCGGTGTACGGTGTTCATGAACTCCTCCGTCAAGCAGGCCCAGAAAAACGGCGCCACCGTGGAGGACATCTCCGCGGGGCTCTCCGTGAGCGTGGTGAAAAACGCGCTCTACAAGGTCATCCGGGCCGTCAGCCCCAAGGAGCTGGGGGAGCATATCGTGGTCCAGGGCGGCACCTTCCACAACGACGCGGTGCTGCGGGCCTTTGAAAAGGAGCTGGGCGCCGACGTGGTGCGTCCCGCCATCGCCGGGCTCATGGGGGCCTACGGCGCGGCGCTGCACATCATGCACTGCCAGAAAAGCACGCTGCTGGGGCCGGAGGCGCTGGCGGTGTTCACCCACGAGTCCACCTCCACCGTCTGCAAGGGCTGCGCCAACCATTGCCACCTGACCGTCAACCGGTTCGCGGACGGGGAGCGGTTCATCTCCGGCAACCAGTGCCAGCGGGCTCTTGGCATGAAAAACGCCCAGGAACTGCCCGACCTGCACGCCTGGAAGCGGGAGCGGCTTGAAACGTTGCGGCCCGTGCCGGGACCGCGGGGGAAGATCGGCATCCCCATGGCGCTGGTGATCTATGAGCAGGCCCCGCTGTGGCACACGCTGTTCACGTCCCTGGGCTTCGAGGTGCATTTCTCCCGCCCGTCCAACCGGGCCACCTACGAGCGGGGGCAGTACACCATCCCCTCCGACACGGTGTGCTACCCGGCCAAGCTGATGCACGGGCATATGATGGAACTGCTGGCCGACGGGGTCGGCACCATCTTCTACCCGGAGCTTACATACAATGTGGACGAGGGGGCCTCCTCCAACCACTATAACTGCCCGGTGGTGGCCTACTACGGCGAACTGCTGGAGGGCAACGTGGAGGAGCTGGAGCAGGTGCGCTTCCTCCATCCGCCCCTGTGCCTGGACAGCCAGCGCCAGCTGACGGCCATGCTGCTGCCCTGCCTGCGGCAGCTGGACGGGTCCATCACTCGGGGCGAGGTGAAGCGGGCCGTGGCGGCGGGCTTCGCCGCCTACGAACAGTATAAGGCGGACCTGCGCCGGGAAGGGGAGGCAGCCGTCGCCTGGGCCAGGGCCCACGGCAAGCGCATCCTGATCCTGGCCGGACGGCCCTACCACATCGACCCGGAGATCGGCCACGGCATCGACTCGCTGGCCTCCAGCCTGGGCTTCGTGGTGGTGAGCGAGGACAGCGTGTGCCACCTGACCCCGGTGCAGTATGTGAAGGTGCTGGACCAGTGGACTTTCCACGCCCGGCTCTACCGGGCCGCTGCCTACGCCGCCGCCCACGAGGACACCCAGCTGGTGCAGCTGGTCAGCTTCGGCTGCGGCGTGGATGCCATCACCTCCGACGAGGTGCGCTCCATCCTGGAGCGGGCCGGGAAGTATTACACGCAGATCAAGATCGACGAGATCACCAACCTGGGCGCCGTGCGTATCCGGCTGCGGAGCCTGCTGGGGGCGCTGGAGGAGAGGGAGCGGGAAAATGCAGGATAAGAGCTTCGTGCCGTTCACCGAGGAGATGAAAAAGGACTACACCATCCTGGTCCCCAATATGCTGCCCATGCACTTCAAGCTGATGCTGCGTATCTTCGAGACTTACGGCTACCACATGGAACTGCTCCAGTCCTCCGGCCATGATATTGTGGAGACGGGCCTGAAATACACCCACAACGACACCTGCTACCCCGCCATCCTGGTGGTGGGGCAGATGATGGACGCGCTGCTCTCGGGGAAGTACGACCCCCACAAGACGGCCCTGATCATGTTCCAGACCGGCGGCGGCTGCCGGGCGTCCAACTACATATCCCTCATCCGTAAGGCCCTGGTGAAGGCGGGGATGGAGTACGTCCCCGTCATCTCCTTCAGCCTGGCGGGGATCGAAAAGCACCCCGGCTTCCGGGTGACCGTGGGAAAGCTGCACCGGCTGCTGTACGCGGTGCTGTACGGTGACCTGCTGATGGACCTGGTGGACCAGACCCGGCCCTATGAGTTGGAGCCGGGCCGGGCGGAGCGGACGGCGGAGGCGTGGACGCGCCGCCTGGGCGACGAGCTGGGCACCAGCCGGCGGATAAATTATAATAGGGTGAAGGAGAACTACCGGGCGATCGTGCGCTCCTTCGCCGATATCCCCGCCGATCGGAGCCGGAAGAAGCCTAGGGTGGGCATCGTGGGGGAGATATTCGTCAAGTACTCGCCCCTGGGGAACAACGACCTGGAGCGGTTTTTGATCCGGGAGGGCGCGGAGACGGTGGTGCCGGGATTTCTGGACTTCTGCCTGTTCTGCGTCTACAACGGCATCATGGACCACAAGCTCTATCACCAGGGCCGGGCGGGATATCTGGCGGAAAAGGCCGTGTTCCGGCTGCTGTGCCGGAAGCGGAGCGAGATGAACGAGGCGCTGACCGCCGGCGGCCTGTTCGTGGGCGTCACCCCCTTCGAGGAGGTGGTGGCCATGGCCGGCGAGGTCATCAGCCGGGCGGTGAAGATGGGCGAGGGCTGGCTCCTGACGGCGGAGATGGTGGAGTTGAGCCGTTCCGGGTGCAAGAACATCGTCTGCACCCAGCCCTTCGGGTGCCTGCCCAACCACATCTGCGGCAAGGGCATGATGGTCCCGGTGAAGAAGCTGTGTCCCGGGTCCAACATCGTGGCCATCGACTACGACGCCGGCGCCAGCCGGGTCAACCAGGAGAACCGCCTGAAGCTGATGCTGGCAAACGCCGGATAGCGGAAAACACAATGAAAAAACAGGAGCCGCACATGGCTCCTGTTTTTTTGCTGCCCTGGATGGTTTTGTGCATTTTGACCGAAAAACGGCGGGGAAGGACGCTGGACCGCGCGGAGAGCGGGTTGTAACTATTAGTTGCAATCTATTGGAACAAACAACTGTTACCACTTTTTGTCAATTATATGGTATTTTAAACATAAGAGAGAGTAAACACCCGGAAAAAGATTAGGCAAATTCTCCAAATCTTACAAAATTAACAAACAGGAGGATCAAAAAATGGAAAACCACAAGAAAGCCAGTGGCGTAGCTCTGCTACCGTTCCTGGTATTCATCCTGGTGTACTTGGGCGCCGGCCTGTACTATCAGTTCACCGGCGTGGACATGGCGTTCTACCAGTTCCCCATCGTGACCGCCGCCTTCATCGGCCTGATCCTGGCGTTCTGCCTGGGCAAGGAGTCGCTGAACGAGAAGTTCCACATCTTCGCCAAGGGCGCCGGCAACGAGGACGTTCTCACCATGCTGACGGTCTATATGCTGGCCGGTGCGTTCTCCGCGGTGGCCTCCGCCATGGGCGGCCGTGACTCCGTGGTCAACCTGGGCCTGTCCGTCATCCCTGTGCAGTTCCTGGCGGCCGGTATCTTCATCATCTCCGCCTTCATGGGCACCGCCACCGGCACGTCCATGGGCACCATCGGTGCCATCGTCCCCATCGCCGTCGGCGTGGCCCAGGGCGGCAATCTGAGCGTTCCCCTGGTCGTGGGCGCCTGCATCGGCGGCGCCATGTTCGGCGACAACCTGTCCATGATCTCCGACACCACCATCGCTGCTACCCGTTCCCAGGGCTGCGAGATGCGGGATAAGTTCCGCGTCAACCTCCTCATCGCACTGCCCGCGGCGGTGATCACTTTGGTGCTGCTGCTGATCTTCGGCCGGCCGGAAGGCGCCCCCGCCATTGAGAACCTCTCTTACAGCTTCATCAAGATCCTGCCCTACCTGCTGGTCCTGGTCCTGGCCCTGATCGGCATCAACGTGTTCCTGGTGCTGACCCTCGGCATCTTCGCCGCCGGCATCATCGGCATGATCACCGGCGACCTGACCATCCCCACCTTCGCCCAGAACATCTGGGGGGGTATCACCGGCATGGACGAGGTCTTCTACCTGAGCCTGCTGACAGGCGGCCTGGCAGCCTTGACCACCCATAACGGCGGCATCGCCTGGCTCATCGAGAAGCTGAGCAAGGTCATGAAGAGCAAGCGTTCCGCCCAGGTGGGCATCGCTGCTCTGGCCAGCGTGACCGACTGCGCCGTGGCCAACAACACCGTGGCCATCATCATCAGCGGCAAGGTCTCCAACGACATCAGCCGCGAGTACGACGTGGACCCCCGGCGGACCGCTTCGCTGCTGGACGTGTTCAGCTGCGTGTTCCAGGGCCTGATCCCCTACGGCGCCCAGACTCTGACGGCCGCGGCCCTGGCGGGCATCGCGCCCATGTCCATCGTGCCCAACATCTGGTACTGCTTCCTGCTGGCGGTGTTCGGTGTGATCTCCATCTTCGTTCCCTACGCCGACCGCACCTGCCGCAAGAACCCCTGGAACTGGGAGTACAACGTGGCCCAGTCCGGTGTGGAGGCCAAGAAAAAGGAACTGGCTGCCGAAGCCAACGACTAAATACCCACTATAAAAGCTCTGCCGCGCACAGCGCGGCAGAGCTTTTGTGAAAGTTTGGTCCCTCTTTAGAGGGTATGGGCGGCGACGTGAGAGCGGCCGGCGGCGGCGTGGAGAAGGGAGACAAAGTCCTTCGCCCCGTCGGAGAGGCTCTGGCGGCTGTCCTTGATCCAGCCGATCTGGATGTTCTTCTCCTCCGTCAGCGGCACGGAGGTGAGCCCCGGGGATATCTCGTCCAGCAAAAGGCCGCTGCCCACGGTGAAGGCGTCCGCCAGGAGCATCAGGTTCACGATGACGGCGCGGCTGCTGCTGCAAACCGCGTGGCGGGGCTTCTGGATGGGGAACCACTGGTATTCCTCGCTGAACTCTGCGGCGATGCCCAGGCCCTGGTCGTAATAGAGATAGATGTAGTCGTCCAGCGTCTCCTCGGTGATCTTCTCCAGCTTCGTCAGCGGATGGCCCACCCGGCAGAAGATGCAGGGCGGGGAGGAGACGAGCGGGTGGAATTCCAGCCCCAGGTTGTCCAGCAGGCGGTCCACCATGGCCTTGTTGGAGTCGAACACGGAGATGACCCCCACATCGGAGCGGTGTTCGGCGATGTCGTCGATGACCGTGTTCATGTTGGCCTCGTGATAGGAGAAGGTGTAATTCCGGTCCTCGTTGCGCTTCAACAGGCGCACAAAGGCGTCCTCCGGGAAGAGGAAGCGCTGGGACGTGACGGAAAAGCGCAGGAAATTTTTCGTCTGGGCGGTGTGCTTGTACAGGGATTCCATCCTGTCCCGCTGCTCCAGCAGCGACACGGCGTAGCTGACGAATTCCTTCCCGATCTGGGTGAATTCGATGCCCCGGTTGCTGCGATTGATGAGCTTGAGGTGGAATTCGTCCTCCAGAGCGCGGATGGAGGCGGAAATGGCCGTCTGGGAGAGATATAGCTTCTGGGCCGCTTTGTTGATGGAGCCGCACTTGGAGACTTCCACGAGATAGGCGAGCTGCTGGAACGTCATGGCGTCGTGTCCCTCCGTTTTCTGTTTGTTCTGATGGCGTACTTCCGCACGCTCCTCCTAGTATAATGGAAACCTTGAAAAAAGTCAATGAATAGTTATAAGTTTTAGTTTGAAATCATGTGCAAAATATCTTACTAACACTTTTGAAAAAACTATTGTATTATATATATTAACAATTACTCTCTCTACTCTCTCCGGCGTTTTCCAAAAAAATATTAAAACTGCCCGCGTGACACGGGACGAAAGGAAGGAATTCAGATGGATAAGTTCAAGAACGCAGGTTTTGCTACCCGGCAGATCCACGTCGGCAAGGTGAAGAACGCCGCGGGGTCTCTTTGCGATCCTATCTATCAGACCTCTACGTTTGAGTTTGAGACCGTCGAGCAGGGCGGCGCCCGGTTCGCGGGGCAGGAAGAGGGCTACATCTACTCCCGCCTCGGCAACCCCACCGTCGCCACCGTGGAGGCGAAGCTGGCCTCTCTGGAGGGCGGCGAGGCCGCGCTGTGTACCGCCGCCGGCATGGGCGCCATCTCCGCGACCATGTGGACCATCCTGAAGGCCGGCGACGAGATCGTGGCCGACGAGACCCTCTATGGCTGCACCTACGCGCTGTTCAACCACGGCCTGACCCGGTTCAACGTGAACGTCACCTGCACCGACCTGAGCGACATCGCCAACCTCAAGAAGGCCCTGACCCCCAAGACCAAGATCGTCTACTTCGAGTCCCCCTGCAACCCGACGATGAAGATCCTGGACATCGAGTTGATCGCCAAGACCGCCCATGAGTACGACCCCGACATCAAGGTGATCGTGGACAACACCTTCTGCACCCCGTACCTGACCCGGCCCCTGTCCCTGGGCGCGGACGTGGTGGTCCACAGCGCCACCAAGTACCTCAACGGCCACGGCGACGTGATCGCGGGTGCCATCGTCGGCAAGGCTGACTTCATCAACGAGTGCCGCACCGTGGGCATCAAGGACATGACCGGCGCTGTCATGAGCCCGTTCAATGCGTTCCTGATGGGCCGCGGCATGAAGACCCTGGACATCCGCATGGAGCGCCACTGCGCCAACGCCCAGAAGGTGGCCGACTTCCTGGAGGGCCACCCTGCGGTCGCCAAGGTCTACTATCCCGGCCTGAAGAGCTTTGAGGGCTACGAGATCGCCAAGAAGCAGATGCGTCTGCCCGGCGGCATGATGGCCATCGAGCTGAAGGCCGACCGGGCCGCCTCCGCCGCGGCGCTGAACAAGCTGCAAGTCTGCACGGTGGCCGTGTCTCTGGGCGACGCGGAGACCCTGGTGGAGCATCCCGCCACCATGACCCACAGCACCTACACCCCCGAGCAGCTCAAGGAAGCCGGCATCTCCGAGGGCCTGGTGCGTATCAGCGTCGGCCTGGAGGACCCCGAGGACATCATCGCCGATCTGAAGGCTGTTCTGGACCCCCTGGTCTGAACGGATAAGCGCGGAAATGCCGCTTTCAAAGGAAAGCGGCATTTCCTGCCAAACGGCCGCTGACCGGCCCCACCTCCCCGCCGGACGCAGAGGACCCCTTGCGTCCGGCGGCAGGTTGGTATATAATCAGATCAGCCGGCATACGCCGGATCAATATGATGGGAGGAAGAATACGATGAAAGTTACCAGCACACCCAACGCCCCCGCGGCCATCGGCCCCTATTCCCAGGCCATCAGCGCAGGCGGATTCCTGTTCACCTCCGGCCAGGTGGCCCTGATGCCCGGCACCGGTGAGATCGCCGGCGCTACCATCGAGGAGCAGGCCCACCGCTGCTGCCAGAACCTGAAGGCCGTCCTGGAGGCCAATGGGCTGGGCTTCGAGGATGTGGTGAAGACCACCTGCTTCCTGGCGGATATGGGCGACTTCGCCGCGTTCAACGCCGTCTACGCCGAGTATTTCACCGGCAAGCCCGCCCGCTCCTGCGTGGCGGTCAAAACGCTGCCCAAGAACCTCCTGTGCGAGATCGAGGTCATCGCGGCGCTGAAGTAACGTCCCGGAAAAGCGGACAGGCTCCGCTTTACTGAATTGATCGAAAAGGAGAGAAACCTATGAAAGACATCGTGGAGATCCGGTGGCACGGCCGTGGCGGCCAGGGCGCGAAGACGGCTTCGCTGCTGCTGGCGGACGCGGCGTTCAACACCGGCAAGTACGTACAGGGCTTCCCGGAGTACGGCCCGGAGCGCATGGGCGCACCGATGACGGCCTATAACCGCATCAGCTCGGAGCGCAGCACGGTCCACTCCAACATCTACGAGCCCGACTACGTGGTGGTGGTGGACGAGACTCTGCTGTCCGCCGTGGACGTGACCGCCGGCCTGAAGAAGGAGGGCGCCATCGTCATCAACTCCGGCAAGGCGCCGGAGGAGCTGCGTGCCAAGCTGCACGGCTACGAGGGCCGTGTCTGCACCATCGACGCGGGCAAGATCAGCACCGAGGAGCTGGGCAAGAACTTCCCCAACACCCCCATGCTGGCGGCCATCGTGAAGGTGTCCGGCGTGGTGGAGCCGGAGGCGTTCGTCAAGGACATGGAGGCTTCCTTCAAACACAAGTTCGCCTCCAAGCCCCAGGTCATCGAGGGCAATATGCGTGCCCTGAAGCGTTCTATGGAGGAGGTGCGGATCGGATGAGCCATCTGGCAAAGGATATGACGCCGGACGTCACCTGGCGTGACATCACCCCCGGCTGCAACATTTACGAGGGCGGCACCAGTCAGGTCGTGGAGACCGGCGACTGGCGGACCATGAAGCCGGTCATCGACTGGGATAAGTGCAAGCAGTGCCTGCTGTGCGCGCCGGTTTGCCCGGATATGTCCATCCCCGTGGGGAAGGACGGCAAGCGCGGCGACTTCAACTACTTCTTCTGCAAGGGCTGTGGCATCTGCGCCAATGTCTGTCCTTTCGGGGCCATCTCCATGGTCAAGGAAGACAAGTAAGGGAGGAGACGAGCTATGGGTATTCGAGAGAGACTTTCCGGCAACGAGGCTGTGGCCTATGCCATGAAGCAGATCAACCCGGACGTGATGGGCGCTTACCCCATCACCCCGTCCACGGAGATCCCCCAGTACTTCTCCGCCTACGTGGACAACGGCGAGGTGGACACGGAGTTCATCGCCGTGGAGAGCGAGCATTCCGCCATGAGCACCTGCATCGGCGCGGAGGCGGCCGGCGCGCGCGCCATCAGCGCCACCAGCTCCTGCGGCCTGTGCTACATGACCGAGATGCTGTACGTGGCGGCTTCCAGCCGCCTGCCCATCACCCTGGCGGTGTGCTGCCGGGCGCTGAGCGGCCCCATCAACATCCACAACGACCACTCGGACGCCATGGGCGTGCGGGACGCCGGCTGGATCATGCTGTTCGCAGAGACCAACCAGGAGGCCTACGATAACTATTTGCAGGCCATGCGTATCGGCGAGGCGGTGGGCCTGCCCGTGATGGTGTGCCAGGACGGCTTCATCACCTCCCATGCCATCGAGAACATCGAACTGGAGGAGACGGACAAGGTCAAGAAGTTCGTGGGCCAGTATAAGCCCCAGCACTATCTGCTGAACAAGGACGAGCCCATGGCGGTGGGCGCCTTCGGTATGCCGGCCTACTACATGGAGGCCAAGCGCCAGCAGGCCCAGGCCATGATCGACGCCAAGGACGTGATCCGCAAGGTGGGCAAGGAGTTCGGCGAGATGACCGGGCGCACCTACGGCCTGGTGGAGAACTTCATGATGGATGACGCCGAGGAGGCCATCGTGCTGATCGGCTCCTCCGCCGGCACCGCCAAGGAGGCCATCCGCCAGCTGCGGGAGCAGGGCAGGAAGGTGGGTCTGGTGAAGATCCGCTCCTTCCGTCCGTTCCCCTCCGAGGAGCTGGCCGAGAGCCTGAAGAACGTGAAGGCCTTCGCCGTCATGGACAAGGACGACAGCTTCAACGCCCACTGCGGCCCCATCTTTGCCGAGACCAGCGCGGCGCTGTACGCCGCCGGGATCAGCGCCCCCAAGGGCATCAACTACATCTACGGACTGGGCGGCCGGGACGTGCGCGTGGACAGCATCAAGCACGTGTTCTCCCAGCTGGACAAGATCGTCGAGACGGGCAAGACCGGCGAGACGTACCGTTACCTGGAAGTCCGGGAATGAGGAGGGAGCAGCCATGAGTTACAGCCTGAAAGAAAACGTCATGAAAGAGGACCGCTTCGCGGCCGGACATAGAATGTGCGCCGGGTGCGGCTCCCCCATCGCCGTGCGGACCGTGCTGCGGGCGCTGGAGCCGGAGGACCACGCGGTGGTCTGCTCCGCCACCAGCTGTCTGGAGGTGTCCACCTTCATGTACCCCTACACCGCGTGGAAGGACAGCTTCATCCACAACGCCTTCGAGAACGCGGCGGCCACCATCTCCGGCGTGGAGACGGCCTATCGATCCCTGAAAAAGCAGGGCAAGCTGGACGCCAGCTACAAGTTCGTGGCCTTCGGCGGCGACGGCGGCACCTATGACATCGGCTTCCAGAGCCTGTCCGGGGCCATGGAGCGGGGTCACGACATGGTGTACGTCTGCTACGACAACGAGGCCTACATGAACACCGGCATCCAGCGCTCTTCCTCCACGCCCCACTTCGCCGACACCACCACCACCCCCGTGGGCAAGGTGATCCCCGGCAAGCCCCAGCAGAAGAAGAACCTGACCAAGATCATGGTGGCCCACAACATCCCCTATGTGGCCCAGACCACCTTCATCGGCAACTTCAAGGACATCACCGAGAAGGCCCACAAGGCGTTCTACACCCCCGGCGCGGCGTTTTTGAACGTGATGGCGCCCTGCCCCCGGGGCTGGCGGTATCCCAGCGAGAAGCTGATGGAGATCACCAAGGCGGCGGTGGAGACCTGCGTGTGGCCGCTGTACGAGGTGGTGGAGGGCAAGTACACCCTCAACTACGAGCCGAAGAAAAAGCTGCCCGTGGAGGAGTACCTGAGGCCCCAGGGCCGCTTCGCCCACATGTTCAAGCCGGGCAACGAGTGGATGATAGAGGAGGTCCAGAAGGAAGTGGACCGCAACTGGGAGGAGCTGCTGAAGCTCTGCAACCTGTAAGGACCATCCAGCACAAAAAACGCCCCCGGACCCTGCTGGGTCCGGGGGTCTGCCATATTCGTCTGTTCGCTCAGGTGAGATAGGCGAAGGCCAGGGGGTTGATGGGGGTGGCGGTGGCGCTGGCCCGTATCTCGAAGTGGATGTGGGGCCCGGTGGAGTTGCCCGTGGAGCCGACGTAGCCGATCACCTGGCCCATGGACACGGTCTGGCCGGCGCTCACCGCGATCTTGGACATATGGCCGTACAGGGTGGTGTAGCCGTTGCCGTGGTTGATCATCACGCAGTTGCCGTAGCCGCCGTTCCAGCCGGCGGAGATCACCGTGCCGCCCGCCGCGGCCCAGATGTTGGTGCCGTAGCCCGCGCCGATGTCCACGCCGTTGTGGGAGCGGGTGTAGCCGTACAGTTTCAGGAACCGGGGACCGAACTTGGACGTGAGCAGCTTGGTGTAGCTGGGCCACATCATCCAGGCGGAGCCGTCCACGGTGATATTGGCGGCCTGGCCCGCGGCGGCCTGCTGGGCGGCCAGCGCCGCCAGACGCGCCGCCTCCTCCTTGGCCTTGGCGTCCTTCAGCTCCTTCTCCTTGGTGGTGATGAGGGCCTGGACCTCGGCCTCCTTCTCGGCCTCCATGGCCAGTACGTCCTCGTACTCGTCGGTGTTCTCCTCCATGGAGGCGATCAGGTCGCAGGCCACGGCGATGTCCGTCTCCAGCTGGGCCTGCTTGGCCTCCAACTCCTCATGGCGGGCCTGGTTGTCCAGATACAGCGCCTCGGCCTTGTCCTCCAGGGTCTCCACTTTCTCCCGGGCGGCGATGTACTCGGCTTCCAGCTGCTCGTCGTAGCCCATCACGTCGCCCACCAGGTCCACCCGGGTGAGCAGGTCGGCGAAGCTGGTGGAGTCGAAGATCACCTGGAGGTAATCCACGTCGGAACTCTCCTCCATGGCCCGCACCCGGGTCAGCCACCGCTGCTTCTGGTATTCCTCCTCCGTGCGGGCGTCGTCCAGGTCCTCCTGGGTGCTGGCCATGTAGCCGTCGCAGATGTCGATCTGCTCCTGGATCACGTCCAACTCCTCTTGGGCCAGCAGATTCTTCTGGTCCAGGATCAGCTTCTTTTCCAGCGTGTTGGATTGCTCATACTCCAGGCTGTCTATCTCCGCCTGGATCTCGTCCATCCGTCCTTGGATCTCGCTCTTCTGGTCGTTGAGATCATCGATCTCGTCCTGGATCTCGTCGCTGGTGGCGGCTTTCGCACTGGGGCCCGGCATCAGGAACAGGCCCAGCGCCATCGCCAGGATCAGCAGACCGCTCAACCACTGCCGAAGAGCGCGATGATTGCTTGCTTGCGTCACGGTGTTGACCTCCTTTTATCCGTGATGCAGCAAGTATAGCATAGTTTTGTAAATTTTGCAACCTTTTGTTTCTGTATAGAGGCTGATTTGTTATATAAGGTTACATAATTGTAAACAAAGCCCCGTCCAGCGGACGGGGCTTTGTGCGTGATAAGCGGGCGTCACCAGATGCCGACGCGGTCCTCGGGGGCCACATACATCCCGTCGCCCTCCTGGACATCGAAGGCCTCGTAAAAG
>CANRIF010000002.1 GCA_947630645.1 uncultured Oscillospiraceae bacterium | reverse complement strand
GGATAGAGCAGTCTGGTAGCTCGTCGGGCTCATAACCCGGAGGTCGGAGGTTCAAATCCTCCTCCCGCCACCACGTCGAAAGGCTTCTGAAGATGTCTGATCCCCGCAAGCGGGGCTCCTCCATCGGTCAGAGGCCTTTCTCCTTTTTCCCATGGGAAACACTTCGCTGGTTTCCCATGGGAGCCCTGTTCGATAAGGTAGCAGACGCCCATGGCGTCTGTATTTTGTTATTTTTCATGGCGGCGCGAAGCGATAACCCGGAGGTCGAGAGGACTTATTTTGTACGAAATAGAAATCAGCCAAAAGTTCGCGTCCCAACAGATAGCCTTGACGGAAACTTTCAATCTGATATAATGTAATTGAGGTGAAAGAAGTGCGGTTCTGTCCGTTTGTGTTGGATCATGTGCATGAGCGCGTCCCGGTATCCATTTCCCCCATGTCGGCGGAGGATGTTGTCCAGACCGTCTCTCCCAAACCGTGGCAGACCCGCTGGGACAGCGGCTTCATTGCGGACAGTGGCTTTGACTGCTATGCGGCGAAGGTCGGCGGCGAGTTGGTCGCGCTTGGCGCTTACGAGGTCCTGAAAAACAGCCTGGTCGTTCACATCGCATACATGGAGGCGCAGCCAGAGAGCAATCCCACGATGGATGCCGGCGCCCCCAAGTACACCGGGATAGGACGTATGCTGATCGCCTTTGGGATCTAACTCTCCATCGACAATGGTTTCGGCGGGGACGTGATCCTGGAGGCCAAGACCACCGAATTAGCAAGGCACTATACGAAAGACTTTGGCGCTGTTCGCATACCGGATTTTTCCACGGCGGCCCCAAGATTCTTGATCGCGGATGAAGCGGCAAAGCGGATATTTCTTACCTACTTGGCATAAACCAATGGGAGGTGTTGTTATGGAGCAGGTCAACAAGCCTGGTGCATCCGACGCGGAATGGTATTTCCGCCGCGACCCGGAGGCGGATCGCTTTTACGACATATTTTTTGCCATGTGCAGAAAATACAATGTCAGGTGGGCTGCGGCCACGGAAAAGGAGAAGCAGTTCATCGAAGCGGTCACGCGCGTGACCTATGAGCGGGATAAGGCCACCAGACTGGGCCAGCCATTATCGGAGATCAGGCCGGCATTTGCCCTTTGAACTTGGAAGACAAGGAACAGGCACCCATTGGGTGCCTGTTCCTTTTTGGTCAGGGGAACGGCTTGGCCTTGGTCGATAATATGTATGTATGATCCTGTTGCAAATTAGCTATAATATGATATAATAGAATTAGCTAAAATGAAAGGGGCGCTTATTATGGTAGGAGCGACGGCGACTGCTACGGAGATGCAGAACAATTTTGGTAAGTACCTCACGCTCGTCATGGGCGGGAGCGAGGTCATCGTGACGAAGAACGGCAAGGAGGTCGGCAGGCTGATACCCAAAGACGCGGCGGTCTCATATCTGACGGATTCCCTCACGGGTATCCTGAAAGGAAGCTATGATCTGGATGCAGCCCGTGAGGAAAGGCTGAAGGCGAAGTATGAGACTGCTGATTGACGCCAACATCCTTTTGGACGTGCTGCAAAAGCGTGAGCCGTACTATCGGGATTCGGCTCTGGTCTGGAAACTGTGTGAGACAGAACAGGCCGAGGGATATGTGTCTGCGCTGTCCTTTGCCGATCTGGTCTATGTGATGCGTAAAGAACTTGACCCACAGGCCGTCGAAGATGTGCAGCACAAACTGGCCCTGATATTCCGCTTTGCTGACCTGACTGCGGCCGACATCACCCGGGCGGCGGAAATGAAGTGGGATGACTATGAAGACGCCGTCCAGTCGGCAACGGCCGAACGCATCCATGCCGATCACATCATCACCCGCAATGTGCGGGATTTTAAGCAGAGCAAGATCGTGGCCTTTACCCCAGCGGAATTTCTGGCGAGAGTTTGAACGGCGGCTTCGCCCAAAAGTCGCCGATAAAGGTCATCTTTGCGTACATTCTTGGCGGATGCGAGGACGCGAAACCGCTTGCGGGTCGCACTTTTCATTGACGCGGCGCGGGGGCGGTGGTACTATTTATCATTGGTGCCAAGCCCGGCAGCGGCCGCACCGAAAAGGGGCGAAGGTCCGATACGATGGATGATATGACCATCATCACGAAATATGGCGGCGACATCATCGCGTCCAGCGGGATGCAGGCGGAGAAGGGCTTCATGCAGCACGGCAGCGTGACCACCTACGATCACTCCATGGCGGTGACGAAAATGTGCCTGCGGCTTTCACGGGGCCTGCACATCCGGACGGACGAGCGGTCCCTGATCCGCGGGGCGCTGCTGCACGATTATTACCTCTACGACTGGCACGCGCCCCGGGACGGCAGCGACCTGCACGCCTTCTCCCACCCGGGGAAGGCGGTCCGGAACGCGGCGCGGGACTTCGGCCTCAACGAGATCGAGCGGGACATGATCCGGTGCCATATGTTCCCCCTGACCGTGCGGCCGCCGCGGTTTCGGGAGAGCGCGATATTGTGCCTTGCCGACAAGATTTGCGCCTTCCGGGAGACATGGGCCGGCCTGGGGAACAGGAACACGGTGCGCCAAGACGGAAAGGAGAAAACGCGATGAAAAACGGTTTGAAACGCATATTGGCCCTGGCGTTGGCCATGGCGCTGTGCCTGGGCCTGGGCGCGGCGGCGCTGGCGTCGGAGGCCGGCGGGGACGTGCAGGCGCTCTTCAACGAGGCGATGGACGGGCTGGAAAATGGGGACGCCGCCGAGGCTGCGGAGAAGATGCTCCGGGCTGCAGAGGCGGGCATGACCGAAGCGCAGGCGTAGGCGGCCTTCCTGTATTACTACGGCGAGGGCGTGGAGCAGGATTACGCCAAGGCGCTGGAGTGGGGTACCAAAGCGGCGGAGAAGGGCAATTCCGACGCCCAGTATCTCCTGGGCTATATGTATTCCAGTGGCGAGGGCGTGGAGCCGGACGAGGGCAAGGCGGTGGAGTTCATCAGCGCCGCGGCGGAGCAGGGCAATTACCTGGCCCAGATGTCCATGGCCCAGATATACTTCTTCGGCAAGGGCCTGGAGCAGGATCGTGCCAAGGCGCTGGAGTGGTTCAAAAAGGCCGCCGACCAGGGCTATCCCGGCGCCCTGGAGGCGATGGGCGAGTTCTGCGAGGAGGGCTACGGCGTCATGGACCCGGACTTTGCCCAGGCGGCGGAGTGGTATGAAAAGGCCGCCGCCCAGGGCCATTTGGAGGCGATGTTCCGCCTGGCCCGGCTCTATGCCCGGGGCCTGGGCGTAGAGAAGGACGACGCCCGGGCCGAGGAACTCTATGCCCAGGCATATGAGGGCATCACGGCGGTGGGCGACGAGGCAGCCTCCAACGAGTTGTGGGCCTTGGGCGTGATGTACCGGGAGGGCCTGGCCGTGGAGGCGGACGACGCCAAGGCGCTGGAGTTGTTCACTGCCTCCGTGGAGGCGGGCAGTCCCAAGGCCCCGGCCTGGCTGGGCGCGATGTACCTCTATGGCGAGGGCACGGAGCCGGACGAGGCCAAGGCGCTGGAACTGTTCCGCCAGGGCGCGGAGCGGGGCGACGCGGAGGCCATGGCCTGGCTGGGGTATCTGTACGTCACCGGCACCGCCGTGGAGCAGGATTATGACCTGGCCCGCCAGTGGTACGAGCAGGCCTCCGACTGGGGCAACGGCAACGCCACGGCCAACCTGGCGGAGATGTACGAAGAGGGCGTGGACCCGGACCCGGACATGGCCCGGCAGCTCTACGAAAAGGCCGCCGCCCAGGGAAGCGAGGAGGCCCAGGCGAAGCTGGACAGCCTCGCGGGATGACGAGATAAAAGAGCGGATATGGAAACAGGGAAGCCCTCGGGCTTCCCTGTCGTTTTTTTGCGCGCGTCATATGAGCTGGTCGTCGTCATCCAGCAGCTTTCCGGGCTGGATACCCAGCACGTCGCATATCTTGAACAGCGTCTCCAGAGAGATGCCCCGGGTGGTGCTGTAACCCTCCACCTGGGCGAGAAAATTGAGGCTCCGGTCGATCTTCTCCGCGAAGACCTCCTGGGTGTACCCGGCCTTCTTGCGGTAGTAAGCGATCCGCAGGCCCATGACCCTATATCGTTCCGGATAATCCGTCTGCATGGCAGTCCCTCCTGACACTATGATTGTATCAAGAGGGGCTGTCAATTTTTATTTGTTTATAGAACAAAAACATTTACTTTAAGAAAATAATTTGTTATACTCACCTCGTAGTATACTTTTGATGTTAAAAATCAGTTTAAATTTATTAGGAAAGGGTACAAAGTTATGCCAAATTATGGAGATTACTCTACTTTCTCCACTGCTTCGGGAAAAGATCTGCGCTATGTTGTTTTGCAGGTCACGTTAAAAGAAAAATTTTTCGGGACTGGTTCTGGAAACCTTACAGAATTGGAAGATGCTATCAACGCCCAAGCTGCGAAAGGGTATCGTTTGCATACCATTACCACAGCCAACGGCGGAAGCAAAGGTTTTGGCGGTGGTGATCGTATCCAAGCGACTTTGGTTTTTGAAAAGATCATTTGAGTTTCAGATTTGACATTTAGATCGGTCAAATCAGAGAGGAGAAGAAAATGAAAAGATTGGTTTTGCTGCCGCTTTGCCTGACGCTGCTGTTTACGCTCGGGGCCTGCGGGTCGGGCGATCAGGCGTCAAAAGAGACCGCCGCGCCCACGCCCAATCCGATGGCCGCGGCAGTCGAGTCCTATGAGATGGAGACTGCGGCGTCCGACGATGCGGTGGAAAATCTATTGCTGGACCTGATGGGGATCATGGACATGAAAACGACGCTGCGGCTGGACGCGGACGGCTCCGGCGAGATCGTGTCTAACGGGGTCCACTCGCCCGTGACATGGGACGAGTACAAGATCGACACGGGCGACGGGAATCCCGGCACCTGGCGGTATGAAAACGGGACGCTCCATATCACCGCAGAGGGGGAGCAGCTCACGTTCAAGCGGACCGACAACTGAACAGCGATCGCGGTGCGCCCGCACGTTTCCTTGTGGAAGCGTGCGGGCGCTTGTCCATGCGGGGGTTTTCTGCTATAATGTAGAAAAATTTTCCCATGAGAGGTCTGTCATGAATACAGCGCGGAAAAAAACACCCATCCTACTGGCGGCATTGCTGCTGCCCATGGCGCTGATGGCGGCGGCGTTCGCCCTGTGCGGCGTCGCGCCCTTCGGCGGCAAGAGCCTGGGCGTGCTGGATATGTCGGACCAGTACCTGGCCTTCCTGGCCTCCCTGCGGGACATCCTCACCGGCCGGGCCAGCGCCCTATATCTGCCCAGCCTTGCCCTGGGCGGGGACATGGTGGGCGTGGCGGCGTACTACCTCATGAGCCCGCTGAACCTGCTGGCGTGTCTGTTCTCCAAGCAGGACCTGCTCATGGGCGTGGGGCTGCTGTACATCCTGCGGGTGGGGCTGTGCGGGCTGGCCATGGCCTATTACGCCGGGAGCCGCCACGGCTGGGGGCCGCGGGCGGTGCTGGCGGGCCTGGCCTACGGCTGCATGGGCTTCATGACGGCTTACAGCATCAACTACCTGTGGCAGGACTGCGTGGCGCTGCTGCCGCTGATCGCCCTGGGCATCTCCCGGGTGACGGAGGGCCGGGGCCACTGGCTGTACACCGTGTGCCTGGCCGGGGCGCTGGCGATGAATTTCTACATGGGCTATATCCTGTGCCTGTTCTCGGTGCTGTTCTTCCTCTTTGAACTCGTCACCGGGCCGGGGGGACGCCGGGGCCGGGCGGTGGCTGTGTTCGCCCTGTCCAGCCTGGCGGCGGGGGCGTTGGCGGCGGCGGTGCTGGTGCCGACTATCTTCGTCCTCATGGGGGGCAAGGCCGGCCTGGCCCAGCTGTCCATGGCGGCCAACTTCCCCCTGCCGGAGATGTTCGCCAAACTCTTCCCCGGCGCGTTCAACTACGACCAGTTCACCCCCGTCGGCCGGCCCAACATCTTCTGCGGGTCGGTGACCCTGGCGCTGGCGGCGCTGTACTTTGCCAACGGCCGGGTGCCACGGTCCCGCCGGATCGGGACGGGGCTGCTGCTGGGGCTGCTGGCGCTGTCCTTCTGGATATCCGGGCTGGACCTGGTGTGGCACGGGCTGAACGTGCCCAGCTGGTATAACCACCGGTACAGCTACCTCTTCAGCTTCCTTCTGATCGCGGCGGCGGACCAGGAGCTGGCGCTGGTGCGGGAGGGGACCCGGCCGCGGCATCTGTTGCTGCCCGTGGCCGTGACGGGCCTCGCCGCGGCGCTGGCCTTCGTGGGGCGCAGCTACGACTTCGTGGCCTGGCCCGCCGGGGCGTGGACGGTGGCCGTGGCGGCGCTGGTGAGCGGCGGGCTGTGGCTGACGCTGCGGCCGGCAGGCGCCGGCCGGCGGATGGCCGCCGTGCTGTGCGCGGGTCTGCTGGCGGTACACATGGCGGACCTCGGCGCCAACGCCAAGATATCCCTGGACGCGCTCACCCCCTTCGCCTACGGCACGGCCGACTGGACCCGGTATGTGACGGAGAAGAGCGCCGCCTTCGCCCTGGCGGACACGGGCGGAGAATACGCCCGGGTGGAGAGCCCGGAGCGGCTGGGCAACGACCGGAGCGAACCCATGCTCTTCGGCTACGACGGCCTGTCCCACTTCGGCTCCACCATCCCGGTGAAGAACCTGGAGCTGTTCCAGCGGGCGGGCATCCCCCGGTACAAGGAGATATTCGGGCTGTACGGCCCGGACGTGACCGCCGGGGCGGACACGCTGCTGGGCGTGCGGTACCTGGTGGCGTCGGACCTGGAAAAGCCCTACGCGCCCGTGGCCGCCGCCGGGAGCTGGACGGTATATGAGAACGAAAACGCCCTGCCCATCGGCTGGACGGCGGACGAGGCCCTGGCCGGGGAAGTGACCGGGCAGGACTGCTTTGCCTGGCTGCAGGCGGTATACGATGCCGCCGCGCCGGAGGTGGACCGGGCGGTCTACACCGCCGCGGACGTGTCCGGCCCGGCGACGGAGGGCTTCCGGGCGGAGGCGGACGGGCGCTATGTACTGGACGGAGGCACCTCCGGCACCCTCACCTACACCGTCACGCCCCGGGCGGACGGCCCCCTCTACGCCCAGCTGGACATCCCGGACTACCCCGGGGCGCTGGTGCGGGTGAACGGGAAGTTTTTAGCCTACTACGCCAGCGGCGAGGCCAACGGGAGCCTGTACCTGGGCGCGTTCGCGGCGGGGGAGACGGTGTCCGTGGAGGTGCGGGCCGCTACGGACATCCGGGTGGACCACGCGGCCTTCGCCACCGAGGACGGCGAGGCCCTGGCCGCTTACAGCGCCGCGCTGCGGGCGGGGGGCTGCCCTCTGGAGAAACTCTCCGGCCACCACCTGACCGGCTCCTTCACCACCGGGGAGGGGGACAGCCTTTTGGTCCTGACGATCCCCTGGGACGAGGGCTGGACCGTCCTGCTGGACGGGGAGCGGGCCGAGACAGTTCAGGTGCTGGACTGCTTCACCGCCCTTACGGTGACGCCGGGGACCCACACCCTGGAGATGCGCTATATGCCGGCGGGCCTGATCCCCGGGCTGTGCGTCAGCGGCGGGGCGCTGCTCGTGTGCGTGGCGGCGTGGCTGTGGGAGCGCCGGAAGCGGGGATAAAATAAAAAGGGAGACGCAAAAGCGTCTCCCTACATAATGTATGTCGTTACTGGATCGGCACCAGCAGGCCCTGGAGCAGGAAGCGGGGGTCCCGATACCCGCCGGAGTAGTCGCAGGTGGACAGGGTGATCAGCTGGTTGCCGGTGGACACCGGCGCGTGGGTGGCGAAGAAGGAGTGGGACGTGATGTTGCTCAAATAGCTGCCATAGTCGCTGTCGCTGAAGTAGTTGGGGTAATTGTCCAGCGTGGACTCCACGATCCGGCCTGCGATCAGGTCGATGCGGTAATTCTGGTCCGGCGTGAGGAAGTACATCACCGGATGCTGCTCGTAGAAGTCCTGGGAGACATAGCTTTCGATGGCGGCGAACATGGAGCCGTCCTTCATGTTGTGGCCATAGATGATATAGTTGCTGTACGTGACGCCCAGGGCGGAGTTGGGGTCGGCGAACAGGGTGCCGACGGTGTTGGTCTGCTTGCTGTAAAAGTCCCGGTGGAGGTAGTACTCGTTGTCGGTGGTCTGGACGACGGGGTAGTTGATGCGGGTGTCGGCGCAGTAGATCCATCCCACCACGTCGCTGTTGGCGCTGCGTAGATAGTCCCAGTTCACCGCGAAGGGCACCTCGGACTGGACCTGCTGCTCCGTGCCCGGGTCCTCCGGCTGGCCGGGGACGGGGGTGGCGTTGGGCTCCGCCAGGTCGGACAGGGCCTCGTCCGCCAGGGAGTCATAGGCCGAGCGGTCCCGGTGATAGGCCAACAGGTGGGTGATCAGGACCGTGGCGGACACGACCACGCCGATCACCAGCACCGCCACCAGGCAGATCAGCAGGATGTCGCCCTTTTTCACGCCGCGGCTGGTCTTGGAGCGGTAGTTCTCCGGCTCCACGGCCACCGCCCGGCCTGGCTTATCCCGCCATGGCTCCACAGACGCGGTGCGCGGCTGGCGCCGCTGCTGCTGCACGGGGCGCTGCTGCTGCGCGGGCCGCTGCTGTACGGGCTGCTGCTGAACGGGGCGTTGCTGCTGCACCGGACGCTGCTGCTGTACGGGGCGCTGTTGCTGCGCGGGGCGTTGCTGCTGCACGGGCCGTTGCTGCTGAACGGGCCGTTGCTGCTGCACGGGCCGTTGCTGCTGCACGGGCCGTTGCTGCTGCACGGGCCGTTGCTGCTGTACGGGGCGCTGCTGCTGCACGGGGCGCTGCTGCTGCACGGGACGCTGCTGCTGCACGGGGCGCTGCTGCTGCACCGGGCGCTGCCGGGGCGCGGCCTGCTCCTTGGGCGTCAGGTCCCAGTCGTCGGAGTCGAAATAGTCCTCCTCCGGCAGGCTGTGGGACGGGGCCTTCCGGCTCCCGCCCGGACTTGCGCTCCGGCGCGGCTCCGGCGCGGGCTTTTCCTCCAGCCAGTCCATGTCCAGCCAATCCATGTCCTCCTCGAAGGAGGAACCGCGGAAGGGCTGCTCCGGCGTTCCGCCGTTATTCAAATGGCGTCCACCCTCTGCCATAATGGGTTCCTTTCCCGGCGCGTCAAAAGCCGATGCTCCGACCGCCGTGATCTTCCGCCGGCCGCGCGGACGGCCGGGGGGGTACTTGTATCCACTATACCATATCTGTAACCAGTTTGCAATCTTTTCTCGCGGCGGCGGCGCGAATATGCACGAAAGGGAGGCGTTTCCAATGACGGACGAGGAAAAGCTGTTTTTTGCCGGGTGTCCGGAGGCGCTGGCGCTGTACGAGCCGTTCCGGGCGCGGGTGCTGGCGGCGGTGCCCGACGCGTACATCCGGGTGCAGAAGACCCAGATCACATTCGCCAACCGGCACGGCTTCGCCTTCGTGTCCCGGCTGGCGGTCCGGCGGAAGGCGGAGCGGCCGCCGGTGTGGATCACGGTGAGTTTCGGCCTGCGGCGGCGGCTGCCGTCGCCCCGTATCGACGGGACCGTGGAGCCATATCCGGAGCGGTGGACCCATCATGTGATGATCGGGGACCCGTCGGAGATCGACGGGGAGCTGATGGACTGGATAGAGGAGGCCGCGGCCTTCGCCGCCATGAAATGAATTATTCCCAGAGCCGCTCGGGGTACTTCCCAGCGGCTCTCATTTCGTCCAGCGCCGCCTGCAACGCGGGCAGGTCGTCCCGGTAGGTGACCCCGTGCCACACCTCGTCCGTGGGCAGCAGCTTCACCCGGTCCGTCCCGGCGGCCAGGCACCTGTTCACCACGCTGGGCAGGAAAAACTCCGCCTTGGCGGGGTTTTGAGGCATCTCCTCCGCCAAAAACCGCTCCAGCTGGGAGCCGATGGCGTCGATGAAGCTGCGCTGGAAGCCCCATGTGTTCAGGCTCACCGGGGTGTCCGGGGCCAGATCGGTCCAGGTGGCGCCGC
The DNA here is from genome assembly GCA_947630645.1 of uncultured Oscillospiraceae bacterium. Taxonomy (GTDB): domain Bacteria; phylum Bacillota; class Clostridia; order Oscillospirales; family Oscillospiraceae; genus CAJOIG01. Next base: position 59,304 of record CANRIF010000002.1, on the reverse strand, counting down.
CGTCGGCGGTGTAGGACGGGGCCTGGGCGGGGCCGCGGATGGCGGTCAACTCCGTGACGGTCTGCAAATACCCGTCCCGGTCGGCGGTGCAGACGCCCCGGGCCACGGTGCCGTTTTCCGTCAGGGTGTTCTTCAGCTGGTAGCCCACCAGGGCGTGGGTGTGTTCATCCTCGCCGGCCGTGAGGAACGAGGCCAGCGCCGTGAAGGCGCCCCGGCCGTAAAAGTCGTCGGCGTTGATGACGGCGAAGGGCCGGTCGATCAGCGCCCGGGCGGCCCAGACCGCGTGGGCCGTGCCCCAGGGCTTGGTCCGCTCCGCCGGGACCAAAAAGCCCGCGGGGATGTCGCCCAGGTCCTGGAAGGCATAGTATAACGCGCACTTCTTCCCGATCCGGTCGCCCACCGCGGCCCGGAAGTCCGCCTCCAGTTCCTTCTTGATGACGCAGACCACCTTTTCAAAGCCGGCCTGGAGCGCGTCATAGGCGGAGTAGTCCAATATGACCTGCCCGGCCCGGTCCACCGCCGTCATCTGCTTCAGCCCTCCAAAGCGGCTGCCCATCCCGGCGGCCATGATCACCAGCATCGGTCCCATCGTTTGCCTCCTGTGCGTTTTTGCACATTTTAGCACGCCCGCCGGGATTTTACAATCCTCCCCCGCAAAGGGGCCGCCCGGTCCGGGCATACTGAAAAGGACGAGGGAACGATCATTTTAGCACTCAACAGATGAGAGTGCCAACATTTACAATTCGTTCACACATACACATAATTTTATTCACAATTTATGTGTATGATACAGACAAATAAAAAACAGGAGGTTTCCTACAATGTTTGATATGATCCCTTTCACCCGTTCGTCTTATTCCCCCAGCACGATCTGGGACCCGTTCCAGGAATTCTTCGGCACGGTGACCCACGCCGCCGCCACCGACATCCGGGAGAGCGACGATGCCTTCACCATCGAGACGGAACTGCCCGGCTATGACAAGAGCGAGTTGGCCGTCAACATGAAGGAGGGCGTCCTCACCGTCCGGGCCGAACACAAGGCCGAGGCGGAGGACAAGTCCGGCGCCGGCTATATCCGCCGGGAGCGGTCCACCGAGACGGTGGAGCGGCGGTTCGAGGTCTCCGGCGTGGACGCCGAGGGCATCAAGGCCGAGTACGTCAACGGCGTGCTGCGCCTGACGCTGCCCAAGCTGCCGGAGGTCGTCCCCGCCCAGCGCCAGATCGAGATCCAGTAAACGGACCTGCGGCCTCACGTTCGGGCCGCCGATACGGGAAACTGCCAGGTGCATCTGCGCCTGGCAGTTTTATTTTGTTATCCAGTCGAGGAACGTGTCGACCTTTTGCAGATCCTCCTCGTCCACGCTCCGCAGCCGGTCGCCCAGCCGCGTCCGGGCGCTCTCCGATCCGGTCAGCGGGGCGAAAAATTCCGCCGGGGTCAGGCCCAGGTATTCGATGATGTTGAATAGTTCCCTTGTGGACGGCAGGGCCGCGCCGCTGGTGATGCTCCGGATATAGGAGCCGCTCTTGCCCAGTTCCAGGCTCATTCTGTGTTCGGAAACGCCCTTTTTGATCCGCAGTTCCGTCAGCCGCTGGCGCAGCTGCGCCTCGTATATCTGGTCGCTCATGTGCGCCTCCCTTCCGTGTGCTTTATTATTGTAGTATGTACCGCGAAGGGAGGTTGGTTATTATATTATTAATTTTCGCTTTACAATAGCAAATATTAATGATATAATTGCTATATAGGCGCTTTTTTAATATTCAGAGTTGGAGGAGTCAGTGCCATGAAGAATAGAGCGATTTATTTTCTTCTGATCCTGGCGCTTTTGGCGTCCATGGCTGTGCCGGTATTTGCCGAGGCCCCGGACAAGGACGCGGTGACGCCGGAAGCGACGGAAGAGCCGGAGGCGACGGAAGAACCGGAGGCCACGGAAGAACCGGCGGCTACGGAAGAGCCGGAGGCCACGGAAGAGCCGGAGGCTACGGAAGAACCGGCGGCCACGGAAGAGCCGGCGGCCACGGAGGAACCGGAGACTACGGAAGAGCCGGCGGCCACGGAGGAACCGGAGACTACGGAAGAGCCTGAAGCCACGGAGGAGCCGGCGGCCGGGATCATGCTGATGGCGGCGGCGGAAACGGTCCGTATCACGGTCCACTTTGACGGCGCGGTGGATAAGGCGACCATAACGGCCAGGGACGACGACGAACCCGTAAAAGACGGGGATGTGTTTGAGGAGTTTGTCGATCTGATCATCAAGGTAGAGGACGGCTATACAGTCACCTGTGATTTCCCGGAGGCGCAAGGCGAGGAAATCCGGGAAGCCGTCTGGTATGCAGAGGAAGAGGGCGGCTATGAAGCCACTTGGGGTGGAGAGAACATCGAGCCCGGCGAGTATTCTATGACCGTCCATGTGATCCCGGCTGTCTCTTTTGTGGTGACCGGCGAGACGCAGGGGGCCGGATTTGATATCAACTATTTCAAAGATGGCGTCGGCTGGCTTCCGTCGAATTATACCGGCGTGGCCAATATGGTGCCAGGGAACACTGAAACGCGGGTCAGCGTTTTGGCGGACTATGAGGTCACGATCGACGGCGCCGCGGTAAAAGACGATTCTTATTCTTTGATTTGGTACACGATTGAAGATGATCCGGAAGTGAAATGGGAAGTTGCTCACGACTATTACTTTACATCTCCGTCCAGCGGGACGCTGCTTATAACGATCACCAAGTCCTCTACCCCGGCGCCGAGGGCGATCCCTATCGAATATGTGAACCTGGACGATCAGCTCACCGAGGAGGATTATCCACCTGCCATTTTAGAGGGTGGGACCATAGGCTTCTTTATCGATAGCGATTATGCCATCGAGGCCGAAGGAGGAATTGTTCAGCGGGCAGGGGTCTCTGGTGAGGGGAAAATCTGCTATGAGGTGAAGCCGGACCCTGCGGCGGAGAAGATCGTCATCCGTGTGGTGAAGGACCCCGGCGTGACGGTGGAGGTCCGCGGGGAGGCCTCGCACATCAGGATCACGGACAGCGAGAACAAACCCGTGGAGAGCGGCGCCATCGTTAAATTTGGCTCTACGCTGCATATCCAGGCCGACGCGGGATACCGGCCCGTGTCCTTGAGCGAATATATGGAAGACTACGGCGACGGTTATGAACTGACCGTGCGGGATGAAGACGGTGACGGGAAGGTGATCCTCACGGTCATGGCGCCTGAGGAGATGGCGACCTTAATAGTAACAGGGGCGTTGGAGGGACTGTATGATGAGGACTACCTGACCGGCTCGACGTGCTATCCCGGAGAGTCTTTTTATGTACATCTTAAGGCGGGCTATGAACTGGCGGTCACGGGAAGCGGCTCTGTGATCCAGTCAGGATATTCCTGCTACGGGGAGACCGGCGAAGTCGACCATTATTATTACATCAACGTCGTGGAGGCGGGTGCGGTGACGGCGGAGGTCCGCCACACCGGTGCGGCGGCGCCCAAGCCTGTCAAGGTGACCTATGTAGGCCCGGAGGAGGCGTTTGCAGACGTCTGGCAGCAGTACGTGCTGCCTGGCGGGGCGATGGACTTCTTCGTGGCGGATGGTTACGCCGCCACGGTCGAGGGAGCGCAGCAGTCAGATAACGGCACATGGCTGGTGGACGCCGACGCTGCGGCCGTCACCGTCACGGCCCATAAGACCGTTGATCAGGCCAGATTTTTCGTAAAGGACGGCGTCAACGCGGACCAGCTTTTCATTGATTCAGACGGTAGGGGATTATGGGATGGAGCAAGGATTTACTCGGCTGGGACGGGTGTTGTACTTGTCAAAAATGGCTACAAGATCGCGGACATCTCGGGTGGCGTGGTCACCGGCATTATCCCGCTCTTAGATGAGAATGATAAACCTTATAAGGAATATGGGATCACAGCGCTCTCCGACACGGTGACTGTGTCCGTAGTAAAAGATGACAAGCTGCTCACGAAGCTTACGGTGACGGTCCAAAATCCAAAGGGCGCGGATTATAGCCTGACGCCCGCATCGCTTTTCAACTCCCTTACCTATACTAAACAGTATAAGGATAAATATCTCTACTACGGATACAGTCTGGAAGGCATAAACCTCGCCCTGGAGAGCGGGTACGTCGCCGAGGTCACCGGAGGGACCATCCAGAAGGGGACCCGGACCCGCATCCTGCCGGACGGAGAGGAAATGACCATCACGATCATGGCCGAGGCGGAGCATACCCACGCCTGGGACCAGGGCGAGCAGACAAAGGAGCCGACCTGCGGCGAAGAGGGCGAGACGACCTATTACTGCCCTCTGTGCGGCCGGACCAAGAGAGAGCCGGTCGCGGCCACGGGAAAGCACACCTGGGACGACGGCGAGGTGACGAAGGCGCCGACGACAGAGGAGATGGGCGAGACGACCTATACCTGCACGGTCTGCGGCGAGAAGCGGACGGAGAAGGATATACCGCCCATCGTGATCGACAGCGAGATCGTGGGCGGCGGCGTGGAAGAGCAGCAGGCACAGAAGAGCCTGGGCGACACGATCAAGGATATCGTGGACAGCGTCCTGAAGGGCGATATGTCCCTGACAGATGCTTTTAAGGCGCTGGGGGAGGCGATCCACGAGGCCATCGACGATGCGAAGGAGGGCGGCTCGGCCATCGACCCCATCCGCGTGGACACGAAGCTCACGGTGACCCCCAACGCGTCGCCAGCGGAGGACGGCGCGGCCATCGAGGCGGCGGTCAACGGCGAGGTGGCGGAGTATGTGGACATCAGCATCCTTGTGACGGTGAACGAAGAGCCCGCCGGGAACCTCACCGAGACCAACGAGCCCATCGACTTTACACTGCCGCTGCCGGCGACGGCAACGGGGCCGATCCTCTATGTCATGCGCGCCCATGAGGGCGAGGTGGAGCGGCTGGCCAGCAAGGTCAGCGACGGGCAGATCGCCTTCTCCTCCGACAAGTTCTCCACCTTTGCGATCGTCTCCAGCGACCACATCGGGGACGCGCTGGCAAAGGATATACCCGACCAGACCTATACCGGCTCCGAGATCAAGCCGGCTGTGAGCCTGACCATCGAGGGCGTCAACGGGACGGAAGAACTCAAAGAGGGCATCGATTATACCGTTTCGTATGAGAAGAACGTCGCCGCCGGCAAGGCGAGCGCCGTGATCACGGGCATGGGCCGGTTCACCGGGACGAAGGAGATCGTCTTCAATATCGTGGACCGTTCCGCTTCTGCCAAACCCTCCGGCGCGGCCACGTCCCCCGAGACAGGGGACGAGACGCCGCTGGCGCTGTGGGCCGGGGCACTGGCGCTGTGCCTGGGCGGGCTGGTCCTGGCCCTGGCGGCGCGGAAAAAGCGCGGCGTCCGGTAAAAAAGAACATCCATATCAGCAATGGACCCCCGTCCCGGGTGACCGGGACGGGGGTTTTCCGCCTGTTCCGACCGGGCCCGCGCGGATGCGCCAAAGGTCTTGCATAATGGCCGCAAACGTGGTAATATACACGTCGTGTGGACATTTGACCACAAAAGGAGGACATTTCATGGCGCAAAACGGGCACGGACAGCTCTATCTCGTGGATGGAGACGCCCTGCCGGAGGTGTTCATCCGGGTCACCCAGGCCCGGGAACTGCTGGACACCGGCCGGGCGCAGACGGTGGCGGAGGCCGCCGAGGCGGTGGGCATCTCCCGCTCCGCGTACTACAAGTATAAAAACGCCGTCATGCCGTTCCAGAACGTGGCCGGCGGGCGCATCGTCACCTTTCAGATCATGCTGCGGCACAAGACGGGCCTTTTGAGCGAGGTGCTGGCGCAGTTCGCGGAGACGGGCGCCAACATCCTGACCATCAACCAGGGCATCCCCACCAACGGGGCGGCCCCGGTGACCATCACGGCGGACCTGACCGCGCTGGACACCTCCGCCGAGGCGCTGCTCACCCGGCTCACCGCCCTAGAGGGCGTCATCAAGGCCGCCGTCGCGGCAGGCTGACAAGGAGGACACACCAATGAAAAAATACGCGATACTGGGCTTCGGCGTCGTGGGCGGCGGCCTGGCGGAGGTCATGGCCGACCAGAAGGAGCGGATCGACGCCGCGGCGGGCCAGGAGCTGGAGCTGGGGTACATCCTGGTCCGGCACGACTACCCGGACAGCCCCTTCCGGCCCTGGCTCACCCGGGACTTCTCGGTGATCGAGCGGGACCCGGACGTGGCCGTGGTGGCGGAGGTCATCGGCGGCTCGGACGCGGCCTATGAGTACTCCCGCCGGGCCATCCTGGCGGGCAAGAGCGTGGTATCCAGCAACAAGCAGCTGGTGGCGGAACACGGCATGGAGCTGGCGGCGCTGGCCCGGGAGCATGGGGTGAGCTACCTTTTCGAGGCCAGCGTGGGCGGGGGCATCCCGCTGCTGCGGCCGCTGTGCCGGTGTCTGGCCGCCAACCGCATCGATCAGGTGTACGGCATCGTCAACGGCACCACCAACTACATCCTCACCGCCATGGACGCCCAGGGCCGGGACTTCGCCTCGGCGCTGAAGACGGCCCAGGAGCTGGGCTACGCCGAGGCGGACCCCACCGCCGACGTGGAGGGCATCGACGCCTGCCGCAAGACGGCGATCCTGGCGGACCTGGCCTTCGGCTGGAACGTGGACCCCGCCCGCATCCCCACCACCGGCATCACGGGGGTGGAGCCGGCGGACCTGGAGCTGGCCCGGGCGCTGGGATACACGGTGAAGCTGCTGGGCCGGGCGGCCCGGGCCGAGGGCGGCTGCTGCGCCCTGGTGGAGCCCCATCTGGTGCCGCTGGACCACATCCTGGCGGCGGTGAACGGCGTGACCAACGCCTGCGCCATCCGGGGCAGCGCCGTGGGCGAGGTGGTGCTGTGCGGCCCCGGTGCGGGCGCCCACCCCACCGCCAGCGCCGTGGCGGGGGACATCATCGACGCGGTGCGCCACATATCGGACCCGGTGGTGCCGGACCTGGGCAAGCCCGGCGGCGTGCTGGTCCCGGCGGACAGCCTGGCCGGACCGTGGTACGTCCGGGCGGAGGCGGAGCCGGCGGCGGTGCTGGCGGCCTTCCCCGAGGCGCGGCCGGTCTACGGCGCCAGCCGGGAGTGCGGCTTCATCACCCGGGCCATGACACGCGGGGAGCTGGACGGGCTGTGCGACGGGCTGGATGTCCGGGCCGTTTGGCGGGTGCTGGCATAGTATGGGTGGGCCAAGGCCCGACCCCAGATCATAAGGAGACTTGATTCTATATGCTGATCGTACAAAAATTCGGCGGCTCCTCCGTGGCCAACGCCGAGCGCATCCGCAACGCGGCGCGGATCATCGCGGAGAGCTTCCTCTACGGCAACGACGTGGTGGTCGTGCTGTCCGCCCAGGGCGACACCACGGACGAGCTTTTGGAAAAGGCGGCCGAGATCAACCCCAGTCCCTCCAAGCGGGAGCTGGATATGCTGCTGGCCACGGGCGAGCAGCAGTCCATCGCGTTGATGGCCATGTGCCTGGAGGGGATGGGCCTGCCGGTGGTGTCCCTCACCGGATGGCAGGTGGGCGTGCGGACCGACGCGGCCTACGGCAGCGCCCGCATCCGCCGGGTGGACACCGAGCGCCTGCGCCGGGAGCTGGACAAAAAGCGCATCGTGCTGGTGGCGGGCTTCCAGGGCGTGAACAAGTTCGACGACTACACCACCCTGGGCCGCGGCGGCAGCGACACAACCGCCGTCGCCCTGGCCGCGGTGCTTCACGCGGACCGGTGCCAGATATTCACCGACGTGGAGGGCATATATACCGCCGACCCCCGGAAGGTGCCGGGGGCCAGGAAGCTGGAAGAGATCACCTACGACGAGATGCTGGAGCTGGCCAGCATGGGCGCGCAGGTGCTGATGAACCGCTCCGTGCAGCTGGCAAAGCGTTACGGGGTGGAGCTGGAGGTCCTCTCCTCGCTGGTGAGGGCGCCGGGTACTAAGGTCAAGGAGGTTTCCAGAAACATGGAGGAGATGAAGATCACCGGCATCGCCAAGGACGAGAACGTGGCCCGGGTCACGGTCATGGAGGTGGCCGACCGGCCCGGCTCCGCGTTCCGGGTGCTGGGCGCCGTGTCCAAGGCGGGGATCAACGTGGACATGATCATCCAGGCCACCGGCCAGGACGAGACGAACAACATCAGCTTCGTGGTGGCGGAATCGGACGCCCAGGCGGCCGCCCAGGCGCTGGACGAGCGCAAGACCGCCATCGGCTTCGACCACGTCTCCGTGGACACGGACATCGCCAAGGTGAGCGTGGTGGGCGCGGGGATGATGAGTTCCGTGGGCATCGCGTCGCTGGTATTCGAGGCGCTCAACGACGAGCATATCAACATCCAGATGATCAACACCAGCGAGGTGAAGATCTCCTGCGTCATCGACGCGGCCAGCGCCGACCGGGCCGTGGCCGCCATCCACCGGAAATTCTTCGAGACGTAAAGACAGGGCCGGACGGGCCTGCCGTGAGCAAGAGTGCTTGCGGCAGGCCCGTTTTTTCTTTATGCGGCGCGGAACTGGCCCCTTTACAGCCCCCGACGGGGGGCGTATAATCGAATTGGTATCATTAAAATCACGAAAAAAGGAGTTTTGATAAGTCCAAATGCTGACATACGATCTGCATGACCGGGGCCGGGAGCCGCTTTACTGCGCGCTGTACCGGGCCATCCGGGAAGATATCGCCGCCGGGGAGCTGGCGCCGGGGGAGCGGCTGCCCTCCAAGCGGGCGCTGGCGGAACACCTGGGGGTGAGCGTGGTGACGGTGGAGGGCGCGTACCGCCTGCTGGCGGACGAGGGCTACGCCGCCGCCCGGGAGCGGAGCGGTTACTATGTGCTGCCGGTGGGGGCGCCCGCGGCGGCGCCGGCCGGCCGCCGGGAGCCGCTGCGCCTGCTGCCGGAGGAGAAGGAGGGGCCGGGGACCGGGGAGGACTTCCCCTACGGCCTGTGGTGCCGGACCCTGCGCCGGGTCATCAGCGAGCAGGGGCCGCGCCTGGGGGTCCGGTCGCCCAACGAGGGCTGCGCCGTGCTGCGTAACGCCATCGCCCGGTACCTGCTCCGCTACCGGGGGATGTACGCCCAGCCGGAACAGGTGGTGGTGGGTTCCGGCTCGGAGCAGCTGTACGGCGCGGTGGTGCGGATGCTGGGCCGGGAGCGGGTCTACGCCATCGAGCAGCCCTCCTACGGCCAGATCGAGGCGGTGTACGTTGGCTCCGGGGCGCGGGTGGAGCGGCTGCCCATGGGGCCGGACGGCGTGCAGAGCCAGGCTCTGGCGGCCACGGGGGCCGACGTGCTGCACGTGACCCCCTTCCACAGCTGGCCCTCCGGGGTCACCGCCCCCGCCGCCAAGCGGTACGAGTACCTGCAATGGGCCGCCGCCCGGCCCGGGCGGTTCGTGGTGGAGGACGACTTCGACAGCGAGTTCACCATGCCCGGCAAGCCCCTGGAGAGCCTGTACACCATGGCCGGCGGGGAGCGGGTGATCTATCTGAACACCTTCTCCCGGAGCCTGGCTCCCTCCATGCGTATGGGCTATATGATCCTGCCGCCGTCGCTGATGGACGCCTACCGCCAGCGTGTGGGGATGTACTCCTGCTCTGTGCCGGTGCTGGAGCAGTACGCCCTGGCGTCGTTCATCGACCAGGGCCACTTCGAGCGCCACCTGAACCGGGTCCGCCGCCGGATGAAGGAGGCGGGCGTCTGACGGCCCGGGCGGGGTAAAAAGGGCCGTGGGGAGAAAGGACGAGCCGTGTCGGATCGTCGGAAATTGTCGAAGGCGGTAAAATTATGTCAACAAAAAATTGCCCTGATTTGCTGGATTTGTGTTGCAAAGGAACAGGTGTTATGGTAAATTGTAAAAGCTGACACAGCGGAGTTTCGCAACAAAGAGAGATAATGCGGTCCAAAAACGAACAAGGGAGGAAACATTCATGGAAACTATGACACGCGTTCTTATTGCTGACTCCGGCGAGGACTTCCGTAGGATGCTCACGGAGGTCATCGACGGCGAAGAAGACCTTCAGGCTGTCGGCAGCGCGGGCGACGGACAAGAGGCGCTGGCGCTGGCGGAAAAGCTGCGGCCCGACGTGCTGGTGACCGACCTGGTCCTGGCGCGGCTGGACGGCCTGGGTCTGCTGGGTGAGGTGTCCAAGCTGGAGGACGGGCCGGCGGCCATCGTCCTGTCCGGCTTTTTCAACGACAAGGTGGTGGCCAGCTGTTCGGAGCTGGGCGCCTATTACTTCATACCCAAGCCCTGTGACGTGGCCAATCTGCTCACCCGCATCCGCCAGGTGGCGGCCGAACGCCGCCGGGCCGGAGGGCCGGTGTCCCAGGGCGTGGCCATCGCGCCGGTGCCGAAGGAGCCCAGCCTGGAGGCCGTGGTCACCGACATCATCCACGAGATCGGCGTGCCGGCCCACATCAAGGGCTATCAGTATCTGCGGGAGGCCATCATCCTCACCGTCAACGATATGGACGCCATCAACGCCGTCACAAAGGTGCTGTATCCCGCCGTGGCGAAGAAGTTCGCCACCACGCCCAGCCGGGTGGAGCGGGCCATCCGCCACGCCATCGAGGTGGCCTGGGACCGGGGCGACCTGGAGACCCTGCAAAAGTTTTTCGGCTATACCGTGTCCAATATCAAGGGCAAGCCCACCAATTCGGAATTTATCGCCATGATCGCGGATTCTCTGACCCTGCGTCGGAAAGACCGCATGGCGTGAGGCCATAGGTATGGCATAAGGACGCCCCCGGGCTTTGCCCGGGGGCACACCATTTATGGCCCCCTTGTGTAAAGGGGGCCGTCAGCGCCGCTGGCACTGACTGGGGGATTGTAACGTCAGTCCAACCGCACCGCAACAACCCCTCCGCCTCGCATCCGCTCGGCACCTCCCCTTGCACAGGGGAGGCTTTTCTTTTTGCCGCTTGTAATGCAGTTTAGCATGTGGTATACTAAAAGCGCCACACAAGTCAATACTCTAAGCATCCGTGCGCGTTTTTATCTTTTGGTAAAAATGCGGACTCTTGTTTCATGTGCGGATGCTGTGAGACGACTTGTGTGGCGCAAGCGGGGTCCGCGTTTTTCGTGCGCGGCGACCGCCGCGCACTTTTTATTTTGCGCGGGAACAATATATTCAAGCGGAGGAGCAGAGAGATGGCGTCGATAGCAAGATTTATTTCCTTTGACGGCGGGATCGCGTTTTCCGAGCAGAAAATGAAGATCCAGAAGCAGGATCAGGAGGCGGTAGTGATCTTCCTGGACGATATCACTGCCGTCAGGGTGAGAAGGCCCCAGCCGGACGCGGATGGGTTTATCCGGATCGAGACGGCGGATGGGCGGCGTTACCGGGTCTTCTTTGAGGAGGACCAGCTGGAGGAGGCTGTCCAGTTCAAGAGACAATTTGACGCCACCGTGGCCGACAATGGGGATGACTTCGCGCTGGCGCCCATCCCGGAAAAGCCGTCCGCATCCCGCCCCGGACGGCAGAACCGCTATGAGAACAGCGCCCCGCCATATCGGGCCTATCCGGGCGGTGCGCCGCGAAAGCCCATATTCAAAAAATGGTGGTTTTGGACTGTGTGCGTGGTCCTGGTCGTCGGCATCGTCGGCGGCATCGTGGGCGGGAACAGCAAAAAGGACGATACACCAGCAGGCGCGAACATCAGTGTGTCGCAGCCGGCAGGCTCCGGCAGCGCGGCGGCTGCGCCGGTCCAGGCCAGCGGCGCCGTAAACGTGGGTGCATATGCCGTTGAGATCAAAAGCGCGTTCAAGACGACGGATTATGAGGGGAAGCCCGCCATAGTGGTTACATACGCCTGGACAAATAACAGCGAAAACACCACCAGCGCGATGGTGTCGCTTATAGAGAAGGCCTTCCAGGATGGCGTCCAGCTGGAGTCTGCTATCCTGTATGATGTCGACGGATACGACCCCAACCCATATATGGCGGATATCAGGCCCGGCGTGACCCTTGATGTGCAGCGGGCGTTCGTATTGAAGAGCGATTCGCCTGTGGAGGTGGAGGTCAACGAATTGTTCGGCTTTGCAGACCCGGCAGCGAAGACGTTCGACCCGAACAGTCTGTAAACCGCTCCGTGGCGTAACGCCCATAATACAGCACCGCCCCCGGGCAGAAGCCCGGGGGCGATACATTATTGACGGCCCCCTTGTGTAAAGGGGGCTGTCAGCGCCTCTGGCGCTGACTGGGGGATTGTAACAACCTCTCCGTCACGGCTTAAGCCGCGCCACCTCCCCTTGCACAGGGGAGGCCTTTCCGTTTCGGAGAAAAGGCGCTTGTAAAGCGGCTTCGGGCATAGTATAATGAGCGCGACAAAACGGGCTTTGTGGAGGTCATAGCCAGACCAAAGCCTCCCCTGTGCAAGGGGAGGTGCCGAGCGGAGCGAGGCGGAGGGGTTGTTATGGAGCGAAAGCATAACAAAACGCTCACATCAAGAGCCAGAGAGTTGCGCCAGAATATGACGAAAGAGGAGCGACGCCTCTGGTATGATCTCCTTCGGGAGTATCCCATTCCTTTTTCAAGGCAAAAAGTCTTAGGAAGATATATCGTTGACTTTTACTGCGCCCAGGCAAAGCTGGTCATTGAATTGGATGGCTCACAGCATTTTGAGCCGGATGCCAAGGCGAAAGACGCTGATAGAACGAACTTTTTGGCAGGATATGGCCTGACGGTCATAAGGATACCCAACAATGAGATAAGCCAGAACTTTGACGGCGTTTGCGAATACATAGATCGGGCGGTAAAACAATCCCTCAGTCAGCTTCGCTGACAGCCCCCTTTACACAAGGGGGCCATAATAAACGGAATGCCCCCGGGCAGAAGCCCGGGGGCGTGATTTTTGGGGGTTACTTGTGGTAAGGGCCGTCGAGGCCGTCAAGGTCTATGTCGTCCTCGTCGAAGAAGCCCTCCTGGTCCTCCAGTTCGTCCAGATAGGAGTCGTCCTCCGGCGCGTTGTCATCATAATATTCCTCGCCGTCGGCGGGGGCCTCTTCGTAATATTCCTCGCCGTCAGCGGGGGCCTCTTCGTAATACTCTTCGCTGTCGGCGGGAGCGTCTTCGTAATATTCCTCACCCTCCGCGGGGGCTTCCTCGTAATACTCTTCGCCATCAGCGGGGGCTTCCTCATAATATTCCTGGCCGCCCTCCGCGGGGACCTCTTCCACAGTATCCTCCGGGGCCTGCTCCTCCGCGGGGGCTGCCTCTTCGGCGTCGGCGGGAGCCTGTTCCTCTTCGGGTGCTTCCTCTCCGGTATCCTCGGGGGCCTGCTCGTAAATGGCGGCCTCTTCCGTGCCCTCGGGGGCCTGTTCCTCCGCGGGTGCTTCCTCCCCTATGTCCTCGGGGGCCTGCTCATAGACGGCGGCTTCCTCCCCGGCGCTATCCTCCGGCGCCGGCTGCTCCTGGTCGGGCAGGGAGACGACAGGCACGCCGTTCTGGTCCTGCGGGATGTCCAGCCACTGGATCTCCTGGGAGGCTCGGGCGATGGCCCGGTCCTTGCGGGCGCGGCGCAGGCTGCGGAGGTGCAGGGACCGCTGGATGCGGTAGAATATCACCAGCAGCAGATAGACCGCCAATATCACCAGCAGCACCGTCACCATCCGGCGCACCGAGTCGGTGTGGACCAGGGTATCCAGCTGGGAGCGCAGGTACTCGATCCGGGAGATGTCCGACGAGGTGGAGGTGACGAGCCGGGAGGTGCCCATCTCCACGCCGTCCAGATAGACCGTCACGTCGCCCACATACTGCCCCACGGTGACCGGGGCGTGCAGGGGTTCGCCGGACTGCTCGAAGGTATAGGAGAACTCCATCCTCACCTCGCCCAACTCCTGGCTCACGGGCATGACCATGCGGATCTGGTCCTCGGCGTGTACGCTCACGGACTCGGGGCTTCCCATCTCCACGGGGACGGTGTCCAGGATGTCGGTGGAGCTTAGGAGGGTGCGGAAGCTGTAATTGGTGAAGGACCAGGTGAAGAGGTTGACGGCGTCCGTGAAGCGGGTGTCGGTACTCTGGCTGCCCAGGACGATGGCGATGATGTCCAGCTCGTTATAGGAGGCGGCGGCCATCAGGTTGGCGCCCTCCTCGGTGACGCCGCCGGTCTTGCCGCTGTAAGCGTTGCGGTAGTACACGGAGCTGTCGCTCTTGAGAAGGAGGTTCTCGTTGTTGACGGTCCGGGCGCCGGCGTACTGGGTGGCCGGGATGTTATAGGTCAGGGTCTGCATGATCTGGGAGATGGACGGCTTTTTCAGCAGCTCCGCCGTGATCAGGGCCAGGTCGTGGGCGGTGGAATACTGGCCGTCCGTGGGCATCCCGGTGGCGTTGACGAAGTGGGTGCGGGTGCATCCCAGGTCCTGGGCGCGCTGGTTCATCTCGGCGACGAAGGCGGTGACGGACCCGGAGTTGAACTCCGCCAGGATGTTGGCCGCGTCCATATAGCCGGGGCTGGCCAGCAGGTACAGCAGCTGCTCCACCGTAAGCACCTCGCCGGGGGAGATGCCGGCCACGGTGGCGCCCTCCAGGCCGGTCTGGAACGTGCCGGAGGCGGTGACCGTGTCGTTCAGGGAGATGGACTGCAGGTCCAGGGCGTCGCCGATCAGCAGCAGCGTCATCAGCTGGCCCAGAAAATAGGGGTTCGCCGTGACGTCCGCGTCGCGCTGGAAGAGGATGTCGCCCGTCTCCGCGTTGATGGCGATGGCCTTGGTCGCCAGGACCTCCGGCTCGTTCACCGTCTCAGGGACGATCGCCTCCGGGGCCTCCGCGGCCAGGGCAAAGGAGGGCAGTAGCCCCGTCAGCAGTGCTATGATAAGAAGAAAGGACAGCAGCTTGAATTTTTTCATGTCATTCTCCGAAAAAGTATGATATGATAGAAAAGGCAGATACTTTCCCCTTATTATAAGGAAAAAACCGTTGAAAAGCAACTGCTACTTTTATTAATTCTTTATTCAGAAGACGGGACAGGATGACGAAGGCGGGAAAATGGATCGGGCGGGCGCTGCTGTGGACTGCGGCGGCGGCATGCGCGGCGGCCGTGTTCCGGTGGTACGCCGGGGATCGGACGCCGCTCCCGGCCGAGCCGGAGGGCACCGTGGCCGTCCTGCCGGCGGTGCCGGTGCTGGACCTGAACGGGGCCACGGCCGGCCAGCTGGAGGAGCTGCCGGGCATCGGGCCGGCGCTGGCGGAGCGGATACTGGCCTACCGGGAGGAGAACGGCCCCTTCGCCGGGGCGGACCAGGTCCAGGCGGTGCCAGGGATCGGCCCGGCCCTGTGGGAGGGCATCGCCCCCTACGTCTATTTCGGGGAGGAGGATACGGCGCATGAGGATATTGGTGGTGGATGACGAGCCGCTGCTGGTGAAGGGGCTCAAATTCAACCTGGAGAACGAGGGCTACGACGTGGACGCCTGCTACGACGGCGAGGCGGCGGTGGAGATGGCCCGGACGGGCGGGTACGACCTGATCCTGCTGGACCTGATGATGCCCAAGCTGGACGGCCTGGCCGCCTGCATGAAGATACGCCAGTTCTCCACCGTCCCGGTGATCATGCTCACCGCCAAGGGCGAGGACACCGACAAGCTGATCGGATTTGAGTACGGCGCGGACGACTATGTGACCAAGCCCTTCAATGTGCTGGAGCTGAAGGCCCGCATCCGGGCGCTGCTGCGCCGGGCGAGTTTGCAGGGGGCCGAGGCCGCCTCCGCCCAGGTCACCCGCGGCCCCATCACCATCGACACCGAGCGCCGCTCCGCCCAGGTGGACGGCCGGCCGGTGGAGCTGACGGCCAAGGAGTTCGACCTGGTGGAGCTGCTCATGCGGACCCCGGGCAAGGTGTATTCCCGGGAAAACCTGCTGGACCTGGTCTGGGGCTACGATTACCAGGGCGACATCCGCACCGTGGACGTACATATCCGCCGGCTGCGGGAGAAGCTGGAACGCAACTCCGCCCGGCCGGAGTTCATCATCACCAAGTGGGGCGTGGGGTACTATTTCAAGGACTGAACGAAAAAAGACCCGGCGGGTGCTGTCCGTCCGGTTCAAGATCGCCGCGGCCTTCTCCCTGTTCACCGCGGGGCTGCTGCTGGTGATGAACATCTATCCCGTGCTGGTGAGCCGGGACATGGTCATCGCCCGCTCCAAAAGCACGCTCCAGTCCCAGGGGTCCGTCATCTCCAGCTCCCTCTCGGCGCTGGAGACACTGACCCCGGAGACGGTGGCCCAGGTCATGCAGCTGCTGGACACGGCCCCGGTGACCCGCACGCTGGTCACCGACCGGGCCGGCTGCGTGCTGTACGACACGGACGCCGGGGCAAGCGCCGTGGGCCGCTATGCGCTGCTGGCCGGGGTGGCCGGGGCGCTGGAGGGCCGCGCCCAGTTCTTCTGCCGCTATTCCTCCGCCGAGGGCGCTTTCGCCAGCCGCTCGGCCACGCCGGTGGTGTCCGGCGGGGCGGTGGTGGGGGCGGTGTACCTCTACGAATACGACCGGACCCAGGGGACCATCATCGCGGACCTGCAGCGGAACCTGGCGAACATCTCCGTGCTGTTCGGCGCGGCGGGGGTGCTGCTGATCGGGCTGCTGTCCGCCACCCTCACCCGGCGCATCAAGCGCCTGGCCCGGGCCATGGACGTGGTCCGGCGGGGGGATTACAGCTACCGGGTCCCCGAGAAGGAGCGGGGCGACGAGTTGGACCAGCTGGCGGCGGAGTTCAACGACCTGACCGGGCGGCTGGAGGACACGGAGGAGGTCCGGCGGCGGTTCGTGTCGGACGCCTCCCACGAGCTTCGCACGCCCCTGGCCGCCATCCGCCTGCTCAGCGACAGCATCACCCAGTCCGGGGATATGGACCAGCGGACCATGCGGGAGTTCGCCAGCGACATCGGCAGCGAGGCGGATAGGTTGCAGCGGATCACGGAGAAACTCATGAGCCTGACCAAGCTGGACGCGGGCGTCGCCCCGCCGGCGGAAGAGCCCGCGGACGTGGCCCAGGCGGCGCGGCAGGCGCTGCATCTGCTGGAGCCGCTGGCCGCGGCCCAGGGCGTGACCCTCCGGACGGACCTGGCGGAGGGCTGCCTGGTGGCGGTGCCGGCGGACGGCCTTTATCAGATCATCTTCAACCTGGCGGAGAACGGCGTGAAGTACAACCAGCCCGGCGGCACGGTGGATATCGCCCTCCGGGCGGAGGACGGCCGGGCCGTGCTTACCGTGGCGGACACGGGCATCGGCATCCCCGAGGCGGACCGGCCCCACATCTTCGACCGGTTCTACCGGGTGGACAAGGCCCGGTCCCGGGCCTCCGGCGGCAGCGGCCTGGGCCTCGCCATCGTCCACGACACGGTGGTGGCCAACGGAGGCCAGGTGTGGATGGAGCCGGGGGACGGGCGAGGCACGGTGTTCACCGTGTCCTTTCCCCTGTGTCCGCCGGAGGAGGCGGAGATATGAGCAAGCGGTGGCTGGCGGTGGCGCTGTGCGCGGCGCTTCTGGTCCTCGGCGGCTGCGGCCAGGCGTCGCCCGCCGGGACCCCTGGGACCCGGACGCTGACGGTCTGGCGGCTCCAGGAGGACACGGAGAGCGGGGAGCTGACCGGCCGGGAGATCTGCGTCCTGCCGGGGGACGGCGACGTGGAACTGGAGACGGCGGTGGCGCTGTTCGCCGCCCCCTCCGGGGCGGACGGGCTCGTCTGCGCCCTGCCGGATGGCGTGACGGTGGAGAGCTGGACCCTGGACGACGGGGACGTGACGCTCTCGCTGTCGGAGCCGTTTTTGGAGGCGGACGCCATGGACCGGACGGTGGCGGCGCTGTGCGCGGCGCTGACGCTGTGCCAGGTGGAGGGCGTGGGGAGCGTATCCGTGGCGGTGGGGGAGCAGGTGCTGTTCTCCCGGCTGACGGAGGCGGACGCCTTCACCCGGGACACGGACACAGACCCCTTCGTGCGGCAGCTGCGGCTGTATTTTGCCGACGGGACCGGGCGGTATCTGACGGGGGAGAGCCACAGCCTGACCCTGGAGGAGGACGCCGACGCGGACCGCTATGTGGTGGAGGAACTGCTGCGGGGCCCCAACGACCCGGCGCTGCAAAGCGCCATCCCCCCGGGGACGCGGCTGCTGTCCTGCCGGACGGAGGACGGGGTGTGTACCGTGGACCTGTCGGCGGAATTTCTGGACGGCCGGCCCCAGACCGCGCTGGGGGAGCGGCTGGCGCTGTATTCCCTGGTGGACTCCCTGACGGAGCTGCCCCAGGTGGACAGCGTGCGTATCCTGGCGGAGGGCGAACCGGTGGAGCGGTATGTGTACCGGAGCCTGGACGGGCCACTGGCCCGGTATGAGCAGGCGGCCGGCCCCGCGGCGGCCGGGGAGATCGACGCGGACCTGTGGCTGCCCCTGCCGGGGCTGGAGGGCGTAGAGCCGCTGCCCTGGCGGGTGAGCCGGGGACAGTACGCCTCCGAGCCGGAGGCGGTGCTGGCCGCGCTGCTGGTAGCCGCCGAGCCGGGCTATCCCACCCTCTTTCCCGGCAGCGGCACCGTGGGCGGCGTGACTGTCCAGGACGGGACGTGTACGGTGGAGCTGGCGGGCAGCTTCTTCGCCTCCATCCCCGCCGAGGCCCGGGCGGTGGCCGTCCGGTCCATGACCGCCACCCTCTGCGCCCTGGACGGGGTGGAGCGGGTGTCGTTCACCACCGGCGGCGGTCCCGCCCTGTTCGACGGCGTGGATTGGTCCGGACCCTGGGACGGAACAGGGCCGGATATGGGATAAAAAATACGACATGATCTAGGAGGAACTTATGAGAGAACTCAACTCGTTCGACAGGGTCCCGCTGGCCGTACTGCCCACACCGGTGCAGCGGCTGGAGAACATCAGCCGTATGCTGGGCACCAACGTGTGGATCAAGCGGGACGACATGACCGGCGTCGGCCTGGGCGGGAACAAGGTACGCAAGCTGGAGTTCCTGCTGGCGGAGGCGAAGGCCCAGGGCGCGGAGGTGGTGTTCACCACCGGCGGCGCCCAGTCCAACCACGCCATGCTCACCGCCGCCTGCGCCCTGAAGGTGGGCATGACCCCCATCCTGATCCTGAAAAAGCGGGGCGTCACCGACCGGCGGGGGAATCTTCTGCTGGAGCATCTCATGGGCGTGGACGTGCGCTTCATGGACACGGACGACTACGCGGACATCTACGCGGAGATGGACCGGGTGGGGCAGGCCATGGGCAAGCCCTACTACAAGATCCCCTGCGGCGGCTCCAACGCCCTGGGCGCGCTGGGGTATGTGAGTTGCGCCAAGGAGATCGCGGAGAGCGGCATGGACTTTGATTACCTCATCTGCGCCGAGGGCAGCGGCGGCACCCACGCCGGCCTGGCCCTGGGGGCGAAGCTGTTTCTGCCCCACACCACCGTGGTGGGCATGATGGTGGACACGGACCCCTTCGACGTGATCACCATGGGCATCATGAAAGAGGCGGTCAAGCTGCTGGAAGCGGACGTGGAGCTAGGGCCCGATGACATCCACCTGCGGCCCATGGCCGGCCCCGGCTACGCCATCCCGTCGGCGGAGGGGACCCGGGCGGTGCGCCTGATGGCGGAGAAGGAGGGCCTGTTCCTGGACCCGGTGTACACGGGCAAGGCCTTCGCCGGGCTGCTGGCCATGGCGGAGGAGGGCGCGTTCCGCCCCACGGACAACGTACTGTTCCTCTATTCCGGCGGCGCCGGCGGCCTGTTCGCCGTGGATATGCCGGACTGACATCGAAATCTAACGACAGAAGGAGCGCAAAACAATGTCACACGTAGAAAAGATACAGGCCATGCTGGGCGAGGTGCCCGCGCTGGTGATGACGGACGCGGTGTCCATCCGCTACGCCTCCGGCTTCCATATCGACGACGGCGCCGCCGTCATCGCCCGCGACAAGGCGTGGGTGGTCACCGACTCCCGCTATGTGGAGGCCGCCACCGCCGCCATCCGGGATATGCAGGTGCTTTGCACCGGCCCGGGCCGCGGCCTGGACGCCATCTTGGGGGAGATATTCGCCCAGAACGGTTTTGAAAAGGCCGCCGCCATGCCCGACCGGCTTACCCACAGCCAGTGGGAGTGGCTGGAAAAGGCGGTGGGCGTGCCGCTGGTGGAGGACAGGACCATCCTGGCCGGCCTGCGGGCCAGCAAGGACCGGGACGAGGTGGACTCCATCGTGGCCGCCCAGCGCATCGCGGAAAAGGCCCTGGACGAACTGCTGGGCATCATCCGACCGGGCATGACGGAGAAGGAGATCACCGCGGAGCTGGTCTACCGGATGTATAAGTACGGCAGCGAGGGCAACTCCTTCGACCCCATCGTGGTCACCGGGGCGAAAAGTTCCATGCCCCATGGGGTGCCTGGCGACAAGGTGGTCCAGGACGGGGACTTCATCACCATGGACTTCGGCGCGCTGTATAACGGCTACTGCTCCGACATGACCCGCACCGTGGCGGTGGGCCATGTGACGGACGAGATGCGCCGGGTGTACGACACGGTGCTGGCCGCCCAGCTGGCGGGCATCGAGGCCGCGGCCCCCGGGGTGCCGGGCATCGACGTACACAACGCCGCCGCCAAGGTCATCGCCGACGCGGGTTACGGGGCGTACTTCGGCCACGGCTTCGGCCACAGCCTGGGCCTGGAGATCCACGAGGCCCCCGGCGCCAATACCCGCACCGAGGGACCGCTGCCGGAGGGCGCGGTGATCTCCGCCGAGCCGGGCATCTACCTGCCCGGGCGCTTCGGCGTGCGGATCGAGGATATGCTCTGGCTCCACGACGGCGGCGCCGAGAACCTGACAAAGGCCCCCAAGGAACTGATCATCCTCTAAAAGAGGGTTGTCAAAGCGGAAAATATATAGTAAAATGAATCGTTAAAACAAATCACTCATACGGAGGATATTTCATATGATTTCAGCAGGCGAATTCCGCAACGGCGTGACCTTCGAGATGGACGGACAGGTCATGCAGGTCATCGAATTCCAGCATGTCAAGCCCGGCAAGGGCTCCCCCTTCGTGCGTACCAAGATGAAGAACGTCATCACCGGCGCCGTGGTGGAGACTTCCTTCAACCCCACCGCCAAGTTCGAGAGCGCCTATGTGGAGCGCAAGAACATGGAGTACAGCTACGCCGACGGCGACATCTATTACTTCATGGACGGGGAGACTTACGAGCTGATCCCCATCGACAAGAGCAAGCTGTCCGACGGCTTCCGCTTCGTCAAGGAGAACGAGGTCTGCACCATCAGCTCCTACAAGGGCGTGGTGTTCGCCGTGGACGCGCCCAACTTCGTGACCCTGACCATCACCGAGACCGACCCCGGCTTCGCCGGCAACACCGCCACCAACGCCACCAAGCCCGCCACCCTGGAGACCGGCGCGGAGATCAAGGTGCCCCTGTTCATCGAGCCGGGCGAGCGCATCGAGATCGACACCCGCACGGGCGAGTATCTGGGCCGGGCCAAGAGCTGAGGAGGCCCCGGTATGACCACTGCTGAAAAAGTCGCGTATATGAAGGGCCTGGCCGAGGGCTACGGCACCGACCCCTCCACGAAGGAGGGAAAGCTGCTGGCCACCCTGCTGGACATCCTGGAGGACCTGGCGCTGGACCTGGACGACCTGGGCTCGGACGTGGCTGAGTTGGGCGATGGACTGGACGCCGTCAGCGACGATCTGGAGGACGTGGAGAACATCCTCTTCGGTGAGCCAGAGGAGGAAGAGGAAGAGGAAGAGGATGAAGACGAGGATGGCGAGCCCTGGGACGGCAAGACCGTGTTTTACGAGTGCGAGTGCCCCAGCTGCGGCGAGACCATCACCTTCGAGGAGGACGTGCTGAAAAACGGCACCATCCAGTGCCCCGCCTGCGGCGAGTCCCTGGAGTTCGATCTGGGCGAGGAGAAGAGCGAGACGCCCCCGGAGGAATAAGGCAGCATCCCAAAAGGACCCGCCAGTGCGGGTCCTTTTTCGTCGTTTATGCACTTGACAGCCCCTGCCCGGCTGGGTATAATGTGGGGGTTGAGCGAGAGAGCCAACAGAATATCGAACGAAGGAGAACATCATGAAGAAATATACGATCATCATCCTTGCGCTGGTCCTTGCGCTGGCGACGCTGTGCGCCTGCGGCGGCGGCAATAACGCCCCCGCTCCCACCGAGGCGCCGGAGGCCGAGGCCACCGAGATCCCCACCGTGACCGCGCCCCCCGAGGACAAAGAGGCCGGCAATATCGTGAGCGCGGACGATAACGCCGCTCCCGACCGGAAGACCGCCGGCGACGGCCTCGCGGATATGGGCGAGCAGCAGAAGCACGTGGAGGATCTGGTGGGCGAGCCGGTCCAGTCGCTGTACGACTACATGGGCCAGCCCAAGTCCGCGGAGTACGTCACCAGCTGCGCGGTGCTGGGCGCCGAGGACGGGACCCTGGTTTACGACGACTTTTATGTGACGACCCTGCGCTTCTCCGAGAGCGAGGAATACATCGTCGCCACCGGCAACTGAGCATCTTTGACACAGAACGGCCCCGCCTCCCGGCGGGGCCGTTCTGCTGTCAAAGCGCGGGATTGTGGAGCTTATCTGAAATGGGGCCCCCACGGGAAACCAGCGAAGAGCATTTCCCAACGACAACCTCTCCGCCTCGCTTCGCTCGGCACCTCCCCTTGCACAGGGGAGGCTTTGGGCTTGCGGTCAACTTAGCATCTTCATTTGTCGCTGAAAGCGACACATTATTGAAAGGCTCCCTTGTGCAAAGGGAGCTGGCTCCGGCAATAGCCGGAGACTGAGGGATTGTGCAGCTTATCCCGACGACGGGGGGCCGTTTTCTTGACAAGCCTTTCCATACAATTTATAATGAACGGTACGGAAAACCCGTGGGAGGGACAGACATGAGCGCACAGAGGGAGACCCTTTCCATCATCATCCCCGCCTACAACGAGGCGGACAATATCCAAGCCGCGGCCCAGGCCGTCCGCTCCGTCATGGAGCGGGAGGGCATCGCCGCCGCCGTCTACTTCGTGGACGACGGCTCCACGGACGGCACCTGGGAGCAGATCGGCGCGGCCGCCGGGGAGTGGGATATGGTCCGGGGCGTGCGCTTCTCCCGGAATTTCGGCAAGGAGGCGGCCATCTTCGCCGGGCTGGAGACGGCGGCGGGGGACTGCTGCGCCGTGATGGACTGCGACCTGCAGCATCCGGTGGAGACGCTGGTGGAGATGTACCGGCTGTGGCAGAGCGGCTATGAGGTGATCGAGGGCGTCAAGGAGGACCGGGGGAAGGAAAACCCCGTCTACCGGTGCATGACCGCCCTGTTTTACAAGATCATGAGCGCCGCGGTGAAGATGGATATGTCGAAGGCGTCGGACTTCAAGCTGCTGGACCGGAAGGCGGTGGACGCGCTGGTGGCGCTGCCGGAGCGCAACACGTTCTTCCGGGCGCTGTCCGGCTGGGTGGGGTATAAGACTGTCTCCGTAGGCTTCCGGGTGCAGGAGCGCCAGGCGGGCAAGAGCAAGTGGAGCGCCGTGAGCCTTATCAAATACGCGGTGAACAACATCGTCTCCTTCACCACGGCGCCGCTGTACCTGGTGACGGCCATGGGCGCGCTGTTTTTGGTGCTGGCCGTGATCCAGGGCATCGACAGCATCGTGTCCTTCGCCACCCACCGGGCGGTGGAGGGCTTCACCACCGTGATCCTGATCGAGTTGATCATCGGCGCCATCGTGATGCTCAGCTTGGGGATCATCGGCGGATATATCGCCAAGATCTACGAGGAGGTCAAGGGCCGCCACCGCTTCATCATCGCCGGCACCGTGGGCCTGCCCGACCGGCGGAAGGAGCGCGGCGATGACGCTCATTAACGCCGACGACTACGGCATCACCCTGTCCCAGGCGGAGCATATCCTGGACTGCCGGCGGGAAGGGCGGCTCACTGGCGTGAGCGCCATGCCCAACAGCCCGGCGCTGGAGCGAGCCATGGGGCTGCTGGCGGACGACGGGGCGCTGACCGTGGCGGTACACTTGAACGCGACAGAGGGGCTGTGCCTGTCCCCGCCGGAGGAGGTGCCGCTGCTGGCCGGGCCGGACGGCCGGTTCCGCCAGAGTTTTTTCCGGCTTTTCGCCCTGTCCCTGGGGCCAAAGCGCCGGGCGCTGCAGGAGCAGCTGGCCCGGGAGTTCGCCCGCCAGATCCGGCGGACGCTGCCCCTGCTGGGGGACCGGCCCCTGCGGCTGGACGGGCATCAGCACATCCAGATGATCCCCGTGGTCCTGGAGGCCATCCGTGACGCGGTGCGGGAAAACGGCTGGACCGTGACCTACATCCGCTGGGCGCGGGAGCCGCTGCTTCCCTACCTGCGCCGGCCGTCGGTGTGGCGGTACAGCCGGCCGGTGAACGTGGTGAAAAACCTGACGCTGAACGCCCTGGCTCTGCGGAGCGGGCGCGTCATGGACGAGATGGGCCTGAAACGGAACATGGTGATGGGCCTGGTCCTGTCCGGGAACATGGCCTACGAGCCGGTGCATCGGCTGCTGCCGGACATGGAGCGGGCCGCGGCGAAAAAGGGCTGTACGCTGGAACTGGTGATGCACCCCGGCTGGGGCGTTGGCCCTGATGAGGAATTGGACGTGCCCGGCGGGCGCTTTGAGGCGTTTTATCTCTCCCCCGGCCGCCGGGCCGAATATGACTGCCTGCGGCGGTTGTGAGGGTGTACGCGGCGCTTGGAAGGAAAAGGAGCATACAGTGGAGAGGGACCACCCGTCGGGCGGTCCCTCTTTTCAGCTTTCAAGGAGCCAAAACGCTATATATGCAAAGTGTTGAACAACCAGGTACGCAGGCGATATGTCACCACGGCGGACAGATAGGCGCGGTGACGGAGCAGCATGAGGAAAAACCGGATGCGAAGCGGCAGCGCCTCCACGGACAGGTCGCCAGCCAGGCCGGTGCCCGCCAGCCCGTCCCGCAGGTGGCGGGCCGCCTGCCGTGTGCTGTGGCCGCTGGCAACATCCCGCTCCAGAAAAAACAGGAATTTTACCGCGAAAAACGCGTCTACTTGTACCCGCAACTCCGGCGCTTGCAGGACGAGATGCTCCAGCATATAGTCCCGGCTGCATTTGATCTTCCGGTATACGTCCGGGTCGGGATGGTGCAGGAGAGAGCCCTCCCGAATGCGGTAAACATACAGCGCCTCCGGACAGATATACAGGGAATCGGCGTTGTACAGGCACTCGTAGGTCATCGCCACATCTTCAAAAAGCGGGATATAGGCGTCATCGCTGATGAAATGCTCCGCCAGAAGCTCCCGACGGGTGACCTTCATGCATTGAAAGGCTGGGAGCAGCTGCGTGAGGAAGGGTTTGCGTTGGTCCCAGATCATGTAAGGATATATCTGGCTCTCCATGCGGGCTTTGTCGTACAGTCCCGCCTCGGCAAAAAGCGGCTGCGCGGTCGAGCCGTCGTCCTGCACATAGGAAAAAACAAGCATATCTGGCCAGTTGCCTTCCATCAGGCACTGGTGGATGGTCTGCAGCCAATCCTCTTTCACCCAGTCGTCGCTGTCCACAAAGCAGATGTAATCGGCGGAGGCCCGCAGGAGGCCGGACTTTCTGGCGCGGGCCAGGCCGGCGTTTTGCTGATGGACGACGGTGACGCGGCTGTCCTTCGCCGCGTACTCGTCGCAGATGGCGCCGCAGCCATCGGGGGAGCCGTCGTCCACCAAAATGACCTCGAAATCGGAAAAGGTCTGGGCCAAAATGCTGTCCACGCACTGACGCAAATAGGGCTCTACGTTATAAACGGGTACAATGACAGAGAATTCAGGCATGATCAACCACCTCGGGAGCGCAGGCCGTGCGCCTGGATGCACAGCCAAAGAAAGGCCCGGTAAAGGGCAGCGGCGATGTAGTAAAGACGGAAGCGAAGCAGCAGCATGAACAGCCGGATGTGGATGGGGAGTTTTGCACGGGCCAACGGCCCGGCAAGACCGGTACGATCCAGCCCGTCGGCCAGGACACGGGCAGTCTGCTGGACGGTAAAATGATAGCTTCTGCTGAAACGCAGGATGCGGATGATCTTCTCGGCAAAGAAGGCGTCCACCTGTACCTGTAATTCCGGTGCCTGCTGGACCAAATGGTCCAACATATAGTCCCGGCACAAATCTATGTTGTCGATGGTGTTGGGGGCAAAGCGCGCCAAGGCAGAGCCGCTGTGCTGGCGGTAGATATACAACTTCTCCGGACAGATATAAAGAGACTCAGCGTTGTAAAGGCACTCGTAAAGCATGGCGGCGTCTTCGTAGACAGTAATAGCGTCAGAACGCATATAATGTGCCAGGAGAAGTTCTCGTCTGATGGCGTACATCCATTGATAGCCGGGGATCAGCTGGGCAAAGAAGGGCTTGCGCCGATCCCATATCATGTAGGGATATATCTGGCTCTCCATGTGGTTCTTATCATAAAAACCTTCCTCGGCAAGGAGCGGCTGGGAGGGCATACCGTTGCTCTGTATATAAGAAAAAACAAGCATATCTGGCCAGTTGCCTTCCATCAGGCACTGGTAAACGGTCTGCAGCCAATTCTCTTTCACCCAGTCGTCGCTGTCCACGAAGCAGATATAATCGGCGGAGGCACGCAGGATACCGGACTTTCTGGCCCGGACCAGACCTGCGTTCAGCTGATGAATGGCGGTGACACGGGCGTCTTTTGCCGCGTATTCGTCGCATATGGCTGGGCAGCCGTCGGGGGAGCCGTCGTCCACCAAAATGACCTCCAGATCGGAAAAGGTCTGGGCCAAAATGCTGTCCACACACTGACACAGATATGGCTCGACATTATAGACGGGCACGATGACGGAAAATTTAGGCGTCATGACGTTCTCCTATAACACGGGTGAACAGTGTGCAGATAAGAACACAGGGTGTGACCAAGCGGGCCTGCAGCAGCGCACAGAGAAGGCGGACAGACAGGGAACCGCGCTCGCGGGCATAAGCGGACAGCGAGCCGGAAGGCGCCAATTCCACGATCTGGCGGGCGTAACGGCGTTTGGCGGCAAAGGTCGCCTCCCGACGGGAAAGATAGTTTACCACGGCTGCATAGGCCGTATAGCCCAAGAAACTGTAAAAGCAGTCCGGCAGCAGAGTCTTGTCCCGGACGATCCGGCCCGTTGCGGCCAGAAAAGCCCGTTCGTTTTCCGCCCACCTGTCTGTGAACGGCCCGGTGTCTTTGCCAAAGGACAGGGAACTTTCCCGCTTCATGTAATGATATTTTGGCCCGCCTGCCAACAGCGCCACACAGCCGCAGTCGGCCATCACGGCGGTATTTGCCATCAAGTCTTCCCCGTGCCAGACTTCCGGGGAGAAGTAGCACAGGTTGTCCAGAAACAGCTGGCGCCGGTACAGCTTGGTACACCTGGAATTGGTAACGGTGAACGGAACGCCTGGGCCGGGCGCGGCAGCATAATACCGGGCCAGGAAGTGACGGCCGCCGTCTGGCTTGGGGAGGACCTCCAGCTGTTCTCTGTCAAAGTGGCGATCGCCTTCTGGCGTGTGTTCGACGAGTTCGGCCATGACCATATCCGCACCGGTTTTCAAAGCGGTGGCATACATCTGCCCAAAATACTCCGGGTCCACCCAGTCATCGCCGTCTACGAAGCCTACCCAAGGTGCCGACGCGACGCGCAGGCCGGCCGTCCAGGCGGAAACCAGACCGCCGTTTTCTTTGTGGATGACCTGGACGCGGTTATCTTTCGCGGCATATTCATCACATATGGCCGGGCAGCCGTCGGAGGAACCATCGTCCACCAGGATGACCTCGATGTCCCGTAGGGTCTGGCCCAGGACACTGTCTACGCACTGGCGCAGCCAGGGTCCCACATTATAGATCGGGATGACAATGGATACAGATGGAATCATGGATTTAGATCCCCTTTGTTGGTTTTTCGTTTTGTCCGGCCTGATAGCAGTTCCAGGATTGTCTGAAGAAGGAAATGGAACTCCTGCGTGCGGCAAAAGAAGAGGGCAAACGCCGCGCTTGGCACGGCCACGCACACGCAGCCCCGGACGATAAAGCCGCCTATGCCGCCTAGGGGGATCAGCCCGCACAGCCACCAAGTCAGAAGCCCGGCGGCAGCCGTCACCACCCGATACAGGGTGTTACGCAGGAAATAGCCCCAGGGCTTTTGCTGTAAAGCCCGCGGCCATATGACCCAGGGGTCCATGAGAAGGTAGGTGAACTGCTGGGCGATGATGGTGCTTACCACGCATCCGGCGATACCGATCCGGGGTACCAGCAGGATGGACAGAGGCAGGTTCGTCAGGATCGTGGCGATGGGCCGGAAGCGGATGTACCGGAAGGTGCCGGTGATCTCCCGGAAGATCATAAGGCAATGGCTCTCGCCGGCGATATAAAACTCTATGCCGATCAACAGCGCCAGAGGCGTAGAGACGGTCACGCCCGCCGCCGTGGTCCAGCTGGTGACCGCATAGCCCGGGCCGAGCCACAGGGAGAGGAACTCGTCCATCAGCACCGCCAGGCCCACGCTGCCCACGCCGAACAGCCACACAGTGAAAAAATTGACCACCCGAAAAGCCAGCCGGGACCAGTCCAGATTGCCGGTAGAATATAAACTCCCCAAGGATGCCTGCAGGGAACTGACAAGGGTAGCCAGCAGGCCGGACAACTGGCTTTTGATCATCAGATATTGGGAGTATAATCCCACGGGCTGCAATCCCGCTAAGACGGACAGCACGATCACGTCCGAACTGTTGATGACGGTGCCGCTGACCCGGTGGAGCATCAGAACAGAACAATCCTTAAAAAGGTCCTTTAACTCCTGCCGGGAGACTCGGTCGGCGACCTTCTCCCGCAAATAGGGATGCCGTCGGTCGCAAATGAAGGCGTTGAGCAGATTTTGCAGTATGGTGAAACCGATCTGGGTCAGAAGATACAGCATAAAATCGCGTGCATATACCAGAGCCAGGATCTGGGCAAGGCTGCTGGCCACGCTGATAAAATACCCAGCGATGGTGAGGATGTAACTCTTCTGGGTAGCCCGGATAAAGGAGTTTTTGTAAGCGAAAAACCAGTAGGAAGAGACGGTGTTGAACAGGTACAGCAGGAAAATGATCACGCCGTTGAGCCCCAGGTGAGCCAGCCGGTCGTAGTCCTTGGCCAGGTAGGGAAGGAAGGGGATCAGCGCAAGGCCCAGCCCGGCGATGACGCAGCCCACGGCAAAATACACCTGGCGGTACAGTTTCATCAGCACCTGGATGCGCCGCCGGTCGCCCTCCTCGATGGGCTTGTAGAGTTTGTAGACGATGGCGGTGTCAAAGCCCAGATTGGCAAGGCTCAACACCGTGAGGATATTGGAGAACACGCCCTCCAGACCGAGATAATCCGTGCCCAGGGTGCGGATGAACACGGTGCGGGTGACGAAGCTGAGGGCCATGAGCAGCAGCGACGAACCCAAACCGGTGACCATATTCAAGAAGGAGTTTTGGGAACGGGTCATAAAAACCTCCTGGGCGCGGTCACATCCGCAGCTTGACGAGCCAAGTGGCGGGCAGGAACAGCTTGCATTTGAGCAGTGCGAGGAAGAGCTTCATATTCACAGGAAGTCCGGCAAAGGAGAGAACGCGCACTGTATCCGTCTGTCCCAGCCCGGCCCGGACGCGGCGGGCGGCCTGCCGCACATCGCCGGCAGGGTCCAGTTCCCACACAAAGCCGCCGATGACCTTGAAGAGATATGAGGCGTTGATCTGCCAGTCCAGCGCGGCGTCCTTGCCGCCCAGATGGGACCGCAGGTAATCATAGCAGGCCTTTATCTCCGCGAAATACCGGGGCCTGGCGCCGGACAGGATGGAACCCTCGCGTTGGCGGTAAATGTACAACGGCTCGGAGATGATGACCATGTTCCGGGCATAGTACATACACTCATAACTCATGGCGATGTCCTCATAGAGGGTGATCCCTGAATCGTCCTCAATATAGTGGGCCAGCAGGAGTTCCCGCCGTGTGGCCCGGGACCAGACAAAGGCCGGGATCATCGGCCAGCCAAAAGGTTTGCGCCGCCGGTCACAGAGCATATAGGGATAGATCTCCGCCTCTAGCCGGGCCTTGTCGTAGTACCCAGGCTGGGCGAGGATAGCGTTGGATGACTCGCCCACGTCACGACGTTGATCAAAAAGGACGATGTCCGGCAGACCGTTGGCCCGGGCCTCCTTCCATACGGTTTCCAGCCAGTGGGGGACCACCCAGTCGTCGCTGTCCACAAAGCAGACATAGTCTGCCGACGCCCGGAGCAAGCCGGACTTTCTGGCCTTGGCAAGACCGGCATTTTGCTGGTGGATGACGGTGATGCGGCTGTCGCGAGCGGCGTACTCGTCACAGATGGCGGGGCAGCCGTCGGGGGAGCCGTCGTCCACCAGGATCAGTTCAAAGTCGGAAAATGACTGTCCGAGGATGCTGTCTATACATTGGCGCAGATACGGCTCGACATTATAGACGGGAACAACGACGGAAAAAGAGGGCGTCATGATGTTTCTCCTAAGCGCGTTTTAAGGCCATTATCAGCCGTGAAGCTTTGCGGCGGCGTAAAACGCCGGGCGGCAGCGCAGCAGCAGCTGATAAAGGGTCCGGTCCCGTCTGCTCAACCGTCCTGTGGCCCAGGCGGCGGACAGATGCTCCCGCAGCAGGGGCGTCACCTTGCCACAGACGGCGCGAAATTCCCGATAGGGCAGTTCGGCGGCATGATAGGCGGTCACATAACAAGCCCGGCAGACTTTGTACGCCCCGGCGTTCATCACCGCCGGGGGCATTTCCTGCTGCCGAAACTGCTCCATCATGTCTTGTACCGCATCGATCAGATCCATGTGCCGGGGCTGAAAGGCCTGGCGCTGGGAACTGTCGGCTCTAGTCAGACAGTGGTACAGAGCTTCCGGCACACACACAAGCTGCCCAGCGTCCGCGACCTGCCGCCAGACGGCAAAGGAATCCTCAAAAAGCCGCCCGTCCGGGAACGGATGGGCCAGTGCGTTTTCCCTGTGGATAAGTTTACCGCATAAAAACCCACTTACGCCGCTGACACCCTCCATACACAGTGCTTGCAGTGCCTCGTCCCGCTCCATCAGCAGCTTTTGCGGCAGAGGATAGAGTTGCTGGGAGGTAGACCCGTCGGGCTGGGGTATCTCTGTGCATATCCGAGCCGCGGCTATGCCCGCATCCGTGCGCTTTATGGCATCGTATAGGGCGGAGAGATAGCCTGGCGCGATCCAATCGTCCCCGTCCACAAAGGTGATGAATTGGGCCTCCGTGAGAGCGACTGCCCGATTCCGTGCGGTGGACTGGCCTGTGTTCTCCTGATGGATGACCCGGACGCGCCCATCCTTTTGGGCGTATTCGTCGCAGATGGCGGGGCAGCCGTCGGGGGAGCCGTCGTCCACCAGGATCAGCTCGAAGTTCTCAAAGTCCTGTCCGAGGATGCTGTCCACGCACCGGCGCAGGTATGGCTCCACCTTATAGACCGGGACGATGACCGATATGTTTGCCATATTTTTTTCCTCTTTAGCCTTTCTCTCCAGATAGGGCGGCATAGAGCGTCACGATTCCAATACAGGGAGCGACAAAGCCTGCCTGAAGCATAGTACAGAACAGCCGAACAAACAGCCCGCCCCGCGCCTTGGCGTATTTTTTCAATGTACCGGGGGGACATATCGATAGATGTTCTTTTATCTTGGCGCGTTTTTCCCGGAGCGGGACGCCCGCCTGCCGGGCGGCGGCGTAGATCTGCCGGTAGGCAGCCCCGCCGACATATATCTCCACAGGTTCGGTGTCCAGACCGCGGACGCTGGCGATGCGGTCCAAGGCCGCATACAGCCTGCCGCTGTTGCTGGGCGGTGACAGCGCATAGCCGCTGGAGACGGAGCCGGCCGTCTGTCGGTAGTGGTATTTTGCGGTGCCGGCCAGCAGGACGAACTTGCCGCAAAGGGAAAGTACGGCGGCGTTCTCCATCCGGTCGTCGTCCAGCACGATCCGCCCGTCCATCAGGTGTAGACTGTCCGTCCACAGCGCCCGGCGGTACAGCTTGTCCCAGCGCGCGTAGGTGACGGGCCACCGGAGGCCGCTCTGATCCAGAAAAGCGAGGAAGAACCGCCGCAGCAGAAGTTGTATCTGTTCCGGCCCCTCATAAACGATCGGCTCGCTGCGCCTGCGGACAAAGGGCGGCTGGGACTCTATGACCCGCTCCGCCTCCACGGCGTCGGCTCCGTTCTGTATGATGCCCCGGTATAGGTCGGCGTAATAATTAGGGTCTATCCAGTCGTCGCTGTCCACAAAACCGATGTATTCCCCCGTGGCGGCCTGTACGCCGGCGATCACTGACGAGGCGGGGCCGCCGTTTTCCTTATGGATGACCCGGACACGGGGGTCCTTGGCGGCGTATTCGTCACAGATGGCGGGGCAGCCGTCGGGGGAGCCGTCGTCCACCAGGATGATCTCCAGATCGGAGAGGGTCTGCGCGAGGATGCTGTCTACGCACTGGCGCAGATAGGGTTCGGCCTTATATACGGGAACGATGACAGAGATCATACATCCGTCTCCTTGACGCTACATTTTATACTTTGTAACGAGCGCGGCGGCCCGATACAGCCGGCACTTGAGAAGCAGCAGGTACAGCTTCATATCCCAGGGCAGGCCGGCAAAGGTGAGCTGCCGCGGTATGTCCGTATCCCGCAGCGCCTGCTGCAGGTCCCGGGCGGCCTCGCCGATGCTGTCGGTGTGGGCCAGCAGCTGTACCGCGCCCACCAGCACTTTGCGGAGGAAGGCGGCGTTTATCTCCTTGTCCAGCACCGGGGCTTTTCCGCCCAGACGGCTGCGGATATAGCCGAAGCAGACACCGACCTCCCGCAGGAACTGCGGCCGGAAACCGGTCAATAGGGACTGTTCCCGGCGCCGATATACATACAACGCCTGACGGCAAACATACATGGACGAAGCGTGATAGATGCACTCATAGCACATGGCCATGTCTTCAAAGAGCGTGATGGACACATCGTCCGGGATATAATGGTCCAGAAACAGATGCCGCTTTGCTGCCTTGGTGCAGAGCATACCGGGAAGGAGTTGGGTGCCGAAGGGCCGTCGGCGCAGGTCGCACAGCATATAGGGAA
The DNA here is from genome assembly GCA_947630645.1 of uncultured Oscillospiraceae bacterium. Taxonomy (GTDB): domain Bacteria; phylum Bacillota; class Clostridia; order Oscillospirales; family Oscillospiraceae; genus CAJOIG01. The sequence goes on along the minus strand of CANRIF010000002.1, from coordinate 26,135 downwards.
GGATCTCCCGTTCCATCCGCGCCCGGTCGTAATAGCCCTCCTCCGCCAGAACAGGATACTCCGTTGGCCCCGTGTCACGCTCATGCTCAAAGACGACCATATCCGGATGCCCGTTGCCCTCTATGATGCTGTGCAGGGTCTCCAGCCAGTGAGGGACCACCCAGTCGTCGCTGTCCACGAAGCAGACATAGTCGGCCGACGCGCGGAGCAAGCCGGATCTCCTGGCCTGGGTGAGGCCGGCGTTTTGCTGGTGGATGACGGAGACGCGGCTGTCGCGGGCGGCGTATTCGTCGCAGATGGCGGGGCAGCCGTCGGGGGAGCCGTCATCTACCAGGATCAGTTCAAAGTCGGAAAACGTCTGGGCCAAAATGCTGTCTACACACTGGCGCAGATACGGCTCGACATTATAGACCGGGACGATAACGGAGATATACGGCGTCATGTCCCCTCCACGAAGTCACGGACCATCCGGTACTTGCCCTGCCCGTCCAGCTGGAAGACGATGGGGTCGGGGTAATTGATGTTGCCCTCGATCAGTTCCGGGCCGTCCTGGGTGAAGGCTACATCCCAACCGACGTAGCCGATGTGCGGGGGGGTGACGGCCGCCTGTTGGACCATCTGCACCGCCTGGTCCCAAAAGGGCATCTGGAAGCCGGGCATGAGAACGCCGGAGGACGGGTGGCGCAGGAATATCTCGCCGGTCAGCCGTCGGCCGGGGGCCGTTACGATGCCGCTGTCCATATCCAGCGGATAGGCCACGCCGCCCTGGTGGAAGTTGTCCACGGTGGCACCCGAGCCGCCGACGCGGACGCACCCGCCCACCACCTGGACCCGGTCGCCCTTGCGGATGGTCTGGATACGGGCGGTGTTCACCGTGGAGGGATTCAGCGCCTCCAGGGCGGGATGCTGGCGGATGAAGGTCTCCAGCAGGAAGGGCTTGTCCCGATACTGCTCCAGGAACGCGGTCCGATCCAGTTCGGCCGTGATATATTTGCAGATACCGTAGCCCTGGGTGGAGCGGGCGGGCTTGGCAAGGAAGGCGCTGTTCCGGTCCAGGAACGCCCCGATCTGCTCCGGCGTGCTGTCCGGGATATAGATCCAGTCCCGGCGTATATAGTCCCTAAAGACGGTGTTGAAGAGATGCTTGTCATCCATGACGGCCATATCCTCCGCCGAGGCGGCGGCGTTGAGCGTGTCGCTGAACCGATGAGTGGCCCGGTTGCCGATGAATGTGGAACGCTTTTTCAGGGAGTATTCGTAAAGATGCAGGGTGCGGAATTTCTCCGAATCCGCGCTGTGCAGGATATAGCCGGCGGCATAGGACATGGCGATGCGCGGCAGCCCGTAGCCGGACTGCTTTGCTATGTCAGGCAGCGTTTTGAATAGTTCCCGGAACCAATACGACTTGGTTTGTTCCTTGTTCTTCTTCTTGCTCATGGTGTTCCTCCGTTTTTATGATGAAGCGTCCGCTCTCTCCTCGCCGAGTTGACGCAGCCAGGCGGCGAAGGCGGCGTAATTTTTCTCCGCGCAGTAGTGTTCCTGCCAGAAGGCCCGCGCCCGCGTCCGGCAGGCCGCGTATTTCTCCGGCGGCATATCGGCGAAGGAGACGATGGCCTGCCGCAGCGCCTGGGCGGTCACATCCGCCGGCAGCAGCGTCCCGTTCTCTCCGGTGCGGACGATCTCCCTCGTGCCCCCCACGTCCGTGGCGATACAGGGGATGGAAAAACTCATGGCCTCCATGATGGACACGGGGATGCCCTCGGAGGAGCTGGCGTTGACGAACAGATGGGCCGGCCGGCGGGCGTACTCGGCCATGAGATCGGCGTTACCGATGTGGCCGGGCAGTTCCCAATGGACGTTGGCCGGCAGCTTTTCACACAGGGCGCGCAGCTCACCCATCAGCGGGCCGTCGCCATAGTGGGTCCAGAGGACGGGGCGGTCGGTGACGCCCGCCAGGGCCTGGGCGATCAGGGCCACCCGCTTGTTGCCGGTGAGGGCGGAACAACTCACCAGCCGGAAAGGGCCGTCCCCATCCGGCGCCGGACCGGGGCCATGATCCTCCGTGCCCAGCAGGGAGACGGTGAGCTTGTCCCGCCAGGCGGGGTACCGCTCCGCCAGATAGCGCCGGCCGTCCTGGGCGATCAGCACCACCTTGTCCAGCCGCGCCAGCAGCGCCGGCCGCATGGGGATGTAGCCGCAGCCGCGCTCCTGCTCGTATAGGTCATATCGGTGGCCGCGGGCGATCACCGCGGCATCAGGGAAGTACTTTTTCTTCAGCAGCAGCGCCACATAGGGCTGGTAGTCGAAGCGGTAGCTGTACAGCACCACCCGCTCCCCGGGCTGGGTCACGCCCTGCTTTCGCAGATACCGGCCGATAAGGGCGGCCTCATGGAAAGAGCGGCCCAGGTAGAAGAACAGCCACGCCATCCGGGTCAGGGAGAGCCGATGCTCCCGAGCCAGCCGGGCCAGCTCCCCGTAGAGGTCCCGGCTGAACAGCGCCCGGAGACAGCCGGGGATGCAGGCGGGCAGGGAGAAGGGCACCGGGCAGACGTGGAACCGGTCCGAGGGCAGGGGCCGGCAGGAACCCATATGCTCCCGCCGCAGCTGCATGGCGCAGACGTACACGTCCTCAAAGCCCTGATAGTATTTTGTCTCCGTCTCTAAAAACGGCTCCCAGGGGCCGTAGGGGAAACCGTTGGCAAGCAGGATCAGCTTCATAGCAAAAACGGTCCTTTGTGTTATTTGCGCCGGCCGAAGACCTCCTCCAGCACCTGATCGGTCAAATCGCCGAACATGGGGCCTTCTGTCTCCTGATTATGCCCGGGCAGGGCGTTGAACTCGATCAGCACCGGCTCCGCGTCCGGGTCCACGGCGATGTCCCAGCCGATGATCTTGAAGTGGGGCATCCGGGCGGCGTAGAAAGTGACGGCCCGAAGCACCTTGTCGTAGCCTGGCACCACCACGTCCGAGAAGGGGATGCCGCTGCCTGGGTGGATGGCGAAATATTCCCATTTGCCCCGGAAGTGGGTCATGGCTTTGCCGCACAGCCGCCCGTCTGGCCCTATGTTGCACTGGAACCCACCCTGGGAGACGTTGTCCACCTCGCTGTCCGCACCGCCGATGCGAAGCACAGAGGAAAGCACATGGACCCGGCCTCCGTGCAGGAAGGTGATGATCCGCAGGGTGTTCAGACTGCCGACGTTCATCCGCGCCAAGTCCGGGTGCTGGACCAGCTTTTTCTGGATGATGAAATTCTTCCCGCTGTCGCGGAAAAGGGAGAGGACCTCGCCGTCGGTCATGTCGCCGATGTCGCAGAACTTGATGCCCCGTCCGCCGCCGCTGCCGATGGAGGGCTTGACGATGACCCGGCCCGCTCCGTGGCAGCGCGCCACGGCCTGCTCCTGGGTGAGCAGGCCCAGTCCGTCGTCATAAAACACCCCGGCGATACACTTGACCACCGTCTCCGGATGGCGCATATCCGGGAACAGGATGTTCTGGATACATTTGTCCTGCCACGCCTTGGCCAGGATGGTGTCGCTGTAATAGGGAACTATGCGGGAGAACCACAGGTCGTCCGGGATGTACTTGGGACTGAAGGGCTTGTCCTTGTTGGCCAGCAGATCGAACCAGAAGCGCCGTGGGACGGACACCTTGAACTGCTTCCAATAGGGACGTATCTCGGTTGCATACTTTTCGGTGACACGAGGGTCGTGCCCTAGGCCGCGGGCGTATTTACGGCCGCTTTTGTAGTCTTTTCGGGCGTTGACCCGACCCTCGATGGTGACGTACAGCTTGTCGAACAGAGGTCTGAGAGGGTTGTTTTCCATATATGGAGTTTCCTTTCTTTATCAGGATTTCTGCTCTGTGCGGCGTCCGAAAGCACCGCGGAGAGCAGGCATCATCCTTTGCTCCTTTCCGCCGGCGCGTCGGCGTCGGCGTTGACGGTCTGGCGGACCTCATATTGGGGCATATTGCTCACGGTCATGTAGATGCGGCCGATGTACTCGCCGCACAGCCCCAGCAGCAGCATGATGACGCCGCCGATGCCCAGCTGCAGGGCGATGCTGGTGGTGAAGCCCGCGGCGATGTGGGGGTTGAGCAGTTTGCGGATCACCACCACGATAGCGGACAAGAAGCCCACCCCGGCGAAGAGGGTGCCGATGATGATGGCGAACCGCAGCGGCACGGTGGAGAAGTTGGTGAAGCCCGTCAGCCATAGGGACAGCATCTTTCTCAGCGTGTAATTGGAATGGCCCGCCAGCCGGTCCCGGTGAGGCATATCCACATTGGCGTACCGCCGGGCCACATGGGCCAGATACCCGCCCATGGAGGGGAAGGGGCTCTTATAGCGGCGCAGGGCGGCGATGGCCGTGGGGCCCATGGCGTAAAAGCTGGAGATGGCCACGCCCTTGGGCTTGGTGCCGTTGAGTTCCAGCACCTTGCCGTTGAGCCAGCTGGTGAAGCGTTTGAAGACGCTGTGGTGCTTGTGGGGGAAGCGGGCGTACACCACGTCGTACCCCTCCTGTACCTTCTCCACCAGGCGGAAGATCTGGTCCGCCGGGTGCTGGCCGTCGTCGTCCATGTACACCAGCACCTCCCCCTTCACATAGGGCAGGGCGGCCATCTTCGCCACGGTCTGGCCGAAGTTGCGCGACAGATTCACCCCCACGATCTTCCCGTCGTCCCGGCACAGGGACTCGATCGCGTCAAAGGTGCCGTCGTCCGGGTAGTCGTTGACCAGGATGATCTGATAGTCGTATTCCGGCCGGCCGGCGAACACACGGCGCAGCTCGTCCACCACGGGGCCGATGGTGTCCGCGGACTTATAGCACGGTATAGCGACGGAAACGGTGGTCATATCCCACACCTCCTGCGCCCGGTTGGGCGCTCACTCTATCTCGATGACGAACTGGCGCTGGACCTCGTCGATGCGCTCGAAGCACCATTCCAGCGTGGGGCCCTGGACGATCACCTGGCCCAGACGGTGCTTGGCGTTGGTGAACTTCTCCACCCGGTCCCCCTCCTTGACGATGACGGACAGGTCGAAGATGCTCTCGTCCCGCTTTACGTTGTCCACGATGCGCTTGACCGTGCCGGACTTCTCCGACAGGAGCATCCGGGAGGCGTTGGGGCGGTGGGCGTCGGTGCGCTTGTCGAAGATGGCGATGGGGTCGTCGCCCACGGCCATGGCCGCGATCATCTCATAGTAGTTCATGCCATAGTAGATGCTCACTGTCTCCGGCAGGCAGGTGGCCCCGGCCCGGCCGGTCAACTCGATGACGTATACCTTCCCGTCTTTCTCGATCAGGTCCAGGTTCACGGCGCAGTTGTCCAGGCCGATGGCCCGGATGGCCTTGCGGACCTGCTCGTCCACGGCTGCCAGGACGCTGTCCGGCGCGTCCAGCGGCGCGTAGTGGCCCACGGGCACGTTGGTGCCGCTCAGGTAGGTGTTGTCCCCGTGGGGCAGCACGAACAGGACGTTGCCGTGGTAGACGAAGGACTGGGCGCCCAGCTCGTTGCCCTCGATGAACTCCTCCACGATGCAGAAGTCCTGCTTTGTCTCCGCCAGGGTCTTGTTGACGTTCTCGAAGGCGGCCTCCCGGGTCCGGCAGATGTAGATGCCCCGGCTGCCCTGCAGGTCCACGGCCTTGATGATGACCGGCAGCTCCAGCGTCTCCAGCGCCTCGGCCAGCGACGCCTCGCCCGTGACCCGGCGGAACCGGGCGGTGTTGACGCCGGCGGCGGCGAAGGCGTTTTTCATGCTCCACTTGTCGGCGGAGCAGACGGCGGCCGCCTCGCTCAAATTGGTCAGGCCCAGTTTCTCGCAGGCGTAGCCCATGGCCCGCACGCCCGTGTCCAGGCAGCAGGTGGCGATGCCGTCGGCGTGGAACTGCTTGGCCGCCGCCAGCACGGCCTCCGGGTCGGAGATGTCCGCGTAGGCGGTCTCGTCCGCGGCGGCGAAGCCGGGATAGTTGCCGGGGATGCTGCATACCACCGTCTTGTAGCCCAGGCCCTTGGCGGCCTTCATCAGCTGGACTTGCGGGGCGCTGGCGCCCAGTACCATAAGCGTTTTCATGTCGATTCTCCTTTATTCATTATTCTGAAAAAGCGTCCCGCCCCGGGGGGCGTGCGCGTGTTACAGCGGCGCTGTGGTGATCCAGTAGCCGTGGCGGTTGGAACTGTCCGTCACAGCGCCGGAGGCGTTGCCGTCATATTCTGCCCGCCAGATGCTGTCTGGCGCGGCAGCCTTGACCTGCTCCATCTCGGCGGCGTCCTCCGGGGTGAAGATGAACCGTATCCGCGCCCGGCAGGGGGTCCGCTTGGGGGCCAGGTCCGGGGCCTTGCCCAGGGCCGTGTCGATGACCGCCCCCAGGAAGTCCACGCCGGTGGAGAGGTACACCAGGTCCGAGCCGATGCAGTCGCCGCCCATCCGGGCGCCCACCTCCACGATGCGCGCCTGGCCGTCCGCCGTCAGCAGGAATTCCGCGTGGCTGGCGCCGTAGGCGATGTGCAGCGCGTCCAGCGCCGCGCGCACCTGGCCGTATATGGCCGGGAGCATATCCGCCGGGATGTCCTCCGCCGGCTGGGCGTGGCCCGTCTCGATGAAGTGGGGCGCGCCGGTGGTGTATTTCTTCGTCAGGGCCAGGATGTGGTGGGTCCCGGCAAAGGAGACGCTCTCGCAGCTATATTCCGTGCCGGTGATGAACTGCTCCACGATGGCGGCCTTCTCAAAGGACTGCGCCGCGGCCAGCGGCACCGCCCGGGCCAGGGCGGCATAGTCGGACACCTTGTAGATGCCCCGGCTGCCGGAGCGATCCGTGGGTTTGACGATCAGGGGCCAGCCCATGCCGGCCAGCGCCTCCGGCGCCGGGGGCGCGGTCAGGCGCATGAACCGGGGGCAGGCCACGCCCGCGTCGGTCAGGGCCTGACGCATGGCGTATTTATTGGTGGCGATGGTGTCGGTGATCTCCGGGTTGCAGGGATTGCCCAGCCGCCGCTGGACGTAGTTGACCGTGTGGACCGCAAGGTCCGACCCCACGGAGCAGCATGCCTCCACGCCCACCTGCCGGCACACCTCCCAGATGGCCTCCTTCTCCGTGATGCTGATGGGGTGGAACACGTCCGCCGTGCGCTCGCCCACGGCCCCCGCGGCCCAGGCGAACACATGAGTCTCGAAGCCCATCTCCTTTGCCCGGCGGATGAGGGGGTCCTGAAATTCGTTGGCGCCGATGATGGCAAGCTTTTTCATGGCGTTCCTTTCCGGCGGGGGATGTCAGTCAAATGTGCGGCCCCGGTTCTCAAAAACGAAGTAAGTATCCGTCTCGCCGATCAGCACATGGCGGGTGTCCTCAAGGCGCTGGATCTCGCCGGCGCGGTTATCCGAGCCGCCCTTTCCCACCACCACATATTTGGCGTCGCGGTTGATGGTGTCGTCCGGCGACTCGTTCACGCCTACGCCGTAAGGAAGCTCATAACAGATCTCCGGATCGACATGGAGGAGGACGACGGTGTTGCTCCAGGGATCCTTGGCGTCCTCGTCCAGAATGATCATCTCTGCCAGCTGCTGGCGCTCCTCCGCCCACGCCTGTTCCTGGGCGTCTGTGGTGAAGCGGTCCCCGGTGGCAAAGACGGAAGAGAACATGTTGAGGAACACGACGACGCCCGCCAGACAGGTGATGAACATCGCCCGCCAGACGTGGCCCTCCTCCTTCGGCAGCATGGCCGCCAGGAACATGGCGCATATGACGGCGGTGTTGCAGCCGTGTAAGAACGTCCAGCCTTCGGCGGTATAGAACAGGATATGGCCGCCCCAGAAGCACAGCAGCAGCGCCAGCGCCGCCCCCTGCACGGTGAAGGAGGTCATGTCCCGCTTTTTGGCCGTGGCGTGCATCCGCCACAGCAGGAAGCCCATTCCGACATACAGTAGCACGCAGAACCAAAGCATGACCGCCTGCAGGACTCCGCTCTGCCCGTTGGTGAGCAGGGTGATGGGGTCGATGAACGTCAGGCTCTTTAGAAAAGAGAGGAACTTTACCCGCATCGTCAGAGACGGATTGATGGACATCATGTAGGAGGAGGCGGCGATGGACGAGGCGGTGGGTCCGTCGCCGGTGATATATGGCGCGCAGGTGGGGCCATTTACGGGCGAGAGACAACGCAAGGCCACATAGGTGGCCAGGACGGCGATCGGCAGGCGCCACCAGGGCTTCAGCCGGTGCAGCATGGCGTAGACGTAGATGGGGATGAAGGCGATCAGGATCAAATAGAACCACACCGCATAGGCCAGCAGCAGCGGGACCAGGGTGCAGCGGAGGATGAAGCGGAAGCGGGACACCTTCGGCACGGTGATGATCCGATACATGATGCCGGTCAGAACGATGGCCATGCTGTACCGGACGACCTCGTTCATGCAGATGATGCTATATGCCAGAGCGACGTAGGAGACGCTGTTGGACACCGCCAGCAGGATCAGGCTCCTGGTGTTGGGCTTGGCCAGGAGGATGAAGATCAGGCTGGCGCCGGCCAGCAGGGCGAAGTTATAGATGACGAAAGAGTGGAGGCCCCAGCCGAACACCCGGGCCAGCAGGCCGATGACCAGGGTGGGATACATGCCCCAGGCGGCGAAGGTGCCGACCGCCGCGTGGGTGCCGGCGTAGCCGAAATAGCCCAGCGGGCGGCCGTATTTGCTCATGGCGCTGTATTGCATATACCACCACGTCTCGTCGCCCCAAAGAGGCATCGCGCGGAACATATTCAGACCCATCCTGCTGGTCAGGACATAGACGACGACCAGCGGCATGACCATGACCAGCAGCGTCAGGCAGATGCGTACCGCCAGCTCACGGCGCGGACTGCGAAGGAGCGGCGTTTTGGCGGGGGTAGAAATCGTATCCATGATAGGTGACCTCCGAAAAACTTATGTTTAAATGAAGTACTGTCCAGTCCTTAGGATGGTGGCGACATAAGCGGCCCCGCACGCCAGATGCCATAGGAGCAGCGCCGTGCCGCCCCAACGGGCCAGCCGGCCGGAGAGGCTCTTTTCCCGCAGAAGATCGGCGTATATGCCGATGGCGGCTACCCAGAACAGCCAGACGGAGAGATAAAAGCCCCAGGAGAAGTTGCCGTGATAAGCCCGGCTGCCGGTCTCATGCAGCAGCAGCGCCTCCAGCTGCCCCACGGCCATGCCCAGGCCGCCCAAGGAGAGGACCGCGCCCCGCCGCCGGCTGATCGCCAGGATGAACAGCGGGAACGCGCAGGGATATAGGAGCCCGAGCAGGAGGGAGAAAAGCGACCGCAGGAAACTCCCGGCGCTGGTAAAGGAGACGCCGGAAAGATAGATCTGGACGCCGGCGCTGTGGATGACGGGAAAGAGGCTGTCCGCGGTCACCGTGTCCGCCGAGGCCGGGATGCCCAGGGAGATGCCGCCGCTGAAAAAGGCGAGGAACTGCCGGTAAAGGACAATGACGGCCGGCAGGTAGGCCAGGGCCAGCTTGAGGCAGAAGGGCAGCAGCTTGCCCCGGGTGCGGAACACGCCGGGCAGCAGGAACAGGAAAATGGCCGGGGCGAAAAACTGCAGGAACGAGGGCTTTGAGTACACGGAGAGCAGCAGGCACAGCGGATAAAGCACCAGTTCGCTCCGGGTGAAGACCGGGACGCGGAACTGGGCCAAGAAGCCGCCGGAAAAGACGAAGCCGCGCCTCGCTTCCGCCGGGTCCGGCAGGATGGCGTGCTGGCCGCATAGCCGGCGATTATAGATATTCACCGTCATGAAGAAGACGGCGGCGGCAAAGGGCCGGACCATGATGTTGGTGGGGTTGTGCCAGGTGTTCACCGCGCTCCGGTCGGTATAGAAAGACTGTCCCGGCACGGTGAGGCTGCTCACGACGAACACGGTCCCGACCGCCAGCGCCAGCAGCCACCGGGGCGTCCGCTCCGACAGCGCCCGGTCCCAAGTCTTGAAGACCAGGAAATAGGCGGCGGTATCCGCGGCGGCGGTGACAAGGGCGGCGCACATCCAGATATTGGAGACGCCGGCCCGGTGGATCAGCTGCACGCAGATGTGCCACAGCCGCTCCTGGCCGTTGTAGAAGCTCTCCAGCATCGCCCTGCCATCCATGGCGACGGCCCAGAGCAGATGGTCGATGTAATCGCTGTCCCCATTGCCGCGGAAACAGAACGTGACCTGGTATACCAGCGTGAACAGCCCGGCGCAGAGAAGCAGCGCCATGCCGTTGCGCCGGAAAAACGCCAGGGCGGCGTCCTTTTTCCCCTTGCTCATGCCCGGGCCTCCCGGTAGAAGGCGGCCACGGTGTCCACCGCCTTTTCCACGTCGGCGTCGGCCAGGCCGTAGTACATGGGCAGCCGCAGCAGCCGCTCGCTCTCCCGGGTGGTATATCTATCCTCCCCGTGGAACCGGCCGAAGCGCAGGCCGGCGGCGGCGGAGTGCAGCGGCACATAGTGGAACACGCTTCCCACCCCATGCGCCTTCAGATAGGCGATCAGCGCGGTGCGCTCGGCCAGGTCCCGGGCTTTGATGTAGAACATATGGGCGTTGTGTTGACACCCCTCCGGCACGGTCTGCCAGTCGATGCGCCCGGCGTCGTGCAGCGGCGCTAGGCCCTGGCGATAGAGGTCCCAGCTGTGCAGACGGGCGGCGTTGATCTCGTCCGCCATCTCCAACTGGCCGTAGAGGTAGGCCGCGTTCAACTCGCTGGGCAGGTAACTGGAGCCCAGGTCCTCCCAGGTGTACTTGTCCACCTGGCCCCGGAGGAACCTGGCCCGGTTGGTGCCCTTCTCCCGGATGACCTCCGCCCGGGGGTCCGCCCGCCGCATCAGCAGCGCGCCGCCCTCGCCCATGGAGTAGTTCTTGGACTCGTGGAAGCTGTAACAGCCGTAATCGCCGATGGTCCCCAGGGCGCGGCCCTTATAGCTGGACATCACGCCCTGGGCCGCGTCCTCCACCACCAGCAGGCCGTGCCGCCGGGCGATGGCCATGATCTCGTCCATCTCGCAGGCCACCCCCGCGTAGTGTACCACGCAGATGGCCCGGGTGCGGGACGTGATGGCGGGCTCGATGCACTTCTCGTCGATGTTCATGGTGTCCGGCCGCACGTCCACGAACACCGGCACCGCCCCGGTAAGAACAAAGGCGTTGGCCGTGGAGGAGAAGGTATAGGAGGGCAGGATCACCTCGTCCCCCGGCTCCAGGCGGCACAGCAGCGCCGCCATGTCCAGGGCGTGAGAGCCGCTGGTGGTCAGCAGCGCCCGCTCCGCGCCGGTGTGCTGCTCCAGCCAGGCGTGGCACTTTTTCGTGAAGGCGCCGTCGCCGCAGATCTTGTGGGAATGGATGGCCTCCAGGACGTAGGCGTCCTCCCGGCCGCAATAGGGTGGCACATTGAAGGGGATCATAAGGCGTTCCTCCGAAATGTCAGCGGTGGGCGTACATCCGCTCGTAGTAGTTTCTGTATTCTCCGGACACGATGGCCTCCCACCAGGGGCGGTTGGCCAGATACCAGTCGATGGTCTTCCCGATGCCCTCGGCGAAGGGCGTCTCCGGCTGCCAGCCCAGTTCGGCGTGGATGCGGGCCGGGTCGATGGCGTAGCGCAGGTCGTGGCCCTTCCGGTCGGTGACGTAGCGGATCAGGCTCTCCGGCTTGCCCAGCCGGGCGCAGATCAGGCGCACGATGTCGATGTTACGCATCTCGTTGTGGCCGCCCACGTTGTACACCCGGCCGATCTGTCCCTTTTCCAGGATCAGGTCGATGGCCTTGCAGTGGTCGGCCACGTACAGCCAGTCCCGCACGTTCAGGCCCTGGCCGTACACCGGAAGGGGCTTGTCCTCCAGGGCATTGGCGATCATGAGGGGGATCAGCTTCTCCGGGAACTGATAGGGGCCGTAGTTGTTGGAGCAGCGGCTGATGGTGGCGGCCAGGCCGTAGGTGCGGTGGTATGCCTGGGTGAGCAGGTCCGCCGACGCCTTGGAGGCGCTGTAAGGGCTGGAGGCGTGCAGCGGGGTGTCCTCGGTGAACAGCAGGTCCGGCCGGTCCAGGGGCAGGTCCCCGTACACCTCGTCGGTAGATACCTGGTGGAAGCGCACGTTGCCGTGGGCAAGGCAGGCGTCCATCATCACCTGGGCGCCCAGCACGTTGGTCTGCACGAACAGGTCCGGCTCCTCGATGGACCGGTCCACATGGCTCTCGGCGGCGAAGTTCACCACCGCGTCGGGCCTCTCCTTGTCGAAGATGGCGTTGACGCCGGCCCGGTCCCGGATGTCCTGCTTATAGAAGGCGAACCGGGGGTCGGCCAGGGCCTTTTCCAGGGTGGACAGGTTCCCCGCGTAGGTCAGGCTGTCCACGCACACCACCCGGCAGTCCGGGTGGGTATCCAGCATATAGTAGACGAAGTTGGCGCCGATGAACCCGGCGCCGCCGGTGACGAGGACGGTTCTCATGGGATGCTCCTTTGGTCAGAAGAATATCACCTTTCCATTGGTGACGAGGGAGATGGTGGGGGCGACGTAGACGAAGCCGATGATGCAGGCGGCGGTGACGGCGAACAGCGCCACGGCGATCCACCCCAGGACCCGGGGCGCCCGGGCGCCCCGCAGCCGGGGCACGGCCAGCAGCGCCAGCACCCACGCGCCGATCAGGGCCTGGGTCACCCGGGAGATGACCACCCGGTAATCTATGCTGGCGGGGGCGGCGGCAGCGCCGCCGCGGGACAGCACCACGGTGTTCTCCCCCTCCTGGAGCGGCACGCTCAACATGAAGTCCAGAAAGCGCCCCGTCTCGACCGGCTGGCCGTTGACGGTACAGCGCCAGCTGCCGGGGTCCATCCGGGACAGGAACAGCGCCTGGCCGGGCTGGGCGTCCACCCGCACGGTGATGGAGCCGTCCTCGGAAAAGGCGGTGTCCACCTTCTTGGCGTCCTGGGCAAAGCGGTCCAGGGCGGCCTTGTCCAGCCCGAAGAGGGTCAGATCTTTCTCCGTCATGTCCATGGCGGAGGAGAAGCATATCTCCACCTGGCCGGGGCCGTGCAGGCCGAGGGAGAGGAGGTTCGCGTTGAACGCGGCGGGGTAGACCCGATTGTCCAGGGCCCCGTAGGAGGGCACGGTCACGTCCTTGCCGTCCGCGGTGATGTTGATCAGCACCCCGTCCGCCCGCATATAGAGGAACGCCGGCCCGTCCAGCTGGAGGGTGAGGGTGTACCGGCGCATCCCCTGGCCCGTCACGTCGGTCACCGTCTCCGGGAGGATGGCCAGAGGCTCCTCCGCCCCGGTGAAGGCCCGGTAAAGGGCGTTGAGCCGGTCCGGGATGGTGGTCAGTTCAAAGTAATCCTCCAGCGCCGCCGGGTCGTAGGGCATGACGGGGGCGACGCCGTACCGGGCCGGGCTCACCCACATACCGTCCACCGTCTCGCCGGGGAGGTAGAGGTCCTGGTCCGGCTGGGAGGCGGTGATGGCGCAGTCCATGCCCAGCAGCATATCGGTGAACACCGTGCCGCCCACGTCCAGGATGCGGAAGTAGTTGACGGTGTACCCCAGGCCCCGAAACAGGCTCAACTGGGCGTTGGAGGCGCCGCTGTTGATGGAGGAGATGGCGCTGACGCCCGCGATGGTTGGATAGCCCGCGTTGAGGCTGCTGTCCGCGTTCTTGGTCCGGACCAGAGGGGACCGGTCCTGGCCGGAGAAGTATTCGTAGAGGCTGTCCGCCTTCTCGATATAGGCGGGGTCGTACTCATGGGTGGTGGTGTGGTCGTCGCTGGGGGCGACCAGGCCGAAGGCGTTGGCGCCCATCTGCAGGGGCACAAGCACCGCCGCGGCCCAGGCCGCCGCCTTCTGCCGGGGCAGCCGGAGCAGGACGAAGTAGACCGTCACGGCGCCGCCGCCGCACAGGGTGAGCGCGGCGAAGTAGCGGGCGTATTCCGCCCAGCCGATGGTCTGCAGGAAGCAGGCGCCGTACTCCCGCCACAGGGAGGTGATCCAGGGCATCAGCGCGCATATCACGGCCAGGGCCGCCGCCACCGCCGCCCACAGCGCCGCCGGGACCTTGGCCGGGGCCGCCGGTTCCAGGTCCAGCCGGGCGTCCAGGGCCACGCCCGCGAAGCCGATGACCGTGGCGGGCAGCATATAGCCGTAGCGCATGGGGAAGAGGTTGTACTGGCCGAAGTGCCAGGCGGTGTCGATGTTGGTGAACACCATGGGGATCAGGAACATCCCGGCCACATAGAGGAAGAACCGTGTCCCCCGGCGGTATCCCTCCCGCAGCGGGCCGGACGCCCGCCGCCGGTCGGAGAAGGTCCGCAGCAGCACCGCCATCGCCAGCCCCAGGCCAAGCAGCATCAAAAATGTGTGCCGGGTGTTGGTGATGTCCCAGGTGGTCATGCCGTCCACGATGCCCGTCTCAAGGTTCTGCTGGAACCGGGCCTGGGTGGTGAAGGACTGGGCCTGGCGCATCCAGCTGGGGGCGCACAAGGCGAAGGCGGCGGCGGTGGCCGCGCCCAGCCGGAACAGCCGGTCGCCCCAGTCCCGCCGGGGCAGCACGGTGAGGCACCAGCCCAGGGAGAACAGCACGGTGTACACCAGGACCATGTAGGCGAAGTAAGGGCCGGCATTGAGGAAATAGGCGCACATGAACGTGTACAGCCCGTACTTGCCCTTCCGCAGCAGCCGCTCCAGCCCCAGCAGATATACGGGGAACACCGCCACGATGCCCAGCCATGAGAAGTTGGAGTAGTATTGCAGCACGAAGCCGGAGAAGGCGTAGGCCAGGGCCAGGCACACCCGCCACTTGCCGTCCACCCGGGGGAACCGGGCGCTCAACACCGCCCCGGCCACGGCCGCGATCGTACACATATGCAGCGCCAGATACAGGCTCAAGCCCTCCAGCACATGATCCCGGGGGACCATCAGGTAGGCCCAGTTGTAGGGGTACAGCAGGGCCTTCCAGGAGCCGCCGGTCCCGGTGGCGAGTTGGTGCATATACGCCCAGCTGTTGTAATACCCGGGGATATAGAACTGGGCGGTGTCCATATAGGCCACGTTGTCCGTGCCGAAGGGCCATATGCCCCGCAGGGCGTACACCACCGCCATCACCACGGCCGTGAGGCCGAAGCTGACGAGGCACACGCCCAGGGCGGACAGTATTCGCTTTTTCAGTCCGGGCTGGGCTGTCGTCATGGCATATCTCCGGCTGGGAAAAACTACACAATATTCATATTATAGCACGATATCCTGGAAACGCAAGACAATCTGCTCACGCCCCGGCGAACCGGAACAGGACCCCCGCCACGGCGCCGATCAGGATGAGGAACGCCGGGTGGAGTTTTTTCCATATCCGGCTCACGGCGAAGATGACCGCGGCCAGGGCCAGGGCTTTCCAGTCCAGCACGGTCCAGAACCGGTCCCAGCCGGTCCACAGGTCCGTGTGCAGCAGCGCGCCGATGGCCACCGAGACGCCCGCGGCGGCGATCAGGCCCGTGGAGGCGGGGCGGATGCCGTAAAAGGCGCCACCCACATACTTGCTGTCCCGGAACGCCCGCAGGAACGCGGCGATAATAATGATAACCACGATGCTGGGGGTGACGATGCCAACCATGGCCACCAGGCTCCCCAGGGGGCCGGCGGTGGTATAGCCGGTGTAGACGGCCATGTTGATGCCGATGGGGCCGGGGGTGGACTCGCTCACCGCCAGCATATCCGCCACCTGGTGGGCGGTGAACCAGCCGGTGCGCGCGCCCATGTCGTACAAAAACGGCAGCGTGGCCAGCCCGCCACCCACGGCGAACAGGCCCGTCTGGAAAAACTCCCAGAAAAGCTGCAGGTAGATCATTTCCCCGCCGCCTCCTTTCCCAGGACCCGGACCGCCACGCCCAGCAGCCCCGCCCCCACCACGAACAGGATGGGGGACACGTCCAGGAAGAACGCCAGCAGGCCCACCGCCACGAACACGCAGGCGGTGAGTTTGTCCACCACGGAGGTCTTGAGCAGCTTGACCACCGCGTTGAGGATCAGCACTGTCACCGCCACCCGGATGCCCGCAAAGGCGTTCTGCACCACGGCGTAGTCCGCGAAATTTTGCAGCAGCGCCGCGATGAGGCCGATGACGAAGAAGCTGGGAAGGACCACGCCGTAGGTGGCCACCAGGCCCCCGGCCACGCCCTTTTGCTTGAAGCCGATGAACGTGGCGGTGTTGACCGCGATGATGCCGGGGGTACACTGGCCCAGAGCGAAGTAATCGGTCAGCTCCTCGTTGGTACACCAGCCGCGATGCTCCACCACCTCCCGCTGGAGGATGGGCAGCATGGCGTAGCCGCCGCCGAAGGTGATGGCGCCCATGCGGAAGAAGGTGATGAACAGCTCCCAATATGTCCTCATGGCTATGCCTCCGGCGCCTTGCACACGTCGCACCAGCCGGCGGGCGCGGTCAGCGCCTCCAGCTCCGCCGGGGTCAGTTCCACGCCGCTGTGGGGGCTGCCGGCGGCGGGGAAGACCGTCTCGTGGTCTTTTAAGCTCACGTCCAGCCAGACCCGGACGTTCTCCGGCGCCAGGAACGGGCACACGCCGCCGGGCAGGTTCCCGGTGAGCCGCTCGGTGTCCTCGGCGGAGAGCATCTTCGCCTTGCAGCCGAAGTGGGCCTTGAACTTGTGGTTGTCGACGCGCCGGCGGCCTGCGGCCACCACCAGCACCGCCCCGTCGCCCCAGTAAAAACTCAAGGTCTTGGCGATCCGGTCCGGGTCCACGCCCAGGCACTGGGCCGCCAGGTCCACCGTGGCGGTGGAGGCGTCGAACTCGTGCAGCCGGTCCAATAGCCCGTTCTCGTCCAGGAACGCTCTTACTTTTTCGATGGTCATAGGGTTCCTCCTTGCAAAAAGGGAAAGTTGGCAGTAAGATAATACCATGGAAACGACAAAAAAGAAAGTCGCCGTTATCGGCGCGCTGAACGTGGATATCGGAGGCCGCCCGGAAGGCCCTCTGGCCCGGGGCGATTCCATCCCCGGCCGGGTCAGCACGTCCCTGGGCGGGGTGGGATGGAACATCGCCCGGGACTGCGCCCTGCTGGGCGCGGAGACAGCCTTCATCTCCCTGCTGGGCCGGGACGGACACCGGGACGCGATCCTGGCGGACGGGGCCAGGTGCGGGGTGGACATGAGCCGCTGCCAATGGACGGACGGGCCAAACGACCGGTATCTATACATATGCGACGAGCGGGGCGACGTGGCCGCGGCGGTGAACGACATGGCGCTGTGCGGGCGGATGGACGAGGCCTTCGCCGCCGCCTGCGGGGCCCTGGAGGGGTTCGGCGCGGTGGTGGTGGACGCGAACCTCCCGGAGCGGACCCTGGAGGCGCTGGCCCGCTCGGTGCAGGCGCCGCTGGCGGCGGACTGCGTGTCCGTGACAAAGGGGACGCGGCTGCGGCCCATCCTGGCCCGGCTGCACACCCTCAAGGCCAACCGCCGGGAGGCCCAGGCGCTCACCGGTCTGGCCCGGCCCCTGGACTGCGCCCGGGTGCTGCTGGACGCGGGGGTGAAGCGGGCGGTGATCACCCTGGGGGCGGAGGGCGTGCTGTGCGCGGAGGCCAAGACCGTGCTGCGCCTGCCCGCGGCCGCGGTCCGGACGGTGGACGCCACCGGCGCCGGCGACAGCATGACGGCGGCGCTGGCGGTGGGCCTGGCGGCGGGGCTGCCGCTGGACGGATGCGCCCGGCTGGGCGTGGCCGCCGCGGGGCTGACCGTGTCCTGCCCCGGGTCCGTCACCGAGCGGCTGCGGACCCTGGCGGGCAGTTATTGAAAAATTTTTTGTAGTCTTGCAATAAAATCCTTATCCCGTGCGTTACTTATGCGACAGGAGAAAGCAGGGCGGTATGACACAAGAGACGGAAAACGCCGGCGTGACAGCCGGCGGCGAGCTGGAGGAGCTGCTGCTCCGGATGGGCGCGGGCGACCGGCAGGCGCTGGCGGCGCTGTACAGCCGCACCCGTGCCGCGGTATATGCCACGGCGCTGGGCCTGCTGCAAAACGCGGCCGACGCCCAGGACGCGGCCCAGGACACCTTCGTCAAGGCCTGGGAGGCCGCCGTGCGCTACCGGCCCCAGGGTTCGCCCATGGCCTGGCTGCTCACCATCGCCCGAAACAAGGCCTTGGCCCGCCTGCGCCGGCGCGGGCGGCAGCAGACGCTCTCCGACGAGGAGTGGGACGCCATTCCCGCCGGGGCGACCGTCCCGGCAGAGGACCGGGCGCTGCTGCAAAGAGCCCTGGGCGCCTTGCGGGGCGACGAGCGGCAGATCGTGCTGCTGCACGCCGTGTCCGGCTTGAAGCACCGCCAGATCGCGGAACTGATGGATATGCCCCTTGCAACGGTCCTGTCGAAGTACCAACGCACACTGAAAAAACTGCGTGTCCTGCTGGAAGGAGATGACGCCACATGACGGAACGGGAGCTGAACGAGCGGCTGCGTCAGGCCGTGGAGAACGCCGCCCCCGACGATCTGGAGGCGATCCTCTCCCGGTGCGGGAACGGGAAAGGAACTGTGATCGAAATGAAAAAGACTTCATCCGCTTCTTCCGGCCGCAAACGCCGGTATATGGGTCTTGTGGCCGCGTGCCTGGCGCTGGTGCTGGTGGCGGGCGGCGGGGGGCTGTTCTACCAGCAGGCCTACGCCGTGGCGTCGGTCATCAGCCTGGACGTGAACCCCAGCATCGAGCTGACCGTCAACAAGAGCGAAAAGGTCCTGTCCTGCACGGGCCTGAACGAGGAGGGCCGGACCGTCCTGGCGGACATGGGCGGCGGCAGCGACCTGAAGGGCGCCAAGCTGGACGTGGCGGTGAACGCCATCGTGGGCGCGCTGGTCCGCAGCGGCTATCTGGACGACCTGGACAGCGCCATCCTGATCTCCGTGGAGGACAGCGACGCCGACCGGGGCGCCCGGCTCCAGCAGGAGCTGGTGGCCTCCGTGGACGGGGTGCTGCAGGGCGCCTCCAACCAGACGGCGGTGTTGAGCCAGAGCGTGACCGCCAACAAGGCCCTGGACGACCAGGCCAAGCAGAACAACATCTCCACCGGCAAGGCCTATCTGGTGGAGCGGGTGCTGGCCGTGAACGGGTCCCTCTCCTTCGACGCCCTGGCGGGGCTATCCGTGGAGGAGCTGCGGGACCTGCTGACCACCGGCGCGCCCGCCATGCCCATCGGCAAGGACGCGGCGCTGCAGGCGGCGCTGGCCTACGCCGGCCTGGGCGAGGGCGATTACTCCTGGGCCGAGGTAGACCCGGAGCTGGACGAGGCCACCCCCTATTATGAGGTGGAACTGATCGTGAACGGCCAGGAGACCGACTACGGCGTACACGCCTACACCGGCGAGGTGATCCAGGGGGCGAACGTGTCGGCGATGAATCCCGGTCCGGCCCTGCCCCAGGGCAGCACCCCCGCCGTCACCCAGGCGGACGCCGAGGCCATCGCCATGGCTCACGCCGGGGTGCAGGACGTGCCGGCGGTGACCAAACAGGACTACGACGACGGCGCGCTGCGCTGGGACGTGGAGTTCCGCGCCGACGGCTATGAGTACGAATATGAGATCGACGCCGCCACCGGGGCCATCCTCTCGTCCCAGAAGGAGGCCGAGCCCGTCCCCGTGACGCCCAACGTCCCCGCGGCCCAGCAGCCCGCCCAGAGCGGCGGCTCTACGGCCTCCTCTTCCTCCGGCGACATCGGCGCCGACGCGGCCAAGACCGCGGCCCTGGCCCACGCGGGGGTGGATGCCTCCCAGGCGTCCCGGATGAAGTGCGAGCAGGATTACGACGACGGCCGGCTGGAATATGAGATCGAGTTTGCCGCCGGCGGGTACGAGTACGAGTACACCATCGACGCCGGGTCCGGCGCGGTGCTGGACCACGAGCGGGACCGGGACGACTGACGGAAAAAGAAAACGAAAAAAGAGAGCCCAAAAAGGCTCTCTTTTTTCGTTTATAAAAGCCACACCCCTGCGTGCTTCGAGGTCGGAAAGGAGTTTCCTGTATGAGAAAGCATCAAGAGGAGAAAGGGGAGTTACACAAAAGGCCCATTACAGGGGCGTGGCCGGCGGCTGCTCCATCGGACCGATCCGAGTCTTACGATCCTTGTATATATATAACCACACTTTTTCCAGTACGTCAAGCTTTATTTTTCAAAATATTGGAAAATTTTTCTGGCAGACGGACAAACATAAAAATATAAACATAAATTTTTCGGCATGTGTCCATGAGCGGTGGACACACAGCTGGAAATCAGCGGGCGCCCTCCAGGGCCGCCAGGACGGCCGCCTCGATGGCCTCCGGCGGGCCGGGGACCACCGCCCCGGCGGCGTCGGCGTGGCCGCCGCCCCCCAGGGCCTGCAGCACCTGCCCCGCGTGGGGGACGCCCCCGGTGCGGAGGCTGACCTTCCACGTTCCGCCGGGCAGCTGGCGCAGCAGCAGCCCCGCCGTCACTCCCTCCGGCACTGTGGTGAGAAGGGAGAGCTTGTCCATGTCGTCCTCCCCGGCCCCGCAGCGGAGGATGTCCGCCAGGGGCAGCGTCATGACGCACACCCCCGGCCGGGGAAAGCGCATGGAGCCATAGAGCGCGCTCTCCAGCCGCAGCCGGGCGGCGGATTTCGTCTCAAAGAGGCGGCGGGTGAGGCCCGCGGCGTCAAAGCCCGTCTGGCGCAGGGCGGCGGCGATGGCCATGGTCCGGGCGGTGGTGCCGGGGGTGCGGAAGCAGCCCGTGTCTGTGGCCAGGGCCGTGTAGAGGGCCTCGGCCATGTCGGCGGTGAGGGCCGCGCCCATGGCCCGCAGGATCAGGTACACCAGCTCCCCCGCCGCGGCGCTGTCCGGCTCCAGACAGGTGTGCCGGGCGTAGCCGCTGTTGGTGCCGTGGTGGTCGATGGCCAGGTCCGTGCGGCCCGCCAGAGCCTCCTGGCCCGGGGGGAACTGGCCCGGCCCCGGGGTGTCCACCGCGACGATGAACCGGGGCGCGAACCCCTCCGGGGCGAAGTAGGGGCGCATATATTTTTCGTACCGCGCCATGGACGGCGGATTGGGGGCGAGGTAGGCCCGTCTGCCCAGGGACCGCAGCCCCAGGCACAGGGCGCAGCCGCTGCCCGCGGTGTCCCCGTCCGGGCGGACGTGGGTGACGATAAGCATGTCCTCCGCCGCCGCCAGCAGCGCGGCGGCCCCGTCGATGCCGATGCGCTCCGCCGCCATCACGCCAGGCTCAGATTTTGGGCGTTCCACAGCCGGGCGAAGGCGCCGTTTTTCGCCAGCAGTTCCTCCCGGGTGCCCAGTTCCACGATCTTCTCGTCCTCCACCACCGCCACCAGGTCCGCGTTCTTCACAGTGGACAGCCGGTGGGCGATGATGATGCTGGTCCGGCCCTCCGCCAGCTTGTCCAGAGACGCCTGGATGTGCTGCTCCGTCACGCTGTCCAGGGCGCTGGTGGCCTCGTCCAGGATAAGCACCGGCGGGTTTTTCAAAAAGACCCGGGCGATAGACAGCCGCTGCTTCTGCCCGCCGGAGAGCATCACGCCCCGCTCGCCAACGAAGGTGTCGTACCCGTCGGGCATGGCCAGGATCTCCTCGTGGATCTCCGCCCGCACCGCCGCGGCGATGATCTCCTCGTCGGTGGCGTCCGGCCGGCCGTAGCGGATGTTCTCCCGGATGGTGTCGGCGAACACGAACACGTCCTGCTGGATGATGCCGATGGTCCGGTGCAGGCTCTGCTGGGTCACGTCCCGCACGTCCATGCCGTCGATGGTCACCGCCCCGCCGGTCACGTCGTAGAAGCGGGGGAGAAGTTGACATAACGTTGTCTTGCCGCCGCCGGAGGGGCCAACCACGGCCAGACATTTGCCGTGGGGCAGGGTGAAGCTGACGTGGTCCAGCACCGGCACGCCGTCGGTGTAGGAGAAGGACACGTCCTTGTACTCCACGTCGCCCTTCACGTCATGCAGTTCTACGGCGTCAGGCTTGTCGACGATATCCGGCTGGGTGTTCATGATCTGGCGGAAACGCTTGAAGCCGGTCATGCCGTCGGTGAACGTCTCGATGAAATCCGCCAGCTGGGTCACCGGGCGGGTGAAGGTGGAGACGTAGAGGGAGAAGGTGATAAGGTCGACATAATCCATCTTGCCCCGCATGATGAAAAACCCGCCCGCGGTGATGGTAAGCACCTGCATCAGGCTCATGGTGGAGTCGATGCCGGAGTGGTAGATGCCCATGGTCTTGTACCAGTTCTTCTTGGCGTTTTTGAACCGGTCGTTGGCGCTTTTGAACTTCTCCGCCTCGGCGTTCTCGTTGGCGAAGGCCTTGGCGGTGCGGATGCCGGAGATGCCCGACTCGATAGAGGCGTTGATCTCCCCCAGGGTGTTCTTCACCTCCGCGTTGGCCTCGTCCATGCGGCCGTTCCAGTGGATCGTGAACAGGACGAACAGCGGCACCACCGCCAGGATGATGCAGGCCAGCGGCCAGCATATCGTACACAGGATGACGAAGGCGCCCAGGATGGTGACGAGGCTGGTCATCAGGTTCTCCGGCCCGTGGTGGCTAAGTTCCGTGATGGAGAACAGGTCGTTGGTGATCCGGCTCATGAGGACGCCGGTGCGGTTGCGGTCGAAAAAGGAGAAGGACAGGGTCTGGATGTGGGTGAGGATGTCGGTCCGCATATCCGCCTCCAGCCGCACGCCCATCAGGTGACCTAAGTAGGTGATGACGAACTTGCAGAACGCCTTGACGATGTAGGCCGCCGCCAGGATGGCCATGACGGCGAAAAAGGCCCCGAACAGCCGCCCCGGCAGCAGGGCGTTGAGGCTGTAACGGGTGGCGTAGGGGAAGATCAGGTCCGCCAGGCAGGCGATGAGCGCGCAGGCCATGTCCAGCAGGAACAGGCGCATATGGGGCTTATAGTAGCTGGCGAACAGCCGCAGGGGGCTCTTGGAAAAGTCCTTCATAGGGTCCGTGTGTCTCTCTTTCTTGATATGTGTCCGCTTCAGCGGCAGATGGCCGCCTGGGCGCCGGAAATGGTGGCCCGCACGCCCTTGGAGAGCAGGGCGCTCTGCATCTGGGCCGCGATGGCGGCGGCGTTGGCGTTGATGAAGCGCACCACCATCTCCTCCTTGGCGCTGTCCGGCATGGCCCGGGCCGCCATCAGCGCCGGCCCCGCCAGCTGGCCCGCCAGGGCCTGGATGACGGAATCGTAGTCCACGTCGCTCACCGTAAGTCTCAATTCTACCATGGTCTGTCTCCTATCCTCCCGATCTTGGTACAGTGTATGAGCATTATAGCACCTTTTCCCCTGTTTTGCACCCGCTCCCCGCAAAAATATGCGCCCCGCCGCCATTGACAAACCCCGGCGCCCTGGGATAAACTAAGAAAAAACGCGGAGGCCGGATATGCTCTATCAGAAATTGAAAAAGCTGTACGAAAAGGTTCGGCTGCAAAATTACCGGGACCTGTTCAGCCGCGTCAAGGAGCGGGACGGCTCTTTGAGCGCCACGGAGGCCTACGCCGCGGACGTGATCTACCTCTTGGGGACGCCCACCGTCAGCGCCTTCGCCGAGACCCTGGGCATCTCCCAGCCCAACGCCACCTATAAGATCAACAACCTGGAGGCCAAGGGCTACGCCGTGCGCTCCGCCTCCGACGCCGACCGGCGGGAGTGCCGGGTGTCCGTGGGGGAGCGGTTCTTCTCCTACTACGACACGGATTACCCCTTCATCGCCGACAGCGTGGCCCAGCTGCAAAAGCTCTATACCCCCCAGGAGCTGGCGCTCCTGGAGCGGATGCTGGACGATATGATCCGGTCCATGGAGTGAGTTTTTTTGCCGGGCCGGCCAAAAAAGCGTTGACAACCGGGCGGCAATCTGTTATGATGTAAGCCGTTCCGAGATGGGGGTATAGCTCAGCTGGGAGCCCACATAATATGTTCTGCTCACCTGTTTGGGCTTGCAAGAAACACCACCATCGGACAACTTAATCACTGTTTCCCCACCAAAACCCCACATTCGGGGTGCTACGGGGGTATAGCTCAGCTGGGAGAGCGCTTGAATGGCATTCAAGAGGTCAGCGGTTCGATCCCGCTTATCTCCACCAACTGCGGGGGCACAGGTGAAAGTACTGGAAACACTACGTTTCCAGTACTTTTGCTTTTTCCTCCGTCTTGCGTTTTGGAGGCAAAAAACAGGGGAAAAAGGCCAACATCTGTCAGCAACATCTGTCACCTATCTACACGGCTGCCTGTTCCGTCGTTTCGTTTTTGCCTGATTCATCGGAAAACTCCATGGCGCAAGCAAGCGTCTTCTTTCGCTGGATATCCAAATGGCCGTAAAAGAAGCTGAACGCGAGGAAGAAAAGCGCCAAAAAGAACGCCTTGCGGAGATACGCGCTTATGTAAAAAGCCAGTCCAAAAAGGAATTGCAGGAGGCGTTATTTGAATCGCTTCTGAATCTGGATGAGATATATCAAAGCAGATGGTAGTATTCGTGACACATTGGGCGCATAGAAATCATGATTTGGGAAGGGCATTCAAGGGTCTTTCTCCTTTTCCTCGCGCGGTAAGCGTGCCGCGTGGGAGCCCAGAAGAGAGGAACGGGCGTTACATCCGGGACGCCCTTTTTTCATGCCCCGGAGGTGCATCTCAAACCGTGAGACGCATTTCCTCTCCCAGACAAACAGTTAAGCGATCGTATTCTGACATCCACCTCTGGTAGAAATGGATCATGCAGTGTCATCTTTTTGGTTCGATCATAAGTGGATTGACCTTGAAGAAGCGTTTTGGTAATCTTCGTTTTGATAGATCAATGCTATCAATAACACTTGATATTATCAGGAGGCTAAACATGGACATACGAAAAATAGGTTCATTTATTGCTGAACGAAGGAAAGAAAGAGGTCTGACACAAACAAAACTGGCAGAACAACTGGGCGTCACCAATAAGGCCGTATCAAAATGGGAAAACGGTGTTTCCCAAAGTTAAGGAGACTACACCAAAGACCCACGCTTGCCTTACTTCCACATCAATAAATATGGAGGCAATACGATGGAACGCCTGATTTCCTGTGATTTCAATATGGATACTGCTTGCGTAGAACTGCGGTATGATGATGGCAGCATGATCTCCATTGACTGTACTGCCGTGGAGAACGAAGTGGCCGATAACATGTATCAGCGGTCGGAACTGGATTACCTGATCTACAATGACCCGCTGGCCTATGCCGATTTGATTTTGAACGGCGATCCGCAGGTGTATTTGAAAGCGGTCACGGAATACGGAGAAAATATGAGCTGAAGGCCACCGATTCCGGCGGGAGAAATAGTTAAAAAACAGCCTCCATGTGTGTTTCCTAAGAAAACCACATGGGGGCTATCTGTTTTAAGACTTATTATAATGCTCCCGCAGTAGGGCCACGAACTCCCGGAC
The DNA here is from genome assembly GCA_947630645.1 of uncultured Oscillospiraceae bacterium. Taxonomy (GTDB): domain Bacteria; phylum Bacillota; class Clostridia; order Oscillospirales; family Oscillospiraceae; genus CAJOIG01. The sequence continues at coordinate 715 of CANRIF010000002.1, read as the reverse complement.
GATGGGGCGCTGGTCGTCCCGGTGGGTGCAGAGAACGCAGGAGATGGTCTCACGGCAGTCAAAGGGCGTCCAGGCAAATTCGGGATTGTGGTCATTGAGAAAACCCGGCGAGAGGCACACGCCCTTTTCCGCCGCCACGTTGGTCAGCGTGGTCTCATGGTCGGCGCTGTTAAAGTAGTTCACGCTACCCCCGGCGATGATCCGCTACTGCACCTTTTTCAAGGCCGGAGGCGATCCGCCGCCTATCATCACCGCCAGGTCCTCCGCTGTGACACGTTCCTTCTTCGCCAAGGGGTCATCAGGAAGGGTGATGAGATAGAACAGGAGGAACAGTGCTCCCAACACTGCTGGCAACACAGGCAGAAACATCAACAGGTTCCGTGGCATCGGTGACAGATACGGAGACTCCATCGGCAGCATAGCAATCCATATCCTGTGCTTCAATGCCAGATGCCGAAGCACTTACAGTTGCGAAAGAAAAAATCATGATGAAAGTAAACAGGAATGATAAAAATTTTTTCATGGTAAAATCTCCTTTCCATAAATATGATTCATACCGCAAGGGGCATAAGAAACTGTAAAAAAAGTTAATTGTGAGTTGTTTACCACCTCCTACTGCAATACTTGTTTTTTGTGGGTATTAATGTAAAAACCACCTCCTTCATAGCACATCATCTTCCGATGATCTCATGCAGCACGCTCCTCATGCTATGCC
>CANRIF010000001.1 GCA_947630645.1 uncultured Oscillospiraceae bacterium | reverse complement strand
GATGTTGGCTCCTGCACCGTGTCCATGGTGCTGGAGACCCGGGACCGGGACCATGTGCGCTCCATCCGCCAGGCCCTTGCCGACCGCGGCTACGCCCTGGACCAATGACGCGGCATACAAAATACCGCCGGGCCGGAGTATTTGCTCCGGCCCGGCGGTATTTTTCTGTATCTAGACATCTCCAGTCCCGCCCCGGTAAAAGGACGCGAACAGCAGCATCGGCAGGCAGGTGAACACCGCGTAAGCATAGCGAAACTCACTGTACACCGGCGTGGCAATGAGCAGCGTGGCCACCACGGCCAGCACAGGCACGGTCAGGATGGCCGCCCGGCTGCGCCGCAGCAAGCACAGTACCGCCAGGCCCAGTGTGAGCCATGTATGCAGCCCGATGCTGACGAACGGCTGTAACAACGGAGAGTTCTGCCACGGCGTCAAATATGCATCAAAGGCAGCGCGTGCCACTGGAGAGCGGACCTCTTGGGTGAACTGAAAAATATAAGCTTTAGAAGAAACACCGGTCCACCATATCCAGTATTTATATCCGCCATTCCAATAACCTTTGGTCTCGTCGATCCACGCCTTCACATATGTCCACGGGTGGCGCACTAACAATCTTAACCAGAGTTGGAGATACTCTCCTTTGTGGGCGGTCAGATAGTCCTGGTCTCCGGTATCGCGTACCAGATTCTTGATAGAGTCAGAGATGTAGTCGGAATATGTTTCCGGCACGGCGTCCACATCTACCACTTTCCCCAGCAGTTCCCGCTCCTCCTCTGTCAGGTCGTTGCAGTCACATATCACACGCGCGATCTGCTGGACCGGGATGGAAAGAGACTCCACCGGGTCCGGCTGGCTGACATCCAAACTAGCCAGTACCGGGTATTTCAACACGGCAGACACGATGACGACGCACACCATCAACAACGCCAGCAGCCGCCGCTTTCTGCCGAACGCCAGGATGAACACCAGCGCCGTCAGCGCAAAAGCCGGCAGGCCGTTGCTGCGGAAAAGGCACATACCCAAGCCGCCCAGCGTCAGTATCACCATATCCGGCCAGCGATGCCTGCCCGTGCGATACAGCGACCGGAACAGCGCCGTGACGAACAGGAGCGTCATGCCGCCAAAGGGCACGTCCTTCCAAACAGTGAAGCTATACATGATGTGGTACGGCATCAGCAGATACCACAGGAAGCACAGCGCGATCATCCTGACGGGAAGACGCATCTGCCAGAGCGTGACCATCACATAGGCAAAGCAGGCGGACAGGAAGAGTATCTGAAAGACCGAGTAGACAGCCACACCGGAACCCCAGCCGCCGAACAGGGCCCGGCCCAGTTCAAGGGCACCCTTGATGAACAGCGTGTGGTAAAAGGGGTGGTGGTTGGTGTACCTATTGCTCAACGTCTGCACCATCTGGTCGATGCTATCATTGGTGATAACACCGGGATAGAACCCGAGGAACAGAAATGCCATATCCAGCGCCGCAAACAGGGTCATGGCGCCGAAAAACACTGCCAATGGCCGGACCTTCCTCCGGGGCGCCTCCGCCCAGGAAAAGCCGCGCAGCCGCGCCGCGAGAAGCGATATCAGATGATAAAACAACGCAAGGCCGCCAGCCAGCGTCAGGACCCACGATACGGCATGCCAGCCATAGGGAAGATCCGCCATATCCATCACCTCGTAGTTGGTGATAACTGTTATCACCGCCATCATGGCGGCAAAGGCGGTGAGCATGACCTTTTCCCAGCGAGGCCAGTCTGTACACAGGAAACTCTCGTTCCTATATAAGCCTATAAGTCCTCCCGCGCACAGCAGCAGATAGATCACATAGTATGAATCCGTGGCTTGCAGCTTGGCCGCCCAATACAAGATCAGCACAGCCTGGATACCGCCGCGCCACCGGCGGGTCGAAGATAAAGTCATATGCAGTCCCTCCATTTTCTCTGTCAGTAAGACCGAAGCGAAGCATCCGCATTATGACTTGGTCGCTCTGATTTTTTGAATGCCGGCCCGATGCTCTCATGAGAGGCCCTCTCCTGCCGGCAGCGGATAAGCGCCATCTCGAAGTCCTGGCGGTCTTTCTGCACGATGGAGGATAGAATCATTCCTGCGAACAGAGAATTGAGCGCCGCGATATAAGTAAAGCCGCACACGATCAGCGTGGGGAACTGTGGCACCAGCCCCGTGCGGGCAAAAGTGATAAGTACTGGGATGAGGAACGCCGTACTTACCGCCGCCAGCAGCATTGCCAGCAGGGAATAAAACTGCAACGGCCTATATATCCGGTAGAGCCTCCCGATGGTACGCAGCACTTTCCACCCGTCGCTGTATGTGTTGAGTTTGGACTGGCTGCCCTCCGGCCGATCCCGGTACTGTACGACCACATTCTCCACCTGCAGGTTTTTGTCGATGGCGTGGATGGTCATCTCCGTCTCGATCTCAAAGCCCCGGGACAGCACGGGAAAGGTCTTCACAAATTCATAGCTGAAGGCCCGGTACCCGGTCATGATATCCTTGATATCACTGTGGAACAGCGCCCGTATCAGCCCTCGCACCAAGGAGTTTCCCAGATTGTGGAATGGGCGCTTGTTCTCCTCAAAATAGGTGGAGGACAACCGGTCGCCCACCACCATATCCGCCTGATGCTCCAGGACCAGGTCTGCCATCTGCCTGCCGTACTCTGCCGGGTAGGTATCATCTCCGTCCACCATGATATATGCCCTCGCGTCGATCTCCCGGAACATACGGCGGATCACATTGCCTTTACCCTGCTTGTACTCTCGCCGAAGAATTACCCCCCCCGCGCCAGATGCGATCTCCGCTGTGTTGTCAGTGGAGTTGTTGTCATAGACATAGATCGCCGCTTCCGGCAGTTCCCGTCTCCAGTCGGCGATCACCTTGCCGATGGTCTTTCCCTCATTATAGCACGGTATCAGGATCGCTATGTCATCCATCCGCCCGCACCTCCGTCCACTGTAAAGGTATTTTATAGCAGGATCATTATGTGCGCTCTTTGTGTTTTTGTCAAGCAAACCCTTCGGCTGGGCTATCCACAGTTTTTATGTACGGCCGCCATAATGAACGCACGGCAAAAACGATGAAAGCGTTTCGCCATCATACAGTCATTATTGCAAATAGACAGCCGCGCTTATATAATGGGCGTGCAAAATACGATGATCATCGAAAGGGGGGCGGAGGGGTGTTCACGAAGAAAGAGCTGCGGGCGCTGCTGATCCCGCTGGTGGCCGAGCAGGTCCTCACCGGGCTCATGGGCGTGGCGGACACGTTCATGGTCTCCAACGTGGGCGAGGCGGCCATCTCCGGCGTGGCGCTGGTGGACTCGGTCAATATGCTCATGACCTACTTCTTCACCGCCCTGGCCGCCGGCGGCACCATCATCTGCTCCCAGTACATCGGCCACCGGGACACCCGGGAGGCCAACCACGCCGCCCATCAGGTGATGACCCTGTCCCTGCTGCTGTCGCTGGCCTTTATGGCGGCGCTGCTGCCCCTGCGCCGGCCGCTGCTGGGGCTCATATTCGGCGCGGTGGAGCCGGCGGTCATGGACGCGGCGGACGTGTATATGCTGGTGACGGTGATCAGCTATCCCTTCCTGGCCCTGTACACCGCCAGCGCCGCCCTCCACCGGGCCGCGGGCGACTCCCGCCGGCCCATGATCGTGGCGGCAGCCGCGGACATCCTCAACATCATCGGCAACGCCATTTTGATCTTCGCCTGTGGGCTGGGGGCGCTGGGCGCGGCCCTGGCCACACTGGCCAGCCGCATCGTCAGCGCCGCCGTCATGCTCCGGTACCAGGCCCGCCCCGGCCAGGCCATATCCTTAGGCCGGGCCCGGTCCTTCCTGCCCGACGGGGCCATGCTCCGGCGCATCGTGCGGGTGGGGCTGCCCTCCGCCGTGGAGAACGGGATGTTCCAATTCGGCAAGCTGGTGGTCCAGTCCACCGTCTCCTTCCTGGGGACCACCGCCATCGCGGCCCAGGCCGTCATCGCCACGCTGGAGAACTGCGCCGTCATGCCCGCCTCCGCCATCGGCACCGGGCTCATCACCGTGGCGGGCCAGTGCATCGGCCGGGGCCAGCCCGACGAGGCCCGGCGGTATATGCGCTCGTTCACGGGGATCGCCACCCTTATCTGCATCGGAACGGGGGTGCTGTTCTCCGCCGCGGTCCCCTTCATCACCCGCTTCACCGCCCTCACCCCCGACGGCGTGCAGCTGGTCTGGCGCATCACCTGGTTCATCTCGGCGGTGCGGATCGTGCTGTGGCCCTGCGCGTTCACCCTGCCAAACGGCCTGCGGGCAGCGGGGGACGTGTCCTATCCCATGCTGGTCAGCAGCTTGAGTATGTGGCTGTTCCGGGTGGCCATGTGCTGGTATCTGTGCCGGTACACCCCCGTGGGGCTGTGGGGCGTGTGGTTTGGCTGGTGTACCGACTGGCTGGTGCGGGCGGCGCTGTTCCTGCTCCGCGCCCGGGGCGACAAGTGGCTGGACCACGACGTGCTGGCCTGAAAGGAGCCATTCCTATGAAAAATGAAAGACCCCCCTATTTGCGGCTGTTCCTGTCCACGTTTCAATTGAGCGCCTGTACCTTTGGCGGCGGGTTCGTCATCATCCCGCTGATGCGGCGCAAGTTCGTGGAGAAGTTCCACTGGCTGGAGGAGGACGAGATGATGGACCTGACGGCCATCGCCCAGTCCTCCCCCGGCGCCATCGCCGTGAACGCCTCCATCCTGGTCGGCTACCGGGTGGCGGGCATCCCCGGCGCGCTGGTCACTGTGCTGGGCACCATACTGCCGCCGCTCATCATCATCTCGGTGATCTCCTTTTTCTACGCCGCCTTCCGGGACAACGCCGTGGTGGACCTGGCGATGAAGGGGATGCTGGCGGGCGTGGCGGCGGTGATCGCGGACGTGACGGTGACGCTGGCACAGGGCGTGGCAAAGACGCGGCGGCTCCTGCCGCTGGTCATTCTGGCAGCCGCATTCATCGCGGTGCAGTTTTTCGGCGTAAGCGTCATCCCCATCCTGCTGGCCGCCGGCGCAGCCGGGGCAGCCGACGCTTATCTGCGTTCCCGGAAAGGAAAGGAGGGGGACAGATGATCTATCTCGAGTTGCTGTGGAGCTTTATGCAGATCGGCCTGTTCAGCATCGGCGGCGGCTATGCCGCCATGCCTCTTATCCAGCATCAGGTGGTAGACCTGCACCCCTGGCTCACCATGGGCCAGTTCGCCGACATCATGGCCATCGCGGAGATGACCCCCGGCCCCATCGCCATCAACGCCGCCACCTTCGTGGGCATCCGGGTGGCGGGCATCCCCGGCGCGGTGATCGCCACGGCGGGATGCGTGCTGCCCTCCTGCGTGATCGTGCTGCTGCTGGCTTGGGTCTACTACCGCTTCCGCGGCCTGGATGCAGTCCAGGGCGTACTGGCCGGCATCCGCCCGGCGGTGGTGGCCATGATCGCCTCCGCGGGGCTGGGGCTGCTCTGCCTGGCCCTCTACGGCCAGCGGGTCCTTCCTGCGGACCTGACCGCCCTGGACTGGGTGGCCGCGGGCATCTTCCTGGCAGGGTTTCTCGTCCTGCGCCTGGCCAAGCCCAATCCCATCTGGGTCATGGCCGGGGCCGGCGCCGCGGGGCTGGTCCTGTATTCCATTCTTTAGACAGGCATAGGGAAGCCGCCCTGACGCCGAGGCGTCAGGGCGGCTCTCCATATCCTCACCCCAGCAGGGGCTTTTTCTTGATCTGCGCCCATCGGCGGGGATATTGGAGCGGCGTGGGCCGGACCTTTTCCACCACCACCACCGCGTGGACCGTATCCGTGCCGGGGACGGTGTAGCGCCGTATCTCCCGCAGCCGCCCGCCCAGGGCCTTGACGGCGAACGCCGCCCGGGCGGCCTCCTCGTCGCAGTCCGGGTTCTTCATGGCCAGGAACAGCCCGCCTGGCCGCGCCAGCGGCAGGCACAGCTCCGCCAGCAGCGGCAGCTCCGTCACCGCCCGGCTCACCACGATGTCGAACGTCTCCCGCAGCGCGGGCATCTCCTCCGCCCGGCCCCAGAGGCAGGTCACGTCCTCCAGCCCCACCTCCCGGCAGGCACCGCGCACAAAGTCCATCTTCTTTCCCACGCTGTCCAGGCAGGTCAGCCGCAGCCCCGGCCGCAGGATACGCAGCGGCACCCCGGGGAACCCCCCGCCGGAACCCACGTCCGCCACCGCCATGCCGGGGGCGAAGTCCGCCGTGGTCAGCAGCGCGGCGCTGTCCAGAAAGTGCAGCCGCGCCGCGGCCTCCTCCTCCCGGATGGCCGTCAGGTTGGTTGTCTCGTTGGCCCGCAGAAGCAGCCGCCCATAGGCCGCCATCTGCCGTATCTGCCCCTCGTCCGCGGGGACGCCCAGGGCCGCCAGGCCCTCACGCAGGATGTTCTCCATCGCCGCACCTCACATAGGGAAAGGGACGCGCACCGGCGCGTCCCTTATCGTTTGCATTTTTACGCCTGACGGCAGTATACCACGCCCTCACGCGGCTGTAAAGAACCGCAGGCCGCCCAGCTGGGCTACGCACTCATAGCCGCTGCCCATGTCCGACCCGGCCACATAGAACGCGCCCCGGGACAGGTCGCAGCCCTCCTCCAGCGCCAGCTTCGCCGCCACCACGGACTCCTCGTCCGGCTGGACGTAGATCATGCCGTTGGTGACCACGTCGAACTGGTTCTTGGCGAACACCACGTCATAGATGTTGTCCTGCCCGCCAAAATCGGCGTTCCCCAGCCGGTTGACGCACACGCCGCCCAGCGCCACCTTGGCGTCCAGCGGCTCCTCGCCGGCCATAGAGAAGATCAGGCGGCTGAGCCAATACACGTCCGCCTCGTCGTAGTAATCGCTGCCGGACAGCAGCGGCCGCACCGTCGTGTCGTCCACGGTCAGGGTCCACTGCACCCGGTCCCAGTAGGCCGTCTGGCCCATGCACTTGACCAGGTCCTCCACCGGGAGCGCCACCGCCCCGTCGATGAGCTGGGGGCCGTTGGCCAGATAGAGGTACCGCTCGTTGCAGGTGAACCAGGCTTGTCCCATCTGCGCCAGCAGCAGCAGCCCGTCCATGGCCAGGGACACGGCGTTGCCGTTGTCGATGGCCTGGGCCGGCAGGCCCAAGGCCTGACAGAACGCCGCCACGCCCATATAGGGCTCGCCGTCGATCACCGCGCAGGAACCCACCTGCACACCGCCGGAATACAGGGGCACGGACTGGCGGTTGTCCGTCACCGGCAGGGCGTCCTCGCCGCCCGCGCCGTCCAGGATCACAAAGGTGGCCTCCGGCATCTCCGCGGCATAGCCGTCCGTACCGGATGCACCGTCTCTTGCAAAAACCGTCTGGCTCATCACGCCCATGGCAAGGCAGACCGCGCACACGATCGCCGCTGTCTTCGCAAACCACCGGTTTTTCATTCGGACCGCCTCCCTTTCGCATCGCTACCGGAATTGCAGGAACTGGATACCCAAAATTCATTTTCGGTAACTATATTATAGCGAAAGGAAAAGGGGGAAAACAATCGGCATTGTGTCAAAAAGACGGCTTTTCAAATTGGAAATTGTACCAAACGCACAATAATTTGTGCTTATTTTGCACACATCTGCCGAAATTTCTTCAACATATTGTGTTTTTGGATTGGAAAAAATTGGGATGTGTCCAAAATTTCGACAGAAATTTCCAAAAAATCGGCCGCGGGTCCGGTCGCCCCGAGGGTATTATGTCGACAAAAACGCAGTTTTTCTTTCAAATTATGTTAACTGCTTCAGCGCCTGTGCCAGCTGGTCCGGGCAGGAGGTCTCCTTGGTCCCGCAGCGGATGCCCTCCAGGCGGGAGATGGCCTCTTCCACCCGCATTCCCTCCACCAGACGGGAGATACCCTGGAGATTTCCGTTGCAGCCCCCCACTACCTCCACACTCTTGATCACGCCGTCCTCGGCCTCGATGTTCATCTGGCGGGAGCAAACGCCCTTGGTCTTGTAAGAAAGCTTCATTTTTATGTTCTCTCCTTTAAAAATTTATGAATGGGCGGAATATTCTTCCGATGACCGGCATATATATCATATACATTTAATGTATGGTCCCCGCAGACCCTTTATACATCCGAAAGGGGGCTTCCCCGTGAAGTTCAAGCTGTTTTCCGTGATCCTGCTGCTGGTGTGCTTCGCCTTCCTGGGCGTGTTGGCCGGCGTCATACCCGTCACCGGCGAGGACGCCGCCGTGCCGGCCATGGGCGCCGCTGTGTCTGTCCAGCCTGGCCCCACCGCCAGCGCCGCGCCCACCGACGCGCCGGAAGAGACATCCGCCCCGGCCGGCGTCGTGCCGACGCCCCGTCTGGCGGGCACCGCCGCGCCCCGGTCCACCCAGGTCATCGCCGGAGCCACCGCCCAGCCGCTGCCCAGCGCCTCGGCCAGCCCGGTCCCCACCGGGACCGCTGTGCCGGGACCGACGCCGGAGGCCTCGCCCTCTTCCCCGCCGTCCGCCGCGCCGGAGCCGGTCGCGGGCAAGCCGGCGGCCAACGTCTGGCACCCGGCGGCGCAGGTCATCTCCACCACTATCACCTGGGAGCGGGAGCCGCTGCAAAACGACACGTCCTTCGACGTGGACGGCCCGGCGCTCCTGGCCGGGGAGCCGGACATCACCCTGCCCGCCCTGGGCTATCAGATCCTCATCATCCACACCCACGGCACGGAGGCCTTCACCCCCGACGGGGACGACCAGTATCAGGCCACCGCCGACTACCGCACCACCGACACGGACCACACCGTGATCCAGGTGGGGCTGGCCCTGGGAAAGGCGCTGGAGGAACAGGGGCTGCGGGTGCTGGTGGACACGGAGCTTTACGACTGGCCCAGCTACAACGGCTCCTACGACCGGAGCCAGCAGGCCATCCAGCAGTACCTGGAGCAGTACCCCGGCATCGCCATGGTCATAGACCTGCACCGGGACGCCATCGGCGACAGCGAGGTGATGTACCGGACCGTGTCGGACCAGCTGGAGGCGGACGCGGCCCAGATCATGTTCGTCATGGGCACGGACGCTAGCCTCACCCACCCAGCCTGGCGGGAGAACCTGGCCCTGGCCATGAGCCTGCAGCGGGTGGCGGAGGAGAAGTACCCCCACCTGATGCGTCCCACGCTGCTGACGCCCTACCGCTACAACCAGCAGCTCACCCCCGGCAGCGTCCTTCTGGAGATCGGCTCCGCCGGGAACACACTCCAGGAGGCCATCACCGCCGCGGAGCTGTTCGCCGACGCGGTGGGTCCGGTGCTGGCCCAGCGGGTGGGCGCATAAACGCCGCCTCTTTCGGGCATACTGTGATATGCAGCGCTACATATCATCAGTATACCACAGGGGGACGAAAAATGAAAGTAGCAGATATCATGTCGCGCCATGTGATCTACGCCGACCAGAAGGAGCCGGTGACGGCGGCGGCCCGGCTGATGAAGCGGCACAACCTGGGGGCGCTGCCGGTGTGCGACGGCGAGGGACGGCTGCGGGGGCTGGTGACGGACCGGGACATCGTGACCCGGTGCGTCGCCATGGACTACGACCCCGCCGACACCATGCTCCGGGAGATCATGAGCCGGGGCATCCTGACCTGCGCGCCGGGGGACGAGGCGGACAGCGCCGCCGCTGCCATGGGCCGGGAGCAGATACGGCGCATCCCGGTGACAGAGGACGGGAAGCTGGTGGGGATGGTGAGTCTGGCGGACATGGCCCGGCAGGAGCGGCTGGGCATGGAGGCCGCCGCGGCGCTCACCCACATCTCCGCCAACCTCCGCCGCGGCTGACAGCCGCGCCACATGGAAAAGTCCCGGCTCAAGAGAGCCGGGACTACATTTATAATGGTAGGTCAGATCAGGAGGTTCTTCTCCGTCTCCGGGTCGAACAGGTGCAGCAGGTCCGCCGGGAAAGTGAAACTGATCTGGGTGCCGAAGGGGATGCCAGAGCGCCACTCGGCGGGCAGTTCCGTGGAGGGGATACGCAGGACCACGTCCTTGCCGTCAGCGTCCACGTGCAGGTAGATCTCGGAGCCCATCATCTCGGACACGTCCACCTTGGCGCCCAGGGTGGAACTGCTGGCCTCGGCCAGATGCACGTGTTCCGGACGGATGCCGACAGTGACATCTTTCTCGGTGATCTCCTGGGCGGCCAGCTTCTCCTGGGCCGCCTTGGTCAGCTCCATGACCGCGCCGTGGGTGTGCAACTCATAGCCGTCGCCGTTCTTGACCACCTTGCCGTCAAAGAAGTTCATCTGCGGCGTGCCGATGAAGCCGGCCACGAACATATTCTCGGGCTCGTCGAACACCTCCTGGGGGGTGCCGATCTGCTGGATGAAGCCGTCCTTCATGATCACGATCCGGTCGCCCAGGGTCATGGCCTCGGTCTGGTCATGGGTGACGTAGATGAAGGTGGTGTCGATGCGCTGGCGCAGCTTGATGATCTCGGCGCGCATCTGGTTACGCAGCTTTGCGTCCAGGTTGGACAGCGGCTCGTCCATCAGGAACACCTGGGGCTCACGCACGATGGCGCGGCCGATGGCCACACGCTGCCGCTGGCCGCCGGACAGAGCCTTGGGCTTCCGGTCCAGGTACTCGGTGATGTCCAGGATGGCCGCAGCCTCCTTCACCCGCTTGTCGATCTCCGCCTTGGGCATCTTACGCAGCTTCAGGGCGAAGGCCATGTTGTCATAGACGGTCATATGGGGATACAGGGCGTAGGACTGGAAGACCATGGCGATGTCCCGGTCCTTTGGCTCTACGTCGTTGACCCGCTTTTCGCCTATGTAGAGGTCGCCCTCGGTGATGTCCTCCAGGCCAGCCACCATCCGCAGGGTGGTGGACTTGCCGCAGCCGGAGGGTCCGACCAGGACGATGAACTCCTTGTCCGCGATCTCCAGGTTGAAGTCGTGGACGGCGGTCACCTTGTTGTCGTAGACCTTCTTAATGCCTTTGAGAGTAACAGTTGCCATGCGCTTGAGCCGTAGGAGCAATGCCTCCGCAAATACTCCCTTGTCCGGGAAGAGCGAAACTCCCCGCACTTTACGACAGGTCTCCACACTGCCGCACCGCCGGCCCGGCGGAAGGGTCATCCTCCTTTTTTACGGTCCCGCGCCGCTATGGTAGAGGAGTAACGGCGTAAGACCTAAATAAAATATGGGGGCACGCGCCCAGTTACACGCTTATCTTACCATGGAATATGACATTTTGCAAGGAAAAATCGGAATTTAATATCACGATATTGGCTATCTTGCCCACATCCAGGCTGCCGTAGCGGTCATAAATGCCCAGGGCCTGGGCCGGGTGGACCGCCGCGGCGGTCACCGCGGCGTGCAGATCGACGCCGTAGCCCACCGCCCGGACCATGCCGCCCATCAGGTCGGTGATGGACCCGGCGATGGTCCCGTCGGCCAGGGTGGCCAGCGGCCCCTTCACGAAGATGTCCTGGCCGCCCAGCTCGTACTGGCCGTCCGGCATACCGCAGGCACGCAGGGAGTCGCTGATGATGATGACCCGCCCGGCGAACAGCTTGAACACCGCCCGGATGACGGCGGGGTGGATGTGGATGCCGTCGCATATCAGCTCCACCATGCAGTCGGAGTCGGACGCCGCGCCGATGGGGCCGGGCGCCCGGTGGGCGAAGGGGTTCATGGCGTTGAAGAGGTGGGTGGCCTGCTTCGCCCCGGCGTCGAAGGCAGCCAGGGCCTGGTCATAGTCGCAGGCGGTGTGGGCCACGCTGACCCGCACCTGGTCCTTCACCTGGCGGATGAAGTCGATGGCTCCCGGCGCCTCCGGGGCGAGGCTCACCAGCTTCACCAGCCCGCCGGACAGCTCCTTCAGCCGCAGCAGCAGCGCCGGGTCCGGGTCCCGTATCCAGGCCCCGTTCTGGGCGCCCTTTTTCGCCTGGGACAAAAACGGCCCCTCCAGGTTCACCCCCACCAGGTCCGCGCCGGATCTGGCGTGGGCCTTATGCTCCGCCGCGGTGCGGCAGATCTTCTCCAGCTGGGGCACGTCCAGAGTCATGCCCGCCGGGCAGATCTGGGTCACGCCCCGGCTCAGCTCATAGTCGGCCATGGTCTGCAGGCCCGCCGGGTCGCCGTCGGAGAAGTCCGCGCCCCGGCAGCCGTGGAAGTGCAGGTCCGTCAGGCCCGGGATGACGTAGCAGCCGGACACGTCCAGCGTCTCGCCGTCCGCCTCCTCCGCGATCAGGCCGTCCTTCGTGTACACGTCCCGCAGCACGAAGCCCTTGTTGGGGTCAAAGACCCGTCCGCCTGTCAGACGCATACCTCGACCCCCGTTTCCACGAGGCCCGCCAGCGCGGCCTTATCGCCCACCAGCACCACGTCCGGGTGCAGCTGCAATATGGACGCGGGCACATGGGGGTCCACCGGCCCGGCGAAGGCGGCCTTCACCGCCTCGGCCTTGTCCGGCCCGCTGACCACCATCAGCACCCGGCGCGCCCGCATGATGGCGCCCACGCCCATGGTCAGGGCCTTTTTGGGCACCTGGTCCCGGCTGGCGAAGAACCGGGCGTTGGCGTCGATGGTGGAGTCAGTCAGCGTCACCACATGGGTGGGCACGGTGAACGTGTCCGCCGGCTCGTTGAAGCCGATGTGGCCGTTGCGGCCCATGCCCAGCAGCTGGATGTCCGCCGGGCCAACCGACGCGAGCAGCGCCTCGTACCGGCGGCACTCCGCCTCCGGGTCGGGGGCCTTGCCGTCCGGCACATTGGTGCGGGACTTGTCGATGTTGATGTGGTCAAAGAGATTGTGGTCCATGAAATAGCGGTAGCTCTGGTCGTGGGTCCCGTCCAGGCCGGCGTACTCGTCCAGGTTCACCGTGGTGACATGGGAGAAGTCCAGATCCCCCGCCGCGCACCCGGCGGCCAGGTTTTGGTAAAGGCCGACGGGCGACGAGCCGGTGGCCAGGCCCAGGACGCAGTCCGGCTTTGCGATCACCTGGGCGGCCATGACGGCCGCCGCCTTGCGGCTCATGGCCTCGTAATTTTCCGTGCAGTAGATCCGCAGCATGACAAACACCTCAACAATACTGTTTTTTCGTCTCTTCGATCATGGCGACGCAGGCGGCCGCCACGGCCTTGTCCGGCTCGGTCAGGCCGGTGAGGGGCGCCCGGGCGTCGCCGATGTCCGGCCCGCCCTGCTGGCGCAGGACCTCCTTGATCATGGCATACATATTGCACTTGCCGGAGCAGAGCCGCTCGATGATGCGGCAGATGCCCGCCTGGAGCGCACCGGCCTTTTCCACCTGGCCGGTCAGGGCCAACTCCGCCGCCTTCAGATACAGCGCCGGCATGGCGCCGTATGTGCCGCCGATGCCGCCGGTGGCGCCGGTGATGAGCCCGGTGACCAGCTGCTCGTCCGGCCCGTTCATCACCATGGCCCCCTCCTTCAGGAACAGGGAGATATCATAGGTGGCCATGGAGGAGTTCTTCACGCCGATGACCCGGGGATTTTGCAGCATCTTCCGCAGCAGCGCCGGGGTCAGGGCCACCCCCGCCAGCTGGGGGATGTTGTAGATGATGAAGTCCGTGTCGGGGGCGGCGGCGGAGATGTCGTTCCAATACTTGGCGATGGCGTCCTCCGGCAGCTTGAAGTAGATGGGCGGGATGGCGGCGATGGCGTCCACCCCCATGCTCTGGGCGTGGGCGGCCAGGGCCTGGCTGTCGGCGGTGTTGTTGCAGGCCACATGGGCGATGACGGTGAGTTTGCCGCCCACCTCCTCCATGACGGCCTCCAGGGTCTTTTTCCGCTCGTCCACGCTCTGATAGATGCACTCGCCGGAGGAGCCGCCCACATAGAGCCCCTGCACCCCCGCCTCCAGCAGGTACCAGGCCAGGGCCTTGGCCCGGGGCGCGCTCACCGCCCCGGCGCCGTCATAGCAGGCGTAGAACGCCGGGAATATGCCTTTATATTTGGACAGGTCTTTCATTGTCGTTTCTTTATCCTTTCACCGCGCCCATGGTGATGCCCTGGGTGAAGAATTTCTGGAATACGAGGAACACTGTCACGATGGGCACGGCGCCCAGCGCGGCCCCGGCCATCAACAGGCCGTAGTTGGTGGCATACTCCGACTGGAGGGTGGCAATGCCCATGGATATGGTCAGGTTGGCCCGGGAACGAAGCATGATCAATTGCAGGAAGTAGTCGTTCCAGGTGTTGATGAACGTGAAGATGGCCAGCGCGCCGAAAGCGGGCTTGATGATGGGGCATACAACCTGCAAAAATGTGCGCGCCTCGCCGGCGCCGTCGATGCGGGCGGCCTCCAGGATCTCTGTGGGCACCGTCTCGGAAAACTGCTTCATGAGGAACACGCCGAATGGCCAGCCCACCGTCGGCAAGATCACCGCCCACAGGGAGTCCGCCAGATTCAGCCGCGCCATGATGCGTACCAGCGGCACCAGCACCACCTGTTTTGGCAGGGCCATGGCGCAGATGATGATGCTGAACAGGACCGCCCGGCCGTAAAACCGCTTTTTCGCCAGCACATAGCCCGCCATGGACGCGGTGACGCACACCAGCACCATGCTGCACAGGGAGATGAACACCGTGTTGAACATCCACCAGCCGGCCGGGTTGCGGAACAGCTTCTGGAAGTTCTCCAGGGTGGGATGCAGGGGGAACCACTCCGGCGGCAGCTTGATGGCCACGTTCTGCTTCTTCAGCGACCCGGTCATGATCCAGTAGAAGGGAAAAATGAACGTGAAGGCGATCACCGCCAGCAGCAGGATGGAGATGATCCGGTAGAGGGATACTCTTTTCTTCG
Organism: uncultured Oscillospiraceae bacterium; assembly: GCA_947630645.1. GTDB lineage: Bacteria > Bacillota > Clostridia > Oscillospirales > Oscillospiraceae > CAJOIG01. The sequence goes on along the minus strand of CANRIF010000001.1, from coordinate 59,515 downwards.
TCATATCGCGGCCCTCCTCAATACGAGACATCCTTGCTCATCACCTTGAACTGGATGGCGCTCAATATGGCGATGACGATGGCAAGGACGACGCCCATGGAGTTGGCATAGCCGTACTTATACAGATTGAACGCATTTTTATAAAGGTAGTACATCACCGTGTTGGTGCTGCCCGCCGGACCGCCCGATGTGAGCAGCTGGATCAGGGAGAAGCACTGGAAGGTGTTGATGGTGGTGATGACCACGATGTAAAGGGTGGTAGGCATGATCTGGGGCCACTTGATGCGCCAGAACACCTGCATATTGTTGGCCCCGTCCACCTGGCTGGCCTCCACCAGCGACTGGTCCACGTTGCCCAGCGCCGCCACATACAGCACGATGGGCTGGCCAACATAGGTGGTGAACATGATGGTGATGATGCACCAGATGGCGAAGCGGGTGTCGCCCAAAAAGCGGATGTTCTTGTCGATCAGGCCCACCGCCTTGAGCAGGTAGTTGAGGATGCCGCTGTAACCGTCGAACATCCACTTCCAGACCACCACCACCGCCACGGTACCCGTGACCACCGGCAGGTAGAACACGCACCGGAAGAAAGAACACCAGCCCGGCTTCATCTTATAGATCACCGAGCTGACCCACAGGGAGAACATCGTCACGGACGGGACCGTGACCACCACCAGGATGAAGGTGTTGAGCATAGCGCGCAGAAAGTCGTCGTCGTGAAACAGGTCCACATAGTTTTGCAGACCGATGAACGTCTCCTTGGAGACGGGATATTTCATCGTATAGTTGAAAAGGCTGGTGACGATGCCCATGATCATGGGCAGCACCACGAACGCCGCGAAGAAGCACAGGGACGGCAGCATGAACAGATACGCCGTCACCGTCTCCCTCCTCTTGAGGACGTGGCCGGAGCGGCTCATAGGGGTTCCTCCCTTCTCGGTCGGGAAATAAAAACCGCCTCCCCGCCTGCGCGGGGAGGCGGCCTGCATTATGTGTTAGGCAAACGCCTGCCTCTTTATCGGGACTGTCAGCCGGCCATGCCCTTGTTGGAGGCCTCGGTGGCGGCGGTGGCAAGTTCCGTCACATCTCCGCCGTCCGTGATCCGCTGCAACATATCGAACCACTGCGCGCGCATATTCGCAAAGCCGTCCATCGTGTTGTAGTAAGGCCCGTACATCTTCGTGAACTCAAGCAGCAGTTCCTTCTCCGCGTCGTCCGGATACAGGTTCCCCATGCTCTGCTTCACAGGGAACGCGCCCGTCCGAACCACGTTCTCCTCGCTGTCGCACAGCCACTGGATGAACTGCTTCGCCGCGGCCGCCTTCGCCTCGTCCCCGTTGTCGAACACGCAGAAGCCGTTCACCAGGTACTCCAGCTCCGCCTTGCCGTCGTCAGACGGGAACGGCAGAGAGATCGGCTTCACGCCGTTCTCTTCCATCGTAGCCGCGTTGTTGCCGGCAGCGGACGTGCCCCAGCACAGCTCAAAGCTGGTCTGGCCCGCCACAAAGTGTTCGATGCTCTGGCCGCCGTTGTACTCAACGCCGTTGCCGAGCCAGCCCTTCTCGATCCACTCCTGCGCCTTCTCCAGGCCCTTGATCATCTCCGGGCTGTCGAACGTGTACTTCTCCAGGTCCGCCACGCTGCCGCTATACAGGTTCGCGATCAGCGCACGGGTACCCTGGTCGCCGCCCTGACCGTTGCAGAACAGCACGCCGGGGTTGTACCCCTTGTCATACAGCGCCTCCAGCGCCTTCTCGAAGTCCTCCGTCGTCCAGGAGCGGTCCCCTTCCAGGTTCACATACTCCATCGCGCCGGCGTCTTCCCACATATCCTCGTTGATCGCCATGTAGAACGGAGAGGCGCTGATCGGGAACATATAGTACACACCGTCGCCCTGGCAGCTGGTCAGCAGCGCGTCGTTCCCCACGTCCGCGATGAACTCCTCCGTGAACATATCGTCCAGCGGCACCAGCTTCCCGTTCTTGCCATACTCGATGATGCGCCCCGGCGCGTCGAACAGCACGTCCGCTGCCGTCCCGCTCTCGATGGCGCCCGTGATCTTGTCGCTGGCCGTGGTGAAGTCGATGGTCTCCACCTTCACCGTGATGTTGGGATACTCCTCGTGGAAGGCCTCCGCCAGCTTCTCCTCATAGGTGCCAGCGGGATCGTCCGGGTCCTGGATGAACGTGGGCGGCACCCACCAGCGGATCTCCACCGGCTCCGCGGCCACTTCCGGCTCCTCCGCAGCCTCGGGTTCCTCATCCTTGGGTTCCTCCGCGGCCTCGGCGGTCTCGGGCTCCTCGTCCTTCGGCTCCTCCGCCGTCTCCGGCTCCTCGGCGTCCTCGCCCTCCACGGCGTCTTCCATGGCGCCGATGGCGGCGGTGCCCAGGGCCTCGCCGGCGTCTTCAGCCAGTTCGTCGATCTCCTCTTCCAGTTCCTCGACCTCTTCCTGGACTTCTTCCTCGACCTCTTCCTCCAGCTTCTCTTCCTCTTCCTCTGCCTCGGGCATCTCGGCCGGGCCGGGAGCCGCCACAGCGGCGGGGTCGATGTTCAGCTCTTTGTTGGAGGCCTCGGTAGCGGCGGTGGCAAGTTCCGTCACATCTCCGCCGTCCGTGATCCGCTGCAACATGTCGAACCACTGCGCGCGCATGTTCGCAAAGCCGTCCATCGTGTTGTAGTAAGGACCGTACATCTTCGTGAACTCAAGCAGCAGTTCCTTCTCCGCGTCGTCCGGATACAGGTTCCCCATGCTCTGCTTCACAGGGAACGCGCCCGTCCGAACCACGTTCTCCTCGCTGTCGCACAGCCACTGGATGAACTGCTTCGCCGCGGCCGCCTTCGCCTCGTCCCCGTTGTCGAACACGCAGAACCCGTTCACCAGGTACTCCAGCTCCGCCTTGCCGTCGTCAGACGGGAACGGCAGCGAGATCGGCTTCACGCCGTTCTCTTCCATCGTCGCCGCGTTGTTGCCGGCCGCGGACGTGCCCCAGCACAGCTCGAAGCTGGTCTGGCCCGCCACGAACAGCTCGATGCTCTGGCCGCCGTTGTACTCAACGCCGTTGCCGAGCCAGCCCTTCTCGATCCACTCCTGCGCCTTCTCCAGGCCCTTGATCATCTCCGGGCTGTCGAACGTGTACTTCTCCAGGTCCGCCACGCTGCCGCTATACAGGTTCGCGATCAGCGCACGGGTACCCTGGTCGCCGCCCTGACCGTTGCAGAACAGCACGCCGGGGTTGTACCCCTTGTCATACAGCGCCTCCAGCGCCTTCTCGAAGTCCTCCGTCGTCCAGGAGCGGTCCCCTTCCAGGTTCACATACTCCATCGCGCCGGCGTCTTCCCACATATCCTCGTTGATCGCCATGTAGAACGGAGAGGCGCTGATCGGGAACATATAGTACACACCGTCGCCCTGGCAGCTGGTCAGCAGCGCGTCGTTCCCCACGTCCGCGATGAACTCCTCCGTGAACATATCGTCCAGCGGCACCAGCTTCCCGTTCTTGCCATACTCGATGATGCGCCCCGGCGCGTCGAACAGCACGTCCGCTGCCGTCCCGCTCTCGATGGCGCCCGTGATCTTGTCGCTGGCCGTGGTGAAGTCGATGGTCTCCACCTTCACCGTGATGTTGGGATACTCCTCGTGGAAGGCCTCCGCCAGCTTCTCCTCATAGGTGCCAGCGGGATCGTCCGGGTCCTGGATGAACGTGGGCGGCACCCACCAGCGGATCTCCACCGGCTCCGCGGCCACTTCCGGCTCCTCCGCAGCCTCGGGTTCCTCATCCTTGGGTTCCTCCGCGGCCTCGGCGGTCTCGGGCTCCTCGTCCTTCGGCTCCTCCGCCGTCTCCGGCTCCTCCGTGGCCTCAGCCTCTTCCTCGGGTTCCTCGGTAGGCTCGGGTTCCTCCTCCTTGGGTTCCTCGGTGGGTTCCGGCTCCTCCTCCTTGGGTTCCTCCGTAGGTTCAGCCTCTTCCTCCGGCGCCTCCGTGGGCTCCGGCTCCTCGGCCTCTTCCTCCGGGGCCTCGGTCGGCTCCGCTTCCTCCTTGGGCGCCTCCGAGGGGGTAGGCGCGGTCCCGCCGCCGCAGGCGGCCAGGCCCAGCACCATCGCCAGGCAGAGAAGCAGCGCAAACAGCTTCTTCATGGTCATGATCGGTCCTCCCATCTGAAATAATTAAATAATTTTTCCGCACAAAACACGGACAATTCTAGCTGAATTTTACAGTATGTAACGTGTTTTGTCAATAGGATGGTCCCCGTGTTTTTTGCCCCGGCGTCACTTTGCCGGCGGGAACGCGCCGCCGCCCTCGCCCAGCAGCTGGCCCAGCAGCTGGTCGCACATGGCCAGGCTCCGGGGCACATGGAACGGCCCCTTGAAGGTGGAGCCCTTGGTTGGCGGCATGGTGGGCAGGCCGTCCCGGCGCAGGTAGCCGTACCACTCCCCGTTTTCCGGGTCGCAGAAGTGCTTCTGGCAGTAGTCCACGGTCTTTTCAAACCAGCCCAGGTACTTCTCGTCCCCGGTGTCCCGGTAGAGCATCAGCGACGAGATCAGGATCTCGTTGTGGGGCCACCATAGCTTCATGTCATGCTCGTAGGCCTCGGGCGGCTTTTTCAGGCAGTCCAGGAAGTACAGCAGCCCGCCGTACTCCTGGTCCCAGCCGGCCTCGATGGCCCAGTTGAAGATCTGCTCCGCACCGGCGTGTAGCTTCTTGTCCCCGATGCGGTCGGCGTACTCCAGCAAGAACCACACGCACTCGATGTCGTGGCCCGGGTTGACCGTGCGGCCCTCGGTGTAGTAAAGGCGTTCCCGGCCCTCGGGGTCCACGTTCTCCAGGGTGCATTTCAGCGCGGGCTTGACGTGCAGCTTGAATATCTCCTGGACGCACTGGGCGGCCCGCTCGTCGTAAAGGGCGGCCTGCTCCGGATCCACCCGGCGCATCACGGAGGTGATGTTCAGGTAGATCATGGGCGCGCCCAGGGCGTGGCCGGAGCGGGTCTCGGGGATGGTCTTGGACCCCAGGCCGGTGGGGTCCTTGATAAGGCCGTGGTCCAGCTGCCAGATCAGCTCATAGGCCCGGCGTGCCCGCTCCAGGTGTTCCCGCCGGCCGGTGACGCCGTAGTACTCGGCGTTGGCCAGGGCGTAGAACCCCTCGGAGAAGCAGTACCGCCGCTGGCGCAGCGGCTTGCCCTCGGCGGTGACGGTGAAGTACATCCGCCCGCCCGCGTCACGGTTGATGCAGTGGTCCTCCAGAAAGTCGATGCAGCTCTTCGCCGCGTCCAGCCACGCCTGCCGCGGGCCGTACACATGGCACAGGTAGGAGAACGTCCAGCCGCACCGGCCCTGCATCCACACGCTCTTGTCCGTGGAATAGACCTGCCCGGTCCGGTCCAGGCAGGTGTACACCCCGCCGTGTTCATGGTCGATGCCGTGGGCCAGCCAGAAGTCCACGCAGCCGCGCAGTTCCTGCTGCGCCCAGGCGCGCCAGGCGCGCAGCTTATCCTTTGTCGCGTCCATGATGGGTATCGCTCCCTTCGTTTATATGGTGAGACCATCATATTGTCTTTTTTCGGAAAGGTCAAGCAAAACCGGGGAGCAAAAGAAATTTTTGTCTGCCACTTGACAAGTCGAAAAAAACTGATAGCCTTAAAGGTGGTGGGGTCTATCCTGCCGCATTTTCGACATATTACCCGCAAGGAGGATGTGCAATGAACCATCTGGGCATCGACGTGACCGTGAAGAACGTCCCCCCTCTGGACCCCGGCTTTCTCCCCCTGAACCTGTTCAACGCGGCGTTCCTGCGGACCGCCCGGGAGCCCTTCGACATCGCGGTGGAGCGGGCCGGCGGGCAGATGGCCGTGTGCCACACGTTCATCCACGGCACCGGCGAACGCTTTGACGCGGACGTGTACTATATCGAGCGCACCGTCAAGACCCTTCTGTGGATGAAGGGCGGGTTCCGGGTGTATCTGGCCGGGAACGAGGCCGTGTGCGCCGCCATCGCTGCCATCTATGCCGACGGCGGCCGGCAGGACTTCGACTTTCACTTCATGGCCCATGTGTTCGAGCATCCCTTCCAGGTGGTGCGGGTGGACCGGGTCCCCGACCCGGTGGACTCCCCCAAGCGCATCGGCGGACACATGGACGGCTGCCGCATCGGCTTCGACGCCGGCGGCTCGGACCGGAAAGTCTCCGCCGTCATCGACGGTGAGAGCGTCTATTCCGAGGAGGTGGTCTGGTATCCCAAGATCACCGCCGACCCGGATTACCACTACGAGGGCATCGTCTCGGCGCTGAAGTCCGCCGCGGAGCATATGCCCCGGGTGGACGCGGTGGGCGTGTCCTCCGCGGGCATCTACATCAACGACCGGACCATGCGGGCCAGCCTTTTCCTCCAGGTGCCGGACGACCTCTTTGACGCCAAGGTGAAGGACATCTACATCCGCGCCATCCGGGACACCTTCGGCGACGTGCCCTACGCCGTCATCAACGATGGCGACGTGTCCGCCCTGGCCGGGACCATGAGCCTGGGGGAGAACAACGTGCTGGGCATCGCCATGGGCACCAGCGAGGCGGCCGGGTATGTGGACGCGGCCGGCTGCATCACCGGCTGGCTCAACGAACTGGCCTTCGTCCCGGTGGACGCCAGCCCCAAGGCCATGGTGGACGAGTGGAGCGGCGACATCGGCTGCGGGGTGAAGTACTTCTCCCAGGACGCCGTCATCAAGCTGGCCCCCGCCGCGGGCATCGCCCTGGACGAGAGCCTCTCCCCCGCCCAGAAGCTGAAGGTGGTCCAGGCGCTGATGGAGGCCGGCGATCCCCGGGCCGAGCAGGTCTACGGGTCCATCGGCGTGTACCTGGGCCACGCCCTGGCCTATTATTACGACTTATATCATTTCCGCCATGTGCTGCTGCTGGGCCGGGTCATGTCCGGCAAGGGCGGCGACCTGATCCTGGCCCGGTGCAAGGAAGTGCTTGCCGACGAGTACCCCGCCGTGAACGAGGCCATCCGCCCCGCTCTGCCCGACGAGAAGTTCCGCCGGGTGGGCCAGTCCGCCGCGGCAGCCAGCCTGCCGGAGATCAAGAGGTGAGGATATGAAAAAGCACATCGTCTGTTTCGGTGACTCCAACACCCACGGCTACTGCGCCGACCCCAACGACTGCGCCGACGGCGGCACCCGGTTCAACGAGGACGAGCGTTGGCCCTGTGTGCTGCAAAAGCTGCTGGGGGACGGGTACCTGTGCCTGGAGGAGGGCCTGGGGGGACGGACCACCGTGTTTGACGACCCCATCCACGGCGACCTGTCCGGCCTGGACTACATCACCCCCTGCCTTTTGAGCCATGAGCCGGTGGACCTGCTCGTCATCATGCTGGGCACCAACGACGTGAAGGAGCGGCTGGGCGTCAACGCCCCCGCCATCGGCGTGGCCATGCAGCGGCTGATACGCCGTGCCCAGAATACCCTGTGCTGGGCGGAAAAAGGCCCCAACATCCTGGTGGTGGCGCCGCCCCCCATCGGGGAGGGCTTCGCCGATCCCGTCATGGGCAGCGGCTGCCGGGAGAAGTCCCTGGGCGTGGCCGCCGCGCTGAAGGACGCCGCCGCCCTCACCGGGGCGCATTTCCTGGACGCGGAGACGTGCGAATTCAACCCCATCGACCATATGCACCTGACCCGGAAGGGCCACTGCCAGCTGGCCCACATGCTGGCGAACGCCGTCCCCGGTCTGGTGTGACCGGGTCAAAATCTCTTGCGTCACTTGCCCCACAGCCCGTAAACGGGCGACCCCTTTTCCTTTGGCGTTCTCGTCATTTGAGTTTTTTCCTTGTAATTCGCTTCGCTCGATGCCTGCAGCGAAAGCTTTTTCGAGACGCCTCCACTGACCGAGCCAGTGGTTTCCGAATCCAACAAAACCGGGCGGGAGCATCAAAACGATGCTCCCGCCCGGGTCTGCTTCGTATGGTCGGCGCGTGTCGGAAAAACTCTTGCACACGGTCCCGGCCCGGGTCCTCTATCAGTCCGCGCACAGCAGCGACGCTTCGGCGATCGGCTGCCAATCACAGCGCCGCACGAACTGTTCCCGGTCCTCTTCCGGCAGGTTCATGAACGCGATGATCCTCTGCCCGGGGAAATATCCCTCCCCGGCTTCGGGCCTCGCGCCCTCCGGCACAACGCCGATCTGTTCCGTCCCCAAAAGGCGCTCTGCCAGAATGTCCGCCTCGTCCAGATACACGGGGACCCCCGCCCGGCAAAGAGCGAGATAAAACCGCACCGTCTCCATGGTCCGGTTCACGGCGCTTCCGGCCAGACGGAGCCAATAGCCGCCGCTGTCATGGACCACATAAAGGGATATATGGGTCGAATCACCGCCCTGGCACACCTCCCACGGATGCCCCCCGCCGTGCCTGGTAGTGAGCCAGGCATAAAACGCCTCGGGGGACTTCTCGTCGATGCCTGTCAGCCCCTCGTCGCGCCCGTCGGCAAATCGAAGGTACTGCTTTTTTGGGGACAGGCGCCGCGCAGGATAGCCATTGGCCGCGTAGCCCAATGAGCAGAACCGGAAGAAGTCGCCCGCCGTCATGGCCGCCAGCCGAGGCGTGAATGCGCTCCGTTCTTTCGGCTGCGCCGCGGCCAGCCGGAGGAACGCGGCAACATCCTCTGCGGAGGTGTCCCAAAAAAATGCCGCCTTTTCCTCCGGCCAGATGTCCCAATAGTCCTGGCGGCGGAGCGTCCCCACCCTATGCTGCGGCGGCAGATGCTCCCGGACATAGTCATTGTATGTGCCGGCCCGGAGCATCTCTATGCACTCCCCGGCGCAATCGACCAGCCATTGCACGAACTCTGAGATGTCCGCCGGATAGTCGCACATCTCCCGGTTCTGGTCCTGCACGATCACCAGCCGGTGGCCCAGTAAGACGGCCCGGAACCGCTCCTCCTTCCGCTCGATGGCGGAGAACGCGTACCAGGCGACCTCGTCGGGGAAATCCCGCTCCCAGGCCTGCACGAACGCCGCCCGGTCTGTGAATTCACCTTCCGCGATCAGCTCGTCCGCTTCGCCATAGTCCTCAATCGGCCCGCGCTCCGCCCGAAACCACAGCGTCCGCGCACCATCCTCCCCGGCAGGCGCGATCTGCTCCAGCAGCGTGAAAAGCCGGTCCAGCAGGACGCGGCTCTTTTCGTCGTATACATAGGAATACGCGCCGAAGAGGATATCATGGCCGAGCCAGTTCCTATATTGCCGCACCTTCGGCTGCGTCAGCTTCCCCGGCACCTGCCGTCACCTCTCTCCCGTTGATAATATGATGGGTGTATTATACCATATCGTGCAAACCCTTCACAAACCGGGCGGGAGCATCAAAACGATGCTCCCGCCCGGGTCTGCTTTGTATGGTCGGCGCGTGTCGGAAAAACTCTTGCACTCAAGAAAACAACGCGCTATAATGGCAGTAGCGGAATAACAAAGGCGGGCCGCAAGGTGATAGCAGCACCTCACGGCCCTATGCAGGAGCGCGAACCTCCTACACAGCTTTTCAGCGCCCAAGGCTCATTATACCTGTTCCCTTGGCTTTTTACAAGGGCGGGTTGTGCGGCTTTTGTGTTGTGTTGTGCGCGGTGTGGGGTTTTACCCTGCGCCGCCTTTGTTGTTTCGGCGGGAAAGTTCGCGGGGCAGGTATCAAAAGCCTGTTCCCGCGGGCGAGTACCGTTGGGACAGCGCAGCATGACACCGCCGGATATAAACTTCCTTTCTGACGGTGGCTGTAATCTTGATCGGGAAAGGAAAGCAAAAGATGAAGAAAAGAACAGTAGCGACCCTCCTTGCCCTGTGCCTGGTCCTGTCTCTGGGGACCGGGGCCTTCGCGGCGGGCGATGGGACTTCCGATGTCGATCCCAGCGAGATGGAGTGGGACGAGTTTCTGGAATGGGTAGCGAAAAACGACGCCGCACACGGCCACGGTGACGCCGGGCCTTCGGAGGAAGAGCTGAACGACTACGCTCTCACCGAGGAAGATATGCAGGCCCTGGCGGATGCCATCGGCGGCTTTGAGCGCGAGGACATCGACAACGCCTTCGAGTACATTCGCTTGACGATGGAGCGGCTCTTGACGACCTACCCTGACGCCATCACGGATATTCTGGATGGAGGCAACGGAGGCCCAGGCGCCGCCGAGTCGATCTGCGCGGATACGAATGGCTATCTGGGGACTGAAAGCCAGCTGGAGGTGGTCGCGGCCGTCTCCGATTGGCTGGAACAGCAGCAGATCAGCGGGGACAGAACAGACGATCTCTTCCTGAGCCTGTTCGGCAATACGACCACCGACATGGAAGGGAAGTATGAGTCGTTCATAGAGGAACTTCTCTCCGGCGGCGAGAAACGGCCCGCCAAGACGGCGGAGGACGAGGTGACGGAGGAGGACCTCCAGGAGCTGCTGACCTATATCGGCAAAGCGGTGGAGGACGAATATCTGACGCCCAACGGCATCGACCCGGCGGCCCTTGTCTGGCCCACCGACCCGGGCACGTTCCGGTATTTCGATGAAGCATTCACCAATTATTGCATCAGCACTCTCACCGGTGAGCCGCCTGCGCCTGTCCGGGATGACTACGTTCCCGCTTCCCCGGACAAGGAGATCATGGACGCGGTCTATGCCGGCATCATGAACTGGCTGGACGGATTTGAGAGCGTGGATTACGAGTATCTGATCGCTTTGAGCCAGGAGATAGACCACATCGAGTATATTCTGGAGTACCTTCCCGCCAACGTGACCTTTGAATAAACCAGCGCCTTATCGCCCACGAGCAGAATTTGAAATGGTCATTTCGGTCTTTGCCGAAATGACCATTTTCCTATCATCCTGGAGATCAAAATACGCGCTGCGGCGTTCAGCCGCGGAAGTTCTTCGGCAGGTCCTTTTTGCTCTCCTGGAACTGCCGGAAAAACGGCAGGAACGTGTCCGGGTCGCGGACGACGCAGCCGGTGGGCATATGGGCGCGGATCAGATCGCCGCAGCTGCCGCAGGTCACGCATACCCGCTTGGGGTCGATGCGCCCGTTTTTGACGATCTCGTTGGCGAAGTCCGGGTCGGCAAAGGCCATGCGCCCGAACAGCATCCCGTCGCACAGCCCCTGCTCCACCGCGCCGGCGGCATACAGGTCCGCGTACTGCCGCAGGTAGGTGGGCGCGGAGGCCAGCACCGTCAGGCCCGGCACCGCCTTTTTCACCGCGCCGATGCCGTTGATCATCCTGTCCAGCCCCACGAAGGGGTGTTCGTCCGGCACATACTTGCCCTTGTCGAAGGGCCGGGTCACATGGGTGGTGGCATAGGGGTTTCCCATGGTCAGGTCCACCAGGTCCAGCCCGTACTGCTCCCGCAGCTGCCGCACCAGCTGGATGGGCTCGTCCAGGTCCGGCGTCAGGCCGCCGCCCTCCCGCACGCCGAAGCCGTAGGGCCAGGCGTAGCCGTCGTATATCCCCAGGCGGCAGGTGACCATGAAGCGGTCGTTTTCGTAGGCCTTGGCAGCCAGGATGCCGTTTCGCAGCAGGCGCGTGCGGTTCTCAAAGCTGCCGCCGTAGGGGCCGGGGCGGGTGTAGGCGGAACTCAATTCGGCCAGCAGATAGCCGTGGCAGGACTTGATGTCCACGGCGTCGAAGCCCGCCTCGCGGGCCAGCAGCGCCGCCTGGCCGAACTTCTCCTCCAGGCCCTTCAGGTAATCGTCGCTGACGATGCACGCGTCCGACGCGGCGCGGTACTGCTCCAGCTCCGGGTGGCGGTAGGCGATCATGGGCGCGGGCTTGTTGCCGGGGTTGGAATAGCGGCCGCTGTGGTTGGCCTGCATGATCAGATACGGCGCGAAGCCGTTGGCTCGCATCCCGGCGTTTTTGACCTTGTCCACCATGGCCTTATACTGGTCCAGGTTCTCCCGGGTTATGAGCAGCTGCGTCTGGGAGGAGCGGCCCTCCTCCACGATGGAGATGGCCTCGAACCAGATGACGGCGCTGCCGCCGATGGCCTCGTTCACATAGCGGCGGACGGTGTAATCGGACGGGGCGCCGGCCGGGGTGGAGTCGGCGCCCTCCATGGGCGCGACGCCCAGCCGGTTCGCCAGGGTGACGTTCCGCACCCGCAGGGGTTCCGCCAGGACGGCGGTGCTGGCGGCGAAAGGCAGATGTAGCCCCAGCTTGCGCGCCTTCTCCTGCACCTGCTCCAGGCTCTGGTAGTGGAATCTCTCATGTGCCATAGGGGGCTCTCCTTTCCTGTCATCCGCCCATCAGCGCCAGCCACAGGCGCGTCATGGGCATCACCAATATCAACGCGGGCAGCAGGTCGATCAGCGGATACTCCTTGATATGCGCCATACGCATACCGGCCGCCACCGTCAGCAGCCCACCGCAGGCGATGAAGTTCATCTCCATCGGCTGCGTCATCACAGGCATCAGTACCTTTGCCAAAAAGTAGACCGAGACGAAGATGACCCCCTGGGGTATGGCGATCAGACTGACGGCGACGCCCAGGCTGCCGCCGTAAAGGACGGCCACGACGATGTCCATCACCGCCTTGGAGAGCATCTGGGCGTGGTCGCCGCTGAAGCTCTCCACCATCACCGAGTACAGCCCGAAGCCGCTGGTGCAGAACACCGCCGTGATGGTGACGAACCGCTCCATATCGAAGTCCGCCGGGTGAGGCACCCTGTCCAGCGCCCGGTACATCCACCCCTGCAGCCGCTGCTCCAGACGCAGGCACCGGCCAATGAAGCCGCCCAGGATGACGGACAGGGTGACCACGAAGATCTGGCTGGCCCTTGTCACGGACAGCACGCCGCTGCCGATGGCCGTCAGGGCGACGATGCCCGGCATGGTCTGGCGGATGTCGTCGCTGATCTGCCGGCGAAGTGCCCAGCCCAGCAGCCCGCCGAAAAACACGCCCAGCAGGCAGGTGATCATAGCGTATGGCATGGCGCGCTCCTGTCAGTCGATGTTCCCGGTCTGGCGGAAGGAGCGCCAGACGTTTTCAAAGAAATCGTCGTCCTCCGGGATGGGGCGCACCGGCCGCCATAGGAAGGTACAGCCCTCCGGAGCGTAGAGCGTCTCCTGCACCAGGCCGGCGCGGCTGCCGTCGTCCACCGCGAAGGTGAACCGGTCGGGAAGCTGGGGGAAGGGCTTGGCGCCCCGTTCCATGTCGGTATAGAGGGCGCTGCCCCGGCTCCTGCCGCCCTGGGCCGCGTAATCCAGCATGGCGCTCAAATAGGCCCGCTGGCTGATGAGCGTGTCCCGCAGGCGGAACAGCCAGCCCAGCTGGCCCGGGCCGCTCACCGTCACGCCGGCGAACCGGCGCAGCTCCTCCTCGGTTTGACGCAGGCATTCGCCGATCTGGCCGCTGTCCCGTATCGCGGCCCCGCACAGGCTCATCCGGCGGCCAGCCTCGGCCCACTTTTCTCGCACGTTCCCCCCCTCCGGCGCTGCGGCGCTCTCCGCCAGGGCGGCCATCTGCTCCAGCGCGGCGGCCGCGGCGGATACAAAGCCCGCCTCCCCCTCCGGAGGCATCCCCTGCCGGCGGGCGGCGATGTACTGGGCGGCGCGGGTGCTGCCCACCTGCCCGGCGTTCAGCGCCGTGCCGCCGGGGCGATATACGCCGTGGGTCCCGGCCGCCTCGCCCACGGCGAACAGGCCCTCCACGTGGGTCTGCCACCAGCAGTCCACCGCCAGGCCGCCGTTGTTGTGCTGGGCGCACAGGGCGATCTGCAGCGGCTCGGACGCCAGATCCACGCCCTTGTCCCGGTAAAAGGCCACGGCGGGCGCGTTCATGTGTTCCAGCCGCTCCAGGGGCGTGCCGAAGCAGGCCCCGGCGCGGGTCAGATATTCCAGCGCCTCCGGCTCCAGCTCCTCGAAGCGGAGATCGCCGCCCACAGGGTTGGTCCGGTAGTCCAGATAGACCTTCCGGCCCTTTTCCAGTTCCAGGTACACCAGGATGTCGATGATGGAGCTGCCGGCCGCCACCTTCCGCACGTCGAAGGGCCACTGATAGCCCTTCAAAAACAGCTTGCTCAGCATCTCGGCGGCCGAGGGGAAGAAATCCATCAGAAACTCCCGCTCGTCGCTCCCGTCCTCCCGGGTGGAGTACATCCGGGGCAGCGCCTGCATATAGGTGCCGGACACGTTCCAGCGCGGCCGGACGGACGCCAGGCCGTATTGCCACTCGGTCAGGTTCTGGCCGTGGGCGCCGGCCTCCAGCGCCAGGCCGGTGGAGCCGTACTGGCTGGCGGGATACACGCTGTCGGCGTACATACCCGCCGGGCCGCCAGTGGCCCAGACGATGTTCTTGCACTGGATAAGGATGAAGCGATCCCGCCCGTCCCGGTCCGCGGTGTTTAGGCACAGCAGGCCGTATGCCCTCTTGCCGTCGCTCAAAATGCGGATCACCTGGGCGTGTTCCAGCATGGGCACTCCCTTGTCCGCCACCGCCTGCTCCAGCCGCTCGGTCATCTGCTTGCTGGTATAGGGCCCCACGCTGGTGGCCCGGCGGCGGGGGTCGTGGTCGGTCTTGTAACCGATGTACTCCCCATACCGGTTGCGGGGGAAGGGCACGCCCAGCTCCGTCAGCTTCAGGAAGGACTGGGCGGACAGGGCCGCCTCGCACAGCGCGGTGTCGCCGTCCATGCACTGACCCTCGAACAGCGTCTGCGCCATCTCGCGCACGCTGTCCGCGTCGCCGCCGGAGAGGGTGAGCTTGTAATAGGTCTGCTTGTCGCTGCCCGTGTTGCGGCTGGTGCCGCTCAAGCGGTCGTTCGTCACCAGCAGCACGTCCCGCTGGCCGTACTGCCACAGGCGGTCGGCGGCGTTGTAACCGGCCGCGCCCGTACCCACCACGGCCGTGCCGCAGCGGAGCAGGCGCGCCTCGTATTTCCCGGCGCGAAAGCCCTGTTCGTCCATTGCGGTTACCTCACAGGCGGGTGATATGGAACCCGCCGTCCACATCGATGTAGTTGCCGGTAGTGTACTGCAGCTTGTCGCTGCACAGCAGGCTCACCGCGTTCGCCACGTCCTGGGGCGTGCCCCAGCGGGCGATGGGGAAGGCGCCCTGGGCGATCAGCTTGTCATACTTCTCCTGGACCTTGCTGGTCATGTCCGTGGCGATGACGCCGGGGCGCACCTCGTGGACCAGGATGCCCTCGCCGGCCAGGCGGTCGGCGTACAGGGTGGTCAGCATGGACACCCCCGCCTTGGACACGCAGTACTCGCCCCGGTTGACGCTGGAGACAACGGCGCTGCAGCTGGACACGTTCACGATCACGCCCCGCCGGCCGTCCAGCGGCTCCTGGCGCAGCATCTGCTTGGCCACCGCCTGGGTCAGGAACATATTCCCCTTGGTGTTGATGCCCACGACCCGGTCAAAACTCTCCTCGCTCATCTCCAGCAGGTCGGCCCGCACGTTGGGGGCCACGCCGGCGTTGTTCACCAGCGCGTCGATGCGGCCGAAGGCCTCCACCGCCTCCCGCACGATACGCAGCCGGTCGTCGTGGTCGCCGATGTTGGCCTGCACATAGGCGCAGTCGATGCCAAGCTCCCGGAGCGCGTCCACGGCCGTTTGGTTTTTCTCCTGGGGGCCGGTCGCCACCATGACGACGTTGTACCCGTCCAGTCCCAGCTGTTTGGCGATGGCAAAGCCGATGCCCCGGCTGGCTCCTGTGACAACAGCGGTCTTTTTCATATCGATCTCACCTTTCATATAAGTTATCCGCTGGCGCGCCATGGCGCCGCGCACGTTCACGCTTTCAGCACGACCTTGAGGCTGCCGCTGTTCCTGTCCAGCGCGGTGTCCAGGGCCTGCTGCAGCTGCTCCATGGGGAAGGTGTGGGTGATGAGTTTTTCCAGGGGCAGGTCCCCGGCCGCGTCGATGGCCACGGGGAAGTCCCAGCAATAGCCCTGGGCCCCCTGGAGGCGCAGCTCCCGGCTCACCAGCTGGGTGACGGGCAGCTGCACCGGGGACTTCTCATAGATGCCCACCACGGTACACAGCCCGCAGGCGCGCAGCGCCGCCAGCGCCTGGACGAGGCAGCTCTCCTTGCCCACGCACTCAAAACTCTTGTCCACGCCCTTGCCGCCGGTGAGGCACATGGCCTCCTCCACCGGGTCGGCGGCGGAGCCGTCCACCGTGTCCGTGGCTCCCATCTGCCGGGCGATGTCCAGCCGCCCGGCGGAGCGCCCCGCCACGATGACCCGGCTGGCGCCCGCCCGGCGGCACATGGCGGCGGTCATCAGCCCGATGGGCCCCGGTCCCACCACCAGCACCGTGTCCCCCAGCCGGACATCCGCCTGGCGCACCGCGTGGGTGGCCACGGACAGAGGCTCCATCAGCGCCCCCACGGCGTAGTCCATCCCGGCGGGTAGTTCGTACACATACGGCTGCTTCACCACCACATAGTCCGCCATCGCCCCGTTGCCGATGCGGTAGGTGAAGGAGATATGCTCGCAGTGGCCGTACTCGCCCCGGCGGCAGGCGTCGCACTCGCCGCACACGATGCACGGCTCCACGCACACCCGCTGGCCCACCCGGACTCGGCGCACATCCGCGCCCACCGCCGCCACGTCGCCGGAAAACTCATGGCCGATGGTGACCGGCAGCGGCGCGGACGGGTGCAGCCCGCGGGCGATGTGCAGGTCGCTGCCACAGATGGCGCTGGCCCGGACTTTTATCAATACCTCGTCCCCGGCAAGGCCGGTGATCTGCCGCTGTAAAAAGCGGACCTTGAACGGCTCATATACCTGTCCGACGCGATTGTCTACGGGAAAATCCATCATGCTCCTCCTCTTTTGCTCCGGCGGCTTTCAAAGTAGCCGCGCAGATACCGCAGCCCGGCCGCCGCCAGCTCGTCCGGCGGCTCGTGGACCTGCACCCAGCTGCTGTCCAGGCTGCCCAGCACAAAGGTCTCCATGGTGATGTGGCCGGCATAGCCATAGGCCATCAGCATATCCATCACGGCGTCCCAGGGGACCACGCCCTGGCCGGGCGCGCCCCGGTTGTTGGCGCAGGCGTGGAAGTGGTTCAGCCTTCCGGACCGCAGCGCGCCCTCCAGCGCGGCCAGCAGGTCCTTCTCCTCCAGGCAGGCGTGATAGGTGTCGAAATGCAGGCCCACGTTGTCCTCGCCTATATCCTCCACCATTTGCAGCACCTGCCCGGCGGTGTTCGCCACGCTGGTGCGGTAGCGGTTCAGCGGCTCCAGGGACAGGGCGACGCCGAAGTCCCGCGCCCGGCGGGCAAGTTCCCGCATCCCCGTGACGGCCCGCTCCCACTCCCGCGCCTTCTCCTCCGGCTCCAGCCAGTGGCGCTTGCCGCCGCCGGTGTACAGCGGGCCGCACAGGACGCTGGCCCCCACCGCCGCGCCGGTCCGCAGACATCCGGTGAGGTATTCCATGGTGCTTCGGCGCACGGCCTCGTCCGGGTGGGAGATGTCCCTGCCCGGCCCCATGGCCCCGCACAGCGTCACGGCCAGACCGCTCTTCTTCAGCTCGTCCGCCAGACCGGCCGGCAGTTCCGCCTCGGTCATAGGCAGCTCCGCCGCGTCAAAGCCCATGGCGGCGATGCGTTCCGGCAGGCCCAGACACGCCGGGCCGAGCGAAGCGCACCAGTTGTTGAGATTGATCCCCAGCGGATTCAAAATACGGCTCCTTCCCGGCGCTTTCAGTACGTGGAGCGGCGAATGATCAGTTCCACGCCCATCACGTGCTGGACGGGCGGAGGCAGCGCGCCGTTTTTGTTTTTGTAGTCGATCTGCTGCAAGAGCATCTTGGCCGCGGCGCAGCCCATCTCGTAAAGGGGCTGGCCCACGGTGGACAGGGGCGGCTCCATATTGGCGGACAGCGTCACGTTATCGAACCCCAGCACGGCCACGTCCTGGGGGATGCGCCGGCCCATATCGTGCAGGGCGTGCATCACCACGAAGGCCTTGGGGTCGCTGGTGGCAAAGATGGCGTCCGGCGGCTCCGGCAGGCCCATCACCTGGCGGGTGGCCTGGTAAAAGCCCTCCGTGCCGCTGTTCTCCCGCATCACCAGGCGCTCGTCGAAGGCGATGCCGGCGTCCGCCAGGGCGGCGCGGTAGCCCCTGTACCGCTCCCGGTACAGGAACAGCTCCTCCTGCCCGGCGGCCAGGGCGATGCGCCGATGGCCGGTGCGGATAAGATACTGCGTCCCGTCATAGGCGGCCTGGTAGTTGTCCACGGAGACGATGTCCATGACCCCCACGTCCTGCTCGCCGTAGCGGCAGACCAGGGCGGTGGGGAAACCGTCCGCCCGCAGCTGGCGGACATAGTCCGCATCGCTGTTGACGGCGGCGCAGATGGCGAAGCCGTCGATCCAGTAGTTTTTCATCTTCTCGATGCAGGCCCGCTCCACCATGGCGTCCTCGTCGGTATTGCACAGCACCACGGAAAAGCCGCTCTTGCGGGCGGTATCCTCCAGCCCGCGGGTGATCTGGGCGAAGATCTGGTTTTCGATGGCCGGGACCAGCAGGCATATGGTGTGGCTGCGGCCCAGCTTCAGGCTCTTCGCCAGCACGTTCGGATGGAAGTTCATCTGCTCCAGCACTTCCATCACCCGCCGGCGCGTCTCGCTATTGACGTTGTACTTGCCGTTCAGGACGCGGGACACAGTGCTGACGGATACGCCGGCGGCGTCCGCCACTTCCTTCATGCTTGCCATAGCCACTCTCTTCACGCCTCAGTCGTTATCCCAATACACCGTCGCGCCCCGGTGGGCGGAGGTGCAGTGTCTGCGGTACAGCTGCAGCCACCCAGAGGCGGGCTTGCGTACCGGCTCCCACGCCGCCTTCCGGCGGGCGAACTCCTCCTCGCTCACGTCGGCGGTGAGGGTGCGGGCCTGGATGTCGATGTGGATCATGTCCCCATCCCGGAGCAGGGCCAGCGGCCCGCCCTCGTAGGCCTCCGGGCTCACATGGCCGATGGCCAGCCCGCCGGTGGCGCCGGAAAAGCGCCCATCGGACACCAGCGCCAGGGAGGAGCCCATGCCCTTGCCCAGCACGGCGGCCATGAATGTCTCCATGTGGGGCATCCCGGGGCTGCCCTTCGGCCCCTCGTAACGGATCACCACCACGTCCCCGGCCTTGATCTCGTCCGCCAGGATGGCACGCCAGGCGTCGTCCTGGCTGTCATAGCACCTGGCCGGGCCGGAGAAGCGCCAGGCGGCCGGGTCCACCGCGCTGAACTTCACGATGGCGCTGTCCGTGCCGATGTTGCCGTGCAGCACCGCCAGGCCGCCCTGCTCGTGGATGGGGTCGCTCACAGGATGGATCACCTGCCGGTCCCGGTTCTCCGCCAGGGCCGCCTTCTCGCCGATGGTGCCGAAAACGCCCTTGGCGTCCACGTCGATCCTGCCGGCGGCCGCCAGCTCCTTCACCACGGCCCCCAGCCCGCCGGCCGCGTCGAACTGCTCCATGGTATAGGTGGGGTGGTTGGGGTAGATGGTGCTGATGACAGGCACCTCCCGGCTGATCCTATCGAAGGTCTCCGGGGTGATGTCGCAGCCGATCTGCCGGGCCAGGGCGGGGATATGCAGTACGCTATTGGTGCTGCCGCCGGTGGCCATCATATAGCGCACCACGTTCTCAAAACTGGCCTGGCCGATGATGTCACGAGGCCGGATGTCCTGCTCCCAGGCGCGCATGACGCCCCTGGCGGCCTCCCGTGCCAGCTCGTGCCACTTCTCGCTCTGGCTGCGGCAGCTGGCGTTTCCGTGGGGGCTAAGACCCAGGATCTCGGCCATGGAACTCATGGTGTTGGCCGTGCCCATGAAGGGGCAGGCGCCCGGCGTGGGGCAGGCGTTGCACACCACGGCCTTGTAGTCCTCCCGGCTCATGTCCCCGGCCACATAGGCGGCGTAGGCCTGCTTGGTGTGGGTCAGCGTGAGCATCCGGCCCTTGTAATGGCCGGCGGCCATATACCCGCCGGTGAACATGACAGTGGGGATATTCACCCGCAGCGCGCCCATGATCATGCCGGGCACCACCTTGTCGCAGGTGGCCATAAGGATCATGCCCTCCAGGCCGTTGAGTTCGGCCACGGTCTCCACATCGCCGGAGACCAGGTCCCGCGCGGGAAGGGTGTAGCGGTCGCCGGGGGTGTTGGAACACATCCCGTCGCAGACGCCCACCACAGGCAGCTCCAGCGCCAGACCGCCGGCGGCGTAGATCTCCTGCTTCATCTCGTTGACGAGCCCCTTGTCGAAGGGGAAATGGCCGGGGTTCATCTCGTTCCAGCTGTTGATAAGGCCGATCACCGGGCGCTTTGCGTCCTCCTCGCTGACGCCCATGGCGTACAGCAGGGCGTTCCGGTGGTCCAGCGACTCCTCGTTCCAGGTCCGTATCTTCTCGCCTGTCATATACAAATCTGCCTCCTAAACCCGGCCCGCAGGCCGCGCATTTTACCGCTGCATCAGGTGGATGGCGAAGCCGCCGATCTCCTCTTTGGCGTAGATGACGAGCATCCGCCCGTCGGGAAAGTATTTCGCGGTGTTCTCGTCAAAGGCAAAGCCCTTTTCCTCCAGCCAGGCGCGGGCGCCGGGCAGATCGCCCGTGGACAGGGCGATGTGTCCGTGGCGGCCGGGGCCAGGGGATTTCATCCACTCCAACTCCGTGCCGGTGTAGCAGGAGCCGGGCCCCTCCTTCGCGGGATCGCGCGCCAGGCCGAACAGGGCGGCGAACCGGTCGGCCGAGGCGGCGGCCTCGGCCTCGTCGGCGCAGTTTATGCCCACATGGGCCAGCCGAAAATCCGGTGTAAAGCCCATCTCCGTCACCCGGCCAGATAGGCCTTACGCACCTCGTCGGAGTTGAGCAGGTCGCTTCCGGAGCCTTGCAGCTTGATCCGGCCGCTCTCCAGCACATAGGCATAGTCGCAGATGCCCAGCGCCTTGCGGGCGTTCTGCTCCACCAGCAGCACCGTGATGCCCCGGTCCCGTATCTGCCGGATCAGGTCGTATATCTGATTGACGATGATGGGCGCCAGGCCCATGGATGGCTCGTCCATCAGCAGGATCTTGGGCCTGCCCATCAGGCCCCGGGCCACCGCCAGCATCTGCTGCTCGCCGCCGGACAGGGTCCCGGCGAACTGGTTTTTCCGCTGCTCCAGGATGGGGAACAGCTTATACTGCTCCTGCAGATCCGCGTTCAGGTCCTTCCCCTTGAACACATACCCGCCGGTGAGCAGATTGTCCCGAATGGTCAGGCCGGAAAAGCACTTGCGCCCCTCCGGCACATGGATGACGCCCTTCTCCACGATCTTGTGGGGTTTTTTCGGCAGGGGCTCGCCCTCGAACTCTATCGTGCCGGACAGCGGCTTCACCATGCCGGAAATGGTACGCAGAAGAGTCGTCTTGCCGGCGCCGTTGGCGCCGATGATGGAGACGATCTGCCCCTTGCGGACATCCACGTCCACATCGCGCAGGGCCTCCACATGGCCGTAGCTGACGGACAGCCCGGTCACCTTCAGAATAGTCTCCATGCTCATTCCTCCTTGCCCAGGTAGGCCTCGATCACCTGGGGATCGTGCTGCACCTGTTCGGGGGTGCCGACGGCGATGGTCTGGCCGAAATTCTGCACGTGTATCATGTGGGAGATGCTCATGACCAGCTCCAGGCGATGTTCGATGAGCAGGATGCCGAAGCCGAACTGCTGGCTGATGCGGCCGATAAGTTCGGTCAGCTCCGCCACCTCCGTGGGGTTCAGACCGGCGGCGGGCTCGTCCAGCAGCAGGATCTTCGGCTCGCACATCAGCGCGCGGGCGATCTCGACCCGCCGCTGCATCCCGTAGGACAGGTTCTCCGGCCGCTCCTGGATGTAGTCCTGCATCCCCACCGCCTCCAGATATTTGGCGCACAGCTCCCGGCCGCGCTTCTCCTCCTTGCGGCGGTTGGGCGTGGGCAGCAGGCCGCCCACCACGGAGTACCGGCTCTGGGGGTCGAAGGCGCACATCACGTTCTCCTCCACGGTCAGACCGGAGAACAGGCGGATGTTCTGGAACGTGCGGCCCATGCCCAGGCGGGTGATCTTGTACTGTTCCAGCTTGGTGATGTCCTTGCCGTCCAGGAACACCTGGCCCTGTTCGGCGGGATAGACGCCGGAGATGGTGTTGAAGATGGTGGTCTTCCCGGCGCCGTTGGGGCCGATGATGCCGTGGATCTCCCCGGCGTTGGCCTCGATGGAAAAGTCCTGGATGGCCTTTACGCCGCCGAAACTCTTATAGATGTGTTTCACTTCCAGCAGAGCCATGATCACACCTCCCCTTTATCCGCCGGCTTTTTCTTCCTGGCAAACAGCCGTTTGATGTTCCGGGGGGTCAGTTCCCACTCACCCAGCAGGCCCGAGGGCTTGAAGTTGAGGATGATGAGTACCAGCACGGCGTAAATGACATAGCGGTAATTTTGCAGCCCGCGCAGCACCTGGGGCAGCCCGCTGAGTACGAAGGCGCCGATGGTGGAGCCGGTGAGGCTGTTGACGCCGCCGAAGAACACCATGATGACCCAGTCGGCGCTCTTTTTCCAGCCGAAGCCGCTGGGGTCCACATAGGACATATAGAATGCGTACAGGCACCCGGAGTAAGCCGTGAGCGCCACGCTGAGCAGGAAGGCGATCATCTTGACGCGGGTGACGTTGATGCCCATGGCCTGAGCGGCCAGGGGGTCGCCCCGCAGCGCGATGCACTGCCGGCCGTATTTGCTGCATTTGAAGGATGCCACCAGCGCGACGGCCACCACCGCGGACACGGCCGTGATGCCCAGGCCCACGGTGCGGGGGATGCCGGTCAGACCGGAGGCGCCGCCGGTGAGGCTGGTCATGCGGTTCAAAAGCGCCGCGATGGCCTCACCGAAGCCCAGCGTGACCAGCGATATGTAGTCGCGGCGCAGCCGCACCACGGGATAGCCGATCAGGTAGCCCACGGCGACGGCCATCAGCACCGCCAGCACCATGGCCACGGGGATCGGCAGATGGGCGTTTTTCACCAGCAGGCCGGAAGCATAGGCGCCGATGGCCATGAACGCGGCCTGGCCCAGGCTGAACATGCCCGTCAGGCCGGTGAGTACGTACACGCCCGCCACGGCGATGAGGGTGATGAACACCTGCGTGAGAACGTTGGATACAAGGGCTGACACTGTGCTTCACCTCCTACGCTTTTTCCTGCACGTTGCTGCCGGCGATGCCCTGCGGCCGCAGCAGCAGGAACACCAGCATGATGGCGAACGTGGCGATGGTGGAATACCCGGAGCCAAGCAGTCGCAGCAGCACTGTCTCCACCACGCCCAGCAGCAGCGCGCCGATGACCGCGCCGGTCAGGCTGCCCAGGCCGCCGATGACGGAGGCGATGAAGCCCTTCACCACCAGGGAGCCGAGGGTGGGATACAGCGTGTACTTGATCCCCAGGAACACCCCGGCGATGCCGGCCAGCGCACCGGAGATCACAAAGGTCAGCTGGATGATGCGGGTGGAGTTGATGCCCATGAGCTGGGCGGTGTCCCGGTCAAAGGAGATGGCGCGCATGGCGCGGCCAAGACGGGTCTTCTGGATGATGAAGGCCAGCACCAGCAGCGATACCATGCTGATACAGAACATCACCACATCGCTGGTGGAGATGACCTGCTCCCCCATGCTGATGGTGGGCGTGGAGAAAAACCGGGGGAAGTTGAAGAAGTTGGACCCCGCCTTGATGGTCACCAGGCCCTCATACAGCGTGCCCAGGGTGATGGAGGACACGAAGAAATAAGTGGCGCTGGAGTGGTTGAGCAGGATGCGGCGGAACCCCACGAATTCTCCCACCAGGGCGATCAGCGCCCCGGCCGCGGCGGCGATGAGCAGCGTGGGGACCAGACCCAGGCCCTTGCCGGCGATGGCAAAATAGGCGATAAAGGCGCTGGCCGTCATCGTGGCGCCGTGAGAGAAGTTGGAAAACTTCAAGACGTTGAAGATCAAGGCAAATCCCGTGGCGATCAATGCGTAGATCGATCCCGTCGCTATGCCGTTGATCAGAATTTGCAGCGACATTGCTGACCTCCATTCTCAATCGTGCCAAAACGAAGCCCCCAGCCCCGGAAGGGGGCCGGGGGCTGTCCTGGCGTTATAGGTCAGGGGGCGTCAGGGCCCTCCGTTGGGTATCAGCCGGCGAACTCACCCAGCATGACCGGGGTGGTCCCGTCGTAGGTGTACATGAACATGGCCATATCGCCGGGCATATGGGTCTCCGGGTCCATGGTGATGGTGCCGGTCAGGCCCTCGAAGTCGGTGACATTGGCGATGGCGTCCAGCAGAGCCGCGGGATCGTCCAGGCCGGCGGTCTCCAGGCACTGCTTGGCGATCATGACCACATCGTAGCCCAGGAAGTACTTGTTGACGGCGCTCACCTGGCCCTCAACAGCGGCGGCCTTCTCAGCGGTGTCGGGGTCGTCGGTGTTGATGTTGTTGATGTAGTACACGTTGGAGCAGTCAGCGCCGTACAGGTCGTTGAAGTTGGGCGCGCCGTCCAGGCCGGTGATGATCTTGCCCTGATAGCCCAGCTCGGCAGCGGCAGTCTCGATGGCGACCAGCTGCTGGGTGTAGTTGGGGCAGTAAATGGCGTCCACCTTGGCGTCCACGATGGGCTGCAGCAGGGTCTTATAGTCGGTGTCAGCAGCGCCGTAGGCGACGATCAGGCTGTCGTCGATGGTGATGTCCTCCTCGGCCAGACGGTCAGTGAAGGGGGCCAGCAGGGACACGGAGTAGGCGTTCTCCTGGTTGTAGAGGATGCCGAAGGTCTTCAGCTCGTTCTGCAGGGCGTAGGCGGCCATGATGGCGCCCTGGGCCGTGGCGCTGGGCTGGAAGCAGAACATGTTCTTATAGGCGGTGCCATCCTCACGCAGCTGGCAGGCGGGGTCCATGGCAAAGCCCATCACGGGCACGTCATAGCCCTCGGCGGTCTCCTTGATGGCGTTGGCGATGTTGGCCACGGGAGGTCCGATGATGAGCGCGACCTTGTCCACGGTGACGGCGGTGATGAAGGCGTTGACAGCCTCGGTCACGTCGCCCTTGGTGTCGTAGGTCTTCATGACCAGCGTCTTGCCGTCGATGCCGCCGTTGGCGTTGATCTCGTCCACAGCGGCCTGCGCGCCGGCCTGGACGGAGGAGCCGAGAGTAGAGGTGGCGCCCGTGATGTCCTGCAGGCAGCCGATCAGGATCTCGCCGTCATCCGCCAGGGCCGTGCCGCCAACGCAGACGACCAGGCTGAGTACCATGACCACGGTGGTGAAAAGCGCGATGAGTTTTTTCATAGCATATTCTCCTTTTATAAAATATTTTATTTTACATGCCGCAGGACAACGGCAATGTATTTGAAGCAAGGGGTTTGCAGGCGTCTGGAGCCGTTGCAAACGATTGCAAATTTTTGCAAGAATTGTGCAGTTTTACCAGATTGACATAAAACACGCCGAAAGTCTACCCGGTTTTGTGCTTAAATTGACCAATAATTTTGCCTTGATTTTAATCTGTTTTTGCAAATTTGTCAATGCCTGTCCGTGCGATTTAGCGATTTGCACTAAAACCGCCTTGCAAACGATTGCACTTTGCCGAACGGAAGTTCCCGCCGGCTTGTCTCCTTTTGTCTGATCACGTATAATCATATCATCCTGATGCCGTCCGGCAGCGCAGAAAGGGGGCGACCGCCGTGCGGGACGACTATCTCACCACCGAACCGCCGCTGCGGGCGCTGGCGTCGTTCGCGGCCCCAATGATCGCCGGGAACCTGTTCCAGCAGACCTACACCATGGCGGATTCCGCCATCGTGGGCCAGTTCGTGGGCGAACAGGCCCTGGGCGCCGTCGGGGCGTCCATGGCGCTGACGAACATATTCATCTGTGTGGCGATCGGCGGCGGCAACGGCGCCTCCGTCGTCGTCAGCCGGTATTTCGGCGGAAAAAGCTACGGCCGGATGAAGTCGGCGGCCTATACGGCGTTGACGGCGTTCCTTCTCCTCAGCGCCGCGCTGGGCGTCCTGGGCCTGCGGACGGACAGGCTGATCCTCTCGGCGCTGAACACCCCGGCGGACGTGATGGACATGGCCGTGACCTATCTGGACATCTACTTTCTCGGCCTGCCCTTCCTGTTCATGTATAACGTCCTCTCGTCCATGTTCAACGCCCTGGGCCGCTCCCGGATACCCCTGGCCTTTCTTATCTTCTCGTCGCTGTTCAACATCGCCCTGGACTGGGCGCTGGTGACCGGCCTGCACATGGGGGTGGCGGGCGCGGCCTGGGGGACGCTGATCGCCCAGGGGGTATCGGCGCTGCTGTGCTTTGCCGTCCTGCTCCGGCAGCTGCGCTCCATGGAGGGCGCCGGACGCCTCTTCGCCCCGGACCAGCTGCTGCCCATGGCCCGCATCGCCCTGCCCTCCATTTTGCAGCAGTCCACCGTCTCCATCGGGATGATGCTGGTGCAGTCGGTGGTGAACAGCTTTGGCTCCCAGGCGCTGGCCGGTTTTTCCGCCGGGATGCGCGTGGAGTCCATGTGCGTGGTGCCCATGAGCGGCATCGGCAACGCCATCGCCACCTACACCGCCCAGAACATCGGCGCCGGCCGGCAGGAGCGCGTCCCCAAGGGCGGCCGGGCGGCGGTGGAGCTGGTGGCGGTGTTCGCGGCGGTGATCTGCCTGGTGCTGGAGCTGTTCAACAGGCAGATCGTGGGCCTGTTCCTGCCCGCGGACAGCTCCCCCCAGGCGCTGGCCACCGGGCGGGACTATCTCGCCTTCCTGGGCTGGTTCTTTGGGCTTATCGGCCTGAAGATGACCGCGGACGGCCTGCTGCGCGGGGCGGGCGACATGCCGGTGTTCACGCTGGCGAACCTGCTCAACCTCTGCATCCGGGTGGCCGTCGCCAAGCTTCTGGCCCCGCGGCTGGGCATCGCCTGGGTGTGGTACGCCGTGCCTATCGGGTGGTTCGTGAATTTCGTCGTCTCCTACGCCCGGTTCCGGACCGGCCGCTGGCGGCGGTGAGGACAGGCCGGCATCCCGGCAGCATAAAAGGACACAGAGCGGCTGAAACCGCTCTGTGTCCTTTGTTTTGCCCCAAGCGCCCGCCTCACGCCCGGCCGGAGGCGTCCCCGCCGCAGAAAAAGGCCACGGCGATCGCCCCCGGGCCGACGTGGGTGCCGATGGTGCTGCCGATGGCGCAGACGGGCAGGTCCTCCGCGCGGCCCCTATATAGGGCCTCGCTGTCGCGGATGTACTTTTGGAGCAGCGTATCGTCCAGCCCGCTGTATCCCAGCACATAAGGCATATCAAAGTCGATCCCGCCGCTCTCCTCCACGAAGCGCATCAGCAGGTTGTTGCCGTTTTTTGACCCTCTGGCCTTGCCGATGAGGACGACCTCGCCCTTTTCCACCGCCACCACGGGCTTGATGGACAGCAGCCCTCCCGCGAAGGCCACGGCGGGAGATATCCGGCCCCCCTTTTTGAGGTATTCCAGGGTGTCCAGCAGCGCCAGCAGCCGCACACTGCCCCGCCGCGCCTCCAGTTCCCGGACGATCCCGGCGGCGTCCAGCCCCCGGTCCCGGAGACGCACGGCATACAGCACCAGAAGCTGCTGCCCGATGCACACGTTCTCGCTGTCCACCACCCGGACCCTGCCCCCGAATTCCGACGCCGCGGCAAAGGCCCCGCCGCAGGAGCCAGAGAGCTTGGAGGACAGGGCGATATACACGGCCTCGTCCCCGGCGGAGACGGCCCGCCCGAACGCCTCCTCGTACTGGAAGGGCGTGATCTGGCTGGTATGGGGCATCTCGTCCGTCTCGATAAGCTTCTCAAAAAACTCCCTGTTGGTCAGCGTCACCCCGTCGAGATAGGCGGTGTCCTTGAATATCGTGGTCATGGGGATGACCTCGATCCCCAGCTGGGCCGCATACGCCTGGGTGATGTCCGAGGCGGAATCGGTGATGATCTTAACTGCCATGGCGGCCTCCTTTTGTGTTCAGCACATGATGTGCCAGAAGGATACCACGCCCCGTGCCGGTTGTCAATATGCCGGGAGACCGCCTTCGCTGCCCCCTGTCATATCGGTCCGCCCGGCCGGTCTTGTTGCACATTTTAGGGGAATTTTTGTAAATTTTAACCGGAATTGCCAAAAATGATTGACCTTATTTTATAGATATGTTCTAATATGTTTGCCGGGACAGGATCTTGCCCGGTACTCTGGAGCATGAGGTGACAGCAACATGATCCGTGTCGGCGCCGTGAATATCGACACCTCTCACCCTATGGGGTTCGGGGAGGTGATGGAAAGGGACAGCCGCGCCCGCTATGTGGGCGTGTACAACGACTCCTTCCGGGACAACCGGGAGGTGGAGGGCTTCATCCGCCGCTTCGGGCTGGAGAGGCGCTGCGGGAGCCTGGAGGAACTGGCGGAGATGTGCGACATCGGCTTCATCCACGGCTGCGACTGGGACGACCATCTGCGCTGCGCCATGCCGTTCATCCGCCGGGGCAAGCCCGTGTTCATCGACAAGCCCCTTGTGGGCAACCTGCGGGACCTGCGCGCCGTGGAGCGCCTCACGGCCCAGGGGGCGGTGATCCTGGGGGCGTCCAGCGCCCGGTACGCCTATGAGGTGCAGGAATTCCTCGCCCAGCCGGAGGCGGAGCGGGGCAGGCCCGTCCAGGTGTTCGGCACCGCCGGGGTGGACGAGTTCAACTACGGCATCCACATCGCCGAGTGCATCGGCGGCATCCTCGGCACCGGGGCCGAGGCGGTGCGCTATATGGGCCGGGGCCAGGCGGACAGCGGCCAGTACGCCGAGAGCTACTTCGTCCGCTTCGCCAGCGGCCAGAGCGCCATCTTCAACACCTTCACCGGCGTCTGGCAGCCCTTCGTCCTCACCATCATGACCACCAAGACCACCTGCCACTTCCGCCTGGACTCCAACCGGCTGTACGCGGCGCTGGTGGAGCAGATATGCAACTTTATGGAGGGCAAGCCCCACCGGCTGGTCCCGGTGGAGGCGCTGGGCGAGTCGGTGCGGATCATGCTGGCCGCCGCCGCGTCCCGCGCCCAGGGCGGCGCGGAGGTGGCGCTGGCAGACCTGGCCGAGGACGGCCCCTGCTATGACGGGCGGGCCTTCTGGCGGGACTATGCCGCGGCCTCCGGCCCCATGTACGGGGGATATCGCGATGGGCTTTGAGCCGCTCAGCGCCTTTCTGGACTCGCTGGGGGAGCGGTTCGGCATCCCCGGCTGCGACTGCGCGGTGGCCGTGGATGGGCGCGTGGTATACCGCCACAGCGCCGGCTTTTCCGACCCCAACGGCAGGCGCCCCGTGTCCGCCCGCGATACCTATTGGATATATTCGGCCACGAAGCTGTTCACCGTCACCGCCGCCATGCGGCTGATCGAGCGGGGGCTGCTGGCGCTGGACGCGCCGGTGAGCCAGTACCTGCCGGAGTTCGGGCATCTCACCGTCCGGGAAAAAGACGGCGCGGTCCGCCCGGCCCGGTCCGTCCTCACCGTCCGGCACCTGCTGACCATGACCGGCGGGCTGGATTACGACTGGCAGCAACGGCCGGCGCTGCTGCGGGCCATGGCCGGGCCGGACGGCTCCACCCGGCGCCTGGTGTCCGCCCTGGCGGGGGACCCGCTGCAGTTCGACCCGGGGACCCACTTCCTATACAGCCTGTGCCACGACGTACTGGGCGCCGTCATCGAGGTGGCCTCCGGCCAGCGTCTTTCTGATTATGTAAACCTAAACGTCATCCAGCCCCTTGGCATGACGGACACCACCTTCCACCCCACGGCGGAGCAGCTGGCCCGCCTGTCCACCCAGTACGCTCACACGGACCTGGCCGGGCACCGGAAGGTCATCTACCAGCACAACCCCTTCCGGTTCACGGAGGAATACGAGGCCGGGGGCGCGGGGCTTCTCAGCACGGTGGACGACTGCATCCGCCTGGCGGCGGCGCTGAGCATGGACGGCGCAGGCCCGGACGGGTACCGGCTGCTCTCGCCCGCCTCGGTGGCGCTAATGGCGTCGCCCCAGCTGGGGCCGGTCCAGAGGAGGGACTTTTTGGACCGCAGCCCCGCCGCCCGGGGTTACAGCTACGGGCTGGGGGTCCGGGTGCTGACGGAGAAGCTGGAGGGCATCGGCTCGCCCCTGGGCGAGTTCGGCTGGGACGGCGCGGCGGGGGCCTATGTACTCGTCGACCGGACCCACCGGCTGGCGATGTACTACGCCCAGCAGGTCTGCCAGTCCTACATCACCTTCCAGTATCTGCATCCCCAGCTGCGGGAGGCGCTGTACCGATGCGGGGAGGCCGGCGGGGGCTGACCGGCCCAAATCGCTAACGTATTGTGCAATGTGCAAAAATATTCTTATAATCTGCAAAGACAAATTGGGACATATTTGGTACCATGGATACAACGCAAAGGTATCAAACCATTACCGGCGAAATTTTAAATAGGAGGATTCTATCTCATGAAGAAGCTGTTTTGCCTGCTGCTGGCTCTGACCATGGTCATGAGTCTGGCCGCCCCCGTGATGGCGGATGATCCTGTCACGGTCACCGTCTGGACCTTCCAGGCAGAGTCCGAGGAGCCCACCGCCGAGTCCAACCGTTTCCTGAAGCTGGCCGAGGACTGGAACGCGGAGCATGACGACATCAAGATCGAGCTGGTCAACGCCAAGACCTACGACAACGTCATCACCGCCATCCCCACCTCCGGCACCCCCGACATCTTCCAGATGAACTGGGAGTATGCCCCCGGCCTGGCGGCCCGCGGCGCCATCCTGGATCTGACGGACTATGTGGAGAACGACGCGGAATTCGACAAGGACGACTTCCTGCCCGCCATCTGGAACCTCTGCTCCGTGGACGGACACATCTATTCCATCCCCTTCACCGCTTCCACCACCTACATCCTGTATAACCCCAAGGTGATGGC
This sequence comes from uncultured Oscillospiraceae bacterium, assembly GCA_947630645.1. Classification (GTDB taxonomy): domain Bacteria; phylum Bacillota; class Clostridia; order Oscillospirales; family Oscillospiraceae; genus CAJOIG01. The sequence continues at coordinate 28,585 of CANRIF010000001.1, read as the reverse complement.
CGCCCACAACTGGGACCACTTCCCCGAGACCATGGAGGAGATGCTCCAGTGCGCGCTGGACTGCACCGAACTGAACGAGGACGGCACCATCAAGACCGTCGGCCTGCACCCCACCTTCCCCTGGCATGACACCGTTCTGTGGCCCGTGGCCTTCGGCGCCGACTGGGTGGACGAAGAGGGCAACGTGAACTTCAACAACGACGGCATCAAGGAGGCCTACTCCTTCCAGATGCAGCTGATCGAGGCGCTGGGCGGCTACAACCAGGCCACCGCCTGGGGCACCGACTATTACAGCACCCGCTGCACCACCACCGACCCCGTCCTGACGGGCGAGGCGGCCATGCGCTTCAACGGCGACGCGGGCCTGGCAGGCTTTGAGGAGTCCGCCGACCAGCTGGATCTGGTCTACGGCGAGGACTACGCCATCGCCCCGCTGCCCACCAACATGCTGACCGGCGGCGTGTTCGCCATCAACGCCAAGACCGAGAACCCCGACGCCGCCTGGCAGGTCATGGCCTACCTCAACGGCAAGGACGCCATGGCGTACCGCGCCGAGGGCGGTTACGGCCGCGGCAACTTCATGCCCCGTATCTCCGCTCTCCAGGCCCTGGAGGATATGGACGTGACCGAGTCCGTGAAGACGGCCGCCGCCATGCTCCAGTCCGCCGAGCTGCGCTCCTTCCCCATGAGCGGCTACGTCAGCGAGTACCTGACCGCCATCAGCACCTACATGGGCGAGTACTTTGCCGGCAACCTGAGCCTTGACGACGCCTGCGCCGAGGTCCAGGCCGAGGCAGAGGCCGCCGCGGCGGACATCAGCTGAATCTGACTTCTATCTCCCTAGCGCGGGGATGCCACTCCGTGGCATCCCCGTTGCCCATATGAAAGCGAGGACACGGCCCGCGCAAAAGGAGTGATCACTTGAAAAGCAACGTCATCGTGGAACGGGCCCCGGATGGGAGCGCGCGGCTCTCCGTCTCGGCCAGGCAGCGCCGCTTCAACCGCATCGGCCTGATGTTCGCCTCCCCCTGGATCATCGGTTTTTTGTGCTTCACCATCGTTCCTGTGGGCATGGCCATCTATTACAGCTTCACCAACTATGACCTATTCAGCCGCCAGGACTGGGTCTGGTTCCAGAACTATGTGGACATCTTCCATGACCGCTACATATGGAAGAGCCTTGGCAACACCATGTACGTCACCCTTATCGGCACGCCCCTGGGGCAGGTGGTGGCGCTGGCCCTGGCCCTGCTGCTCAACCAGCGGCGGATCAAGGGCATCCCGGTGTTCCGCACCTTGTTCTATCTGCCCACCCTGGTGCCGATCGTGGCCAGTTCCATGCTGTTCATGTGGGTCCTCAACGGCAACCACGGTCTGCTCAACACCGTGCTGGGCTGGTTCGGCATCCCCGGGCCATACTGGCTGAGCGACCCCAAGTTCACCAAGATGGCCCTGATCATCATGGACGTGTGGCGCTGCGGCACGGGCATGATCATCTACCTGGCCGCGCTGCGCTCGGTGCCGGAGACGTTTTACGAGGCGGCGGAGCTGGACGGCGCCGGCCCTGTGCGCCGGTTCTTCTCCATCACCCTGCCCTGCATCTCCCCCACCATCGAGTTCCAGGTGGTCATGAGCATGATCTCCCACTTCCAGTACTTCACCCAGGCGTATGTGTTCGCCAGCCTCACCGATATGTCCAACGGCGCCGGCGGCGGACCGGGCAACTCCATGCTGTTCTACTGCCTGTATCTGTACCGGAAGGCCTTCCTGCAGTACAAGATGGGCTACGCCTCCGCCATGGCCGTGCTGCTGGCCATCATCGTCATCGTCGCCACCGCCATCGTGATGTACTTCTCCGAGAAGAGCGTCAACTACGACGTGGAATGAGGAGGGCGGAAAGATGAAAACGAAACACGGACCCTCTCTGTCTTCCCGCATCACCCGTTTCGTGGGGATATTCCTGCTCTTCTTCTTCGCGGCGGTGTTCGCCCTGCCCCTATACTGGATGATCCGCACCGCGCTGATGGACGACGCGCTGGTGTTCTCCATCCCCGTGCGCTGGGTCCCCGACCCGGCCGTGTGGGAGAATTTCGTCACCGTGTTCCAGCGGATGGACCTGGCCAAGTATATCCGCAACACCGTGTTCTCCTCCGTCATGCCGGTGATCGGCGTGCTGTTCTCCTGCCCGTTCATCGCCTACTCCCTGACCAAGGTGCCCTGGAAGGGCGGCAAGATCATCTTCCCCATCATCCTGTTCACCATGATGATCCCCTGGCAGGTCACCCAGATCCCCATGTACAGCATCTGGGCCAAGCTGGGCCTGACGGACTCCTTCGTTCCCCTGATCCTGCCCACGTTCTTCGGCAGCGGGTACTACATCTACCTGTGCCGGCAGTATATGAAGAGCCTTCCCAACTCGGTCATCGAGGCGGCCCGCATCGACGGGGCCGGGGACCTGCGTATCCTCTATACCATCGTGTACCCCATGTGCAAGTCCACCCTGACCACCATCGCGGTGCTGGTGTTCATCGCCCACTGGAACGACTTGAACGGCCCGCTGCTGTATCTGCAAAGTTCCAGCAAGTACACCCTGTCCATCGGCCTGCAGCAGTTCCGCAAGGCGGATAACCCGGAGTGGCCGCTGCTGATGGCCGCCAGCACGGTGTTCACCGTGCCGCTGATCGCGCTGTTCTTCTTCGCGCAGCAGTATTTCCTCAACGGCATCTCCACCACCTCCGGCCTGAAGTGAGGCCGGCGGCACAGCCAGGAGCGCATTGAAAATGCGCTCCTGCGCGGTATATAATGAGAAAAAACGGAAGGGGCGCACAGCATGGGCTTTTATGAGCGGCAGTTCGGCGGCGAGGAAAAACGTCGCCAGCAGGAGCAGGACCGGCGCGGCGTCGACGAGCCATGCTTCGGCCCCATCCGGTCCAACTTCTTCCGGCTGTTCATCGACAACTTCAAGCTGGTGCTGTTCTTCCTGCCGGCCGTGTTCACCCTGTACTTCGGCCTGGCCCTGGGCCACTTCGGCGTGCTGCTGCTGGCGGTGGCGCTGCTGATCCCCGCCGGCCCCGCCGTCGCGGCCATGTACGACGTGTGCTACCAGATCGTCCGCCAGGTGCCGAAGCACGAGATGCGCCCCTTTTTCGCCAGCTACCGGGCCAACCTCCGGCAGGGGATGGCCACCATGGCCCTGCTGGTCCCCTTCCTGGGCGCGCTGCTGCTCAGCCTTCTGGTAACGGCCCAGCGCCCCGTGTGGGTGATCGTGAGCCTCCTGCTGGGCGGGTGGCTGCTGCTGTGCTTCGCGGTGTACGCCTTCTCCCAGGTGGCGCTGGTGGCGCTGCCCCTGACATCCATATGGAAAAACGCCGTGTATCTGATCGTCCTGGGCGGCTGGAAGGGCGCGCTGGTGGGCGCGGCCCATCTGGCGGCGCTGGCGGTGCTGTACCGGTACATGGTGTGGGCCTCGTTCCTGTTCGTGTTCCTGGGTCCGGCGCTGCTGGCGGCCTGGAGCGCGAAGCTGCTGTTCCCCCGGCTGCGGGAGGTGCTGCTGCGTGAGGGGTGAGGGCATCATCGACATCCACGCCCACCTGTGGCTGGGCCGGGCGGAGCGGGACGCGGCGCTGATGCGCCGCGCCGCGGAGCGTTATGGCATAGAGCGCATCCTCGTCTCCTCTCTTGGCAGCCACCGCCCGGACGGAGACGAGATCGCCGCGCTCAACCGCCAGACCGCCGCGCTGACCGCCTCGGACAGCCTCTTCCGCGGCTATGTGACCGTGGCGCCGGAGCTGCCCGGCAGCCTGGACGCCCTCCGCCGTGGCGCGGAGGACTGGGGCGCGGTGGGGATGAAGCTGTGGGTCAGCTGCCTGTGCGACGAAGATGTGTGCGACCGGCTGTACGACTACTGCGCCGGCCGGGGCCTGCCCGTGCTGATCCACGCCTTCGCCAAGACGGCGGGACAGCTTCCCGGCGAGTCCACCGCCGAAAACGTCCGCCGGGCGGCGCTGCGCCACCCGGATACCCGGTTCATCATGGCCCATCTGGGAGGCAACTGCTACCACGGCCTGCCCCTGGTGCGGGACCTGCCAAACGTGTGGGCGGACTTCTCCGGCTCCACCCGCCGGGCGGACGATCTGCCCTACGCCCTGGAGCAGCTGGGCGCGGGGCGGCTGCTGTTCGGCTCCGATATGCCCGGCTCCGTGACCGCCAGCCTGGGCCAGGCCATGGCCGCGCCCATGGCGGAGGCGGAGCGCCGGGCCATTTTGCGGGACAACGCCCTGGCGCTGTTCCCGTCCCTGGGAGGCATGGCATGAACGCCGATCTCTGCGCTTTTGCGGGCAACTGGCCCTTCCGGCGGCTGCGCCGCGGGTCGTTGGAGGACGTGCTGGCCGACCACGCCGCCCGGGGCATCACAGGCGGGCTCATGAGCAGCCTGGACGCCATATCCTATAACGACCCCTGGGAGGCGGACGGGCCGCTGCTGGCGGCGCTGGCCGGCACCGGCTGGCGCCTGGCCATGGCGGCGGACCCCACCCTGCCCCGGTGCGGGGCGCGGCTGGAGCGCGGCGTCCGGGCCGGCGCGGCGGCGGTGCGGCTCTACCCCAGCGTCCACGGCTACGGGCTGGACAGCCCCTGTGTGTCCGACCTGCTGCGGGCGGCGGAGGATCTGCGCCTGCCGGTGCTGATCACGGTCCAGCTGGAGGACCCCCGGCTGGAATACCTGCTGCGCCAGCGGCCGGTGGACACGGCGCTGCTGCCGGAGCTGGCGGCCCGGCACCCCCGCGCGGCGCTGGTGGCGTCCTGCTGCCCCCGGGCGCTGCTGCCGGAGGCGGGGCCGGAGAACCTGTGGGCGGACACGGCGGGCCTGGGGCAGGCGCTGTTCCCGCTGGAGGACCTGCCGTTTCCAGCGGAGCGGCTGCTGTTTGGCTCCTGTGCGCCGCTGCAATGCCTGGACAGCGCCCTTTTGGACATCCCCCCGGAGCGGCGGGAGCAGATATTGGCGCTCGGTCCGGAGCGTTTTTGGAGGCGTATCCATGACTGATCTTCCCCTCTTGGCCAGGGCGGACGTGGTGGTCTGCGGCGGCGGCACGGCCGGGGCCTTCGCGGCGGCCGCAGCGGCGGAGAGCGGCGTGTCCGTGCTGGTGCTGGAGCAGCAGGGCTGTCTGGGCGGCGCGGCGGTGAACGCGCTGGTGACGCCCATGATGACCTCCCGGCTGCCGGGCGGCGCGGAGTGTTCCTATCTCTCCCGGCGGCTGGCCAGCGGCGCGGCCTTCGACCCGGCGCGGCTGGCGGTGGATCTGGAGCGGCTGTGCCTGGGCGCGGGCGCGCGGCTGTGCTATCAGGTGACGCTCTGCGGCGCGGACGCCGGGGCGGGGCGGGTGCGCGCCGTCACGGTCATGACGAAAAAGGGCCTCTGCCGGGTGGAGGGCCGGGTGTTTCTGGACTGCACCGGGGACGGGGACCTGGCGTTTCTGGCGGGCGCCGGGTGGGAGCAGGGCGCCGCGGACACCGGCGCCGACCAGCCCATGAGCCTGCGGTACATCCTGGGCGGGGTGGACCTGGCCCGGTTCGGGGCGTTCCTGGACCAGCAGGGCCGCCGGGCCGGGCTGCCGGACACCGCCCGCTCCGGCCGGGACGGACGGCCGCTCTACGCGGCGGTGACGGACCGGGGCCGCTGGGCCTTGGGACCGCTGTTCTCCCAGGCGGTGGCGGCGGGAGAACTGACAGCGGAGGACTGCGCTTACTGGCAATGCTTCGCCATCCCCGGCCGGGAGGACGCGCTGGCCATGAACCATCCGGAGTTCTTCGATCTGCCCGACGCGCTGGACCCCTTCCAGCTCACCGCCGTGCAGGTCCGGGGCCGGGAGGCCATCTGGCGGCAGCTGGCCTTCTACCAGCGGCACTTCCCCGGCTGTGAGCGGGCCTATGTGGCCCAGACCGCGCCGGTGGCGGGGGTGCGGGAGAGCCGCCGCATCCGCACCGCCTACCGGCTGACCGCCGGTGACGTGCTGGCCCGGCGGAAGTTCCCCGACCGCGTCGCCCAGTCCGCCTACCCCGTGGACATACACGGGGCCGGGCCGGAGGCGGCCCCCGCCGCGGAGACGGACCGGCCCTGGTTCGAGATACCCTACCGCTGCCTGCCGGTGGACGGTTTTGCAAATCTGCTGGCGGCGGGACGGTGCATCGGCGCGGACTTCACGGCCCAGTCCGCCGTCCGCATCCAGCCCACCTGCCGTGTCCTGGGGGAGGCCGCCGGCATCGCCGCGGCCATGGCCGTCCGGGAGGGCGTGTCCCCCGCCGGGCTGGACGGGGAGCGGGTGGCGGCGGAGATGGTCCGCCGGGGCGCGGTGTTCCTTTGAATAAAGCGCCAAGCCGCCGGAGGCGTCTGCCTCCGGCGGCTTTCCATTTTTTGTTCTCACTTGCCAAATCCGGCCAGCTCCACGGGCGCGCCGCCGTGCAGACGGCTCTCCTCCGCAGCCAGGGCCATCAGGTGACTCTCCACCGACACGTCCACGCTGGTGAGGGCGTCCGTGCCGCCCTCCGACACCAGCGCGCACAGGTACTCCATCAGCCGGGAGTCCCCGCCGCCGTGTCCGGCGAACTCGTCCTGCACCGGGTCCAGCGCGATGACCCGCTCCGGGCAGCCGAAGCGCCGGACGTGGATGGTGTTCTCCTCCAGATCGCCCTCCAGTTCCCCCAGGCTGCCCATGAGCCGGATGGTCCGGTAGCAGTCCTGGGTGAAGGCGGACATGGAGAACGTGGCGGTGACGCCGGAGGCGAATTCCATATCCACCACCTGATGATCCGCCACGTCGTTGTCGCAGCGGTAGACGCACCGGCCGTAGGGGCCGGTCCGCAGCGCCTGGTACAGCGCCTGCTCCGTCGGCTCCGGACACAGCACCGTCAGCGGCCACTGGCGCTGGCCGGAGCGGTAGCCGCTCTTGGGATCCATAAGGTATATCTTCTCCGCGTCATAGGGGCAGCCCTCCCTGGCCTGGCAGTCCAGGCACCGGGCCGCGCTGCCCGCCGGGGCGTTCTCCGGTCGGAACCAGTCCAGGCCCCCAAAGCTCTGCACCCGCAGGCAGGGCGACCCGGCCAGCCAGCGGAGGATGTCCATGTCGTGACAACTCTTGGCCAGGATCACCGGGCTGCTCTCGTCCGCGCGCCGCCAGTTGCCCCGGACGTAGCTGTGGGCAAAGTGCCAGTACGCCACGTTCTCCGTGGCGGCGATGGTCTCCAGCTTCCCCACCGCCCCCTCGTCCAGCAGAGCGCGCAGCTTCTGGTAAAACTGGGTGTAGCGCAGCACATGGCACACCACCACGATCCGGCCCGTCTCGTGGGCCTTCTCCCGCAGGGCGACGCACTCGCCCAGATCCGGGGAGATGGGCTTTTCCAGCAGCAGGTGGTAGCCCCGCTCCAGCGCCGGGACGGCGTAGCGGATGTGGTCCCGGTCCTGGGTGGCAACGATCATCACGTCCGCCAGCTTCGGCTGGGCCAGCAGCTGCTCCCCCGTCTCATAGCACCGCTCCTCCGGCACGCCGAACCTCTCCATGGCCAGCCGCCGCCGTTCCGGGCGGGGGTCCGCCACGGCCACGATCCGCAGCTCGTCGGGCCGTAGCAGCTGGTAGGCGGCGTATGCCTCCGCCCCCCGGATGCCGAAGCCGCACACGGCCGCCGTGATCCTTCTCCTCACCGTCTTGTCCTCCTCACAGGTCCAGTTTGCAGGCGGAGGCGATCTCTCCCCAGGCGTAGCTGCCCTTCAGCGCCCCGTCCGGCAGCGCCGTATAGGGCAGGGGCGTCTCCGCCAGCGGCTCGATCGTGTCCGCGCCGCCGGCGGCAAAGGCACGCAGCCGCTCCGCCGCCGACTCCAGCCGGGCGGTCATGCCGCCCAGGCGCAGGTCGATGATCTCAAAGCCGTAGACCTTGTTTGTCTCATACCACAGCGCCCGCCAGCTCTGGCGCAGCGCCTGCATCTTTTCCCGGGCCGCGTCCGCCAGCGCGGCGCACTTTTCCGCGCCCGGCCTGTCCCCGGCCCGGACGCAGACGCCCGCCGTCTGGTGCAGACGGCACTTGGCCGCCAGCGCCTCCGCCAGCCGGACATAGAACGCGAAGAGGGTGTCGAACACCGTGTTCTCCGCCCGGTAACGGCGGTAATCCGCCGCCAGGGCGTCATAGTGGGCGGCCATGTCCACCCCCGCCAGGTCCGCTTCGTACAGCGGCACCAGCGGGTCCTGGTACAGCAGGAACTTGGAGGCGTTCACCGGCCGCAGCGGCCCGTCCTTCACCCCGGGCAGCTGGTTGAAGCGGGTCAGGTCCAAAAATGCCGCCGGGTCCGCGCCGGTCACCGCCCGGAACCGGGCGCCGGCCTCGGCCCTGTCGTAGTCCCCGGTGTAGCAGAACTGGGCGTACACCGTCAGGCCGTACAGCGTGGTCAAGAAATTGCACTCCGCGCCGTTGTCGCCCCAGGCCGCCGCCAGCACCAGCGGCACGCCGTGGCTCCGGGCCTGGCGCAGCCCCGGCAGGACCGTCTGGAGCGTCTTTTCATAGTGGGGCGCGGGGCCGAGCCATGTCCAGATGCCCCCGGCGAAGCCCAGGGGCGCGGCGAACTGCTCGTGCATGGACAGCATCCGGTCGTAGGTCTGCTCGTCATCGTGATAATAGTCCCAGTAGACCAGGCCGATATCCGCCGGGGCGCCGGCCACCACCTCCGGCGGCACGGCCTCGGCGTCGTAGTAGCCGCCGGTGGGGCTGGACAGGCGGAAGTACATGTCGCTCCACATCATCGCCTTCAGCCCCAGCTGGCGGACGATGTCCCCCACCTGGCGCAGATGCTTTTGCATGATGGGGAAGGGCTTGGTGTAGCCGTGGCGGCGCAGATAGGCCCCCTGGCCCAGGAAGTGGGCCTCGTCCATACCGATGTGGATGCGCCGGGAGCGGTAGGGGGCGGAGGCCGCCTCCAGCATGGCCCGGATGAAGGCCAGGGACGCCTCGTCGTCCGCCAGCAGGACCTCCTCGGTGTCCTTCATGTGTTCCATGGCGGGCCAGTGCAGGGCGCGGTTCAGGTGGCCCAGGGTCTGGATGCAGGGACACAGCTCGATGCCCAGCGCGTCGGCGTAGTCATCCAGCGCCCGCAGCTCGTCGGCGCTGTAACGGCCCCGCAGATAGCCAAAATAGGGGTACTGCGGCACCTCGTAGGTGTCCTCGGTGTACATCATCCCCAGGTGGAAGCCCAGCAGGGCCATCTTGCGGAAGAAGAACCGGAGAGTCTCCGGCCGCAGCACCGCGTTGCGGGACACGTCGAACATGACCCCCAGTGTCTCGAAACAGGCCCGCTCGGTCAGGGAGAACCGCTCGCCCCACCGCTGGCCCAGCAGGCTCAACCCCCGCCAGCACTCCACCGGCACCCGCCAGCCGATGCGGGCGCCGTCAGGCCCCGCCTCCACGGTGAGGGCCTCCGCCCTTGCGAACACCACGGGGACCCCGTCCGCGGCCCGCTCCATATCCAAGTCCCCGGCCAGGGCGGCAAAGCCCTCGTCGAAGCGGGGCGGCAGCTGGCCGCCGATACACACACGCCGCATACTCACACCTCCCTCACCGGGACGGGCCGCCGCTCCGCCGAGGAGCGGTAGGCGCCCAAAATGACCTGCAAGGCCCTGCGGCCCTCTCTCCCGTCCACCAGCAGGGCCTCGCGGCCCCGGATGGCGGCGGTGAAATTCGCCAGCTGCCGCCGGTGTCCGGCAAAGCCGATGGCGGTGGGGTCGCTGGCGCTGCGTACCCCCGGCTCGTCGGCGCTCTCATGGGGCAGGCCCTTGTCATCAGCCACGTCCCAGAGCAGGATGCGGTCCTCCTCCAGGATGATGGTCCCCGCATCGCCGCACAGCTCCAGCCGCCGGGAGAAACCGGAATAGATGCCGGTGGCGGCCTCGATCACGCCCACCGCCCCGTTGTCGAACTCGGTCACGGCGCACAGGGTATCCTCCACCTCGATGTGCCGGGCCAGGGTCCGGGCGCAGGCGTAGATGGTCCTGACCGGCCCGGCCAGATATTGCAGCAGGTCGACCCCGTGGATGCCCTGGTTCATCAGCGCCCCGCCGCCGTCCATGGCCCGGGTGCCGCGCCAGGCGCCGGAGTCGTAGTAGCTCTGGCTGCGGTGATATTTCATATAGAGGTCCGCGCAGACCAGCTTTCCCAGGACCTTCTGCTCCATGGCCCGCTTCACCTGCTGCACCGCCGGGGAAAAGCGCAGCTGGCTCACCACGCCCACCTGCACCCCGGCCTGCTCCGCCGCCCGGATGATCCGGTCGCAGTCGGCGATCGTCAGGGCCAGGGGTTTTTCCAGCAGCACGTGCTTGCCCCGGGCGATGGCCGCCAGGGCGCAGGCGGCATGAAGCCCGCTGGGCGTACACACGCACACCGCGTCCACCGCCGGGTCCGCCAGCGCCGCGTCCATATCCGCGTAGGCCCTCGTCCCGTGCCGCTGGGCAAAGGCCGCCGCCCGCTCATAGGTGCGGCCGCACACTCCGGCCAGTTCCGCGTCGGGCAGGGCGCGGATGGCGTCGATATGATAGGCGGCGATCATGCCGCAGCCGATCACCGCATAGGAAACCGTTTTCATCTCATTCCTCCGTCCAGATCTCTCCGTCCGTCCGATAGTACTCCCCGTCCAGCCGGTACAGCCCGTCCCGTGGCTCCTCCCACGGCCTGCCCCAGGCGGGACTCTGGCGGCGCATGGCCTTCCAGTTTACATAATTCTGCGCCCCATTTGTCTCGAACACCCCCACCCGCAGCCCCGGCAGCGGGGCCAGGCCGGCGGCGAAGCGTTTGGAAAGTTCCGCCATGGCCGGGTGGACCGTCAGGTCCGCGCAGAAGCAAGCCGCGCCCCGCTCCTGGGCCGCTTGCAGCACCTCCAGGGACACGGAGACGGTCTTGGCGATGGGCTTGAGAGCCATGACCCGGTAGCCGTACCGGTCCATGAGCCGGGCCGCGTCGGCCGCCGAGTGGGCGCTCTCGTCCCCTGCCACGGCCACCGGCAGGCGGCGCACGTCCTGGGGGGCGTCCTCCGGGAACGGCTCCTCCAGCAGCACGATCCGCTCCAGCGCGCCCATCCGGTCCGCGGCGTCCAGCAGCCGCTCCACCCGCTCCGCCGTGTCATAGCGGCCGTTGGCGTCCAGGTAGTACACCGGATGGCCGCAGTCCGTCCAGGGGGTGTCACGGTCCTGCAAGAGCCGGTGGATCTGCGCCAGGCGCCCGGCGTCCCAGCGGAGCATCTGCTCCCGGTCGCCCCGGCCGTCCGGGTCCGCGCCGATCTTGATCTTGAAAAGAAAACACCCCTGCTCCGCCAGGGAGAGGATCTGCTCCTCCGGCGTGTCGTAACTCAACAGGGGGATGACGCCCAGCGCCGGCGCGTGGATGGGCGCAGCGGCGCGGTAAGGGGCGGTGAGAGCGTCGAATCCCGGGCAGCCGGTGTGCAGCCGCCACAGCTTCCACAGCGCCCAGTCGATCCCGGTGAGGGCGTTGAGGGCGAAGGTGGCCCGCAGCCCGTCCGCCTCCGTCAAGGCCCGGCCCCGCTCCAGCACAGCCGGCAACAGAACCTGGAGCATCTCCGGCGGCGGCGACAGCGCCATCCCCTCCAGCAATTCCAGGGCGTACCGGGTCAGGGCCAGCATCCGCTCGTTGCCGGCCCGCTCGCCCCAGCGGGCGAACACCGCCCCGTCGCTCCACAGCACGCTCTGCACGCTCCGGCCCGACGCGGCCAGGCCGCTGTCCGTGGCCAGGAAACAGCGCACCTGCCACAGCTCCGTCAGGCTCCCGCCCTTGAAGCCGAAGGCGCCCCGGAGGGGCTGCGGCTCCCAGGCCAGGGAGGTCTTGGTGATGACCGGCGCGCTCATGCCATGGTAGCCAGCATATCCCGGGTCACCTCGCCTTGCAGGGGCGCGCCGTCGATATAGTGACAGATCTGGGCGAAGCAGTGGTCGCCCAGCCGCTGCAGGCCGTTGCCCGCCTGGCCCGCCAGATGGGGGGTCAGGATGCAGTTCGGCAGCCGCCGCAGGGGGCTGTCCGGCGCGGGCGGCTCCGGGTCCGTCACGTCCAGGCAGGCGCACTTTAGCTTACCCGCGGCCAGCGCCTCCGCCAGAGCCGCCTCGTCCACAAGGCTGCCCCGGGCGGTGTTGATAAGGATGGCGCCGTCCCGCATGGAGGCCAGCACGGCGGCGTTGACCATGTGGTAGGTGCTGGGCAGTTCCGGCGCGTGGATGCTGACGATGTGGCTGCGGGAGAACACCTCCTCCTGGCTGACCTTTTTCACCCCGCAGGCGGCCATGCTCTCCGCGGAGACCATCGGGTCGGAGGCGATCACCTCCACGTCGAAGCTTTGCAGAAGCTCCGCGTAGTGCCGGCCCGCCAGGCCGAAGCCCACGATGCCGATGGTGATGTCGTACATCTCGGTGACGCCGGCGTGGGACCAGCCGCCGCTGTGAGTCTCGGCGTTGAGGGCGAATATGTTCTTGGCCGCGGCGATGGTCAGGCCCAGGGCCGTCTCGGACACGCCGGTGCTAAGCACCTGGGCGGCGGAGACCACCCGCACGCCCCGGTCATAGAGTTCGTCCGTGACGATGCTCTTGACGCTGCCCGCGGCGTGGACCACCAGCTTCAGGTCCGGGGCGGCGTCCAAAAGCTGGCTGTCAAAGGCGGGACATCCCCAGCTGGTCACGGCAAAGTCCGCGCCGGCCAGCAGGCGCCGGGCGTTGTCCCGGCCGTTTTCCCGCGTCTCGTTGCGGGCCAGCTCCCCCAGCGCGGCAAAACGCGCCGCGGTCCGTGGATTGATGACCTGGGGCCAGACGATCTGATCCAGCAGCATAGCGATCTTCATGGGCGTCACCTCGCAGACAAATTGGTTGCAGTATTACTATAACACATCCAGGCCGCAAAATCTTTAGCCGTTATTTTTTGCAATTTGCACATAACTTTCGGTATTTTGAAAAATTTTTTGATAAATGAGACAAATTGCGAAATAAGTGCTATAATCATCGTGGGGCGGCGGGACATCCCGGCCGCCTTTGGGAGAGCCACAGGGTCATAATGGGAGAACTGTACGGAATCTGTGCTGTCGTCAGGAAAGGGAGCGGCCATCGTGTATGAGTTCGACGTGTTGTGGTCAGGCAAGTATTATCAGTATTGGGAGAACGAACCCCACAGCCACGGGTATTACCAGATCGTCGCGGCGCTGAAAAACGGCGGCCGCATCACCGTGGCCGGGCAGTCCTATCCCGTCCGGGAACACGGGGTTTTCCTTATCAAGCCCCATGAGCCCCACTCCATCCTGCTGGACGGCCAGGGGGCCAACCCGCAGCTGATGGACATCAAGTTCAACGTCACCGGCCGCCAGCTGATCCAGGACCTGGCCCGACTCCCGGTGGCGCTGTCGGTGGACTTTCCCGCGTTCCAGGACCTGTTCGATCACATCCTGGAGGAGAGCGCCCGGCAGGAGCCATACAGCTACGACTGCGTGTGCCACTATTTCGGGCTGGCGCTGGTGATGCTCCTGCGTGGCCAGGACCGCCCCCGGTCCCTCCCGCCGGAGAGAGCGCCCGGCCGGGCCGCCGTCCGCCCTGTGGGCGGCATGGAGCTGGAGCCGGTACTCCAGTTCATCCAGCAGAACTACATCTCCCCCATCAACCTGGACGATCTGGCCCGGGCCGCCAACGTGAGCAAGAGCACGCTTATCCAGGCGTTCAAGACCGCCCTGCACACCACGCCCATCAAGTATATCAACTCGGTCCGCATCGCCAAGGCCAAGGAGCTTCTGCTGGGCAGCAACTACAACATCAGCGAGATATCGGAGATGGTGGGCTTCCAGAGCCTGCACTATTTCAGCCGCTATTTCAAGAACCATGAGCAGGTCTCCCCCGTGGAGTACCGCCAACGCTATTCCAGCAGCCACTTTTACACATACCGCCAGCCCATCGGGGAGGTCACGCTCCTGGCCGGCGCCAGAGCGCAGGACGCCGGCATCCCCGGCGGCACGGGCGGCGTCAAGGAGGACACGTTATGAATTTCGGCATCATCGGGTGCGGCATCATCGCCTTCACCCACGCCAGCGCCCTCAAACAGCTCAAGGCCGAGGGCTGCGACCTCTACGCCTGCGCCGACGTGGTCCGGGAGAAGGCGGACCAGTACGCGAAGGACCACGGCGTAAAGAAGGTCTATTATGACTATCATGATCTGCTGGCGGACCCGGCGGTGGACATCGTGTGCGTGTGCGTACCCAGCGGGATGCACGGCCAGGTGGTCATGGACGCCTCCGCCGCCGGCAAGGCGGTGGTGTGCGAAAAGCCCATGGAGATCACCCCGGAGAAGATCGCCCGGGTCACCGAGACGGTGCGCCGCAACGGCACCAAGATGCAGTGCATCTTCCAGCGCCGGCTCATGCCGGTGGCCATCGCGCTGAAAAAGCTGGTGGCGAAGGGCGCGCTGGGGCGGATATGTATGGCGGAGGCCCGGCTGAACTACTACCGGGACCAGGCCTATTATGACAGCGCCGGCTGGCGCGGCACCTGGGAACTGGACGGCGGCGGCGCGCTGATGAACCAGGGCGTACACGGCATCGACCTTATCCTGTGGATGCTGGGCGAGCCGGTGGACACCGTCTACGGCCACGCCGCCACCATGAGCCGGGCCATCCCCGTGGAGGACACCGCCGCGGCGCTGCTGCGGATGAAGTCCGGGGCGCTGTGCGTCATCGAGGGGGCCACCACCGCCTACCCCGGCTTTTCCAGCACCTTTACCATCTACGGCGAGAAGGGCACCGTCAGCTTTGACGACCAGCACATCATCGCCTGGGACTTCGTGGACAAGGACAGCGCCCCGCCCCGCCCGGACCTGGGCGACGACGTGGTGGGCGGGGCGAAAAACCCCATCGACATCGGCATCTACGGCCACATCTGCCTGCTGCGGGACATCGCCCAGGCAGTGCGGGACGGCCGGGAGCCTATGCTGCCCCCCGAGGAGGCGGCGCTGGCGGTGCAGGTCATCTGCGCCATTTACCAGTCCTCCCGGACCGGGCGGCCGGTGCAGTTCTGACCATGGCAAAGCTGGCCTTCATCACCGACGAGGCCACCCAGAGCCTGGACGAGGCCATCGCCTTCGCCCTGGAGTACGGGCTGGACGGGGTGGAGTTGCGCTCGGTGGAGGATACGCCCGTGGACCGCATCCCCCTGCCCGTGCTGCGGCAGTACCGCCGGCGGCTGGAGGAGGCGCACCTGGCGGTATGCGACCTGGCCAGTTCCTTCTTCAAGTGCCGGCCGGAGCAGGCCCCCGCGGAGATGGAAAAGCTGGCCCGGCTGTGCGACGCGGCCGACGCGCTGGACTGCGAGAACATCCGGGGCTTCGCCTTTTTCGCCGGACCGGATGGCCCGGCGGTGACGGATAGGACGCTGGCGCTGTTCGCCCCGGCGCTGGCGCTGGTGAAAAGCCGGAGAAAACGGCTGCTGCTGGAGGCGGACCCCAGCGTGAACACCACCAGCCACGCCGCCCTGGCCGCGCTGCTGGCCCGGCTGGATGACGGGGCGGCGGGGGCCATCTACGACCCCGGCAACGACCTTTACGATCCCAGCGGCGAGACGCCCTGGCCCGACGGCTATGAGGCGGTCCGGCCGTGGATACGCCATATCCACATCAAGGACGCCGTCCGGGACGCGGATGGCGCCGCCCGCTGCGTGCGGGTGGGCGACGGGGCGGTGGACTACCCCGGCCTGCTGCGCGCCCTGCGGCGGGACGGGTACGACGGCTGGCTCAGCCTGGAGACACACTATCGCAAGCAGGCCGCCATCAGCGAGGAGCTGATGCGCCTGCCCGGCGGGGCGGCCTTTTCCGCCGGGGGCATGGAGGCCACCGCGGAGAGCGTCACGGCGCTGCGCCGGCTGCTGGCCCAGGCGGAGGAGGACATGCCATGAGATCGGTCATACGCAATGTGCGCCTGGTCCAGGACGGCGCCATCACCCCCTGCGACATCGCGCTGCGGGACGGCCTTGTAGAGGCCATCGCGCCCGTGGGCCAGGCCGAGCCGGGGCTTCCGGCGCTGGAGGGGGACGGGCTGTACCTGTCCCACGGGTTTATCGACATCCACCTGCACGGCGGCGGGGGCGCGGACTTCATGGACGGCACAGAGGAGGCCTGGCGCACCGCCGCGGCGCTGCATCTGCGCCACGGCACCGCCTGCATGGTGCCCACTACCCTGTCCGCCACCTGGGAGGAGCTGGTGCGCGCCTTTGAGGTGTTTTATCGGTGCAAGGACGAGCCGGGCGACGGGGCGCGGCTGCTGGGGCTGCACCTGGAGGGGCCATACTTCTCCCCCGCCCAGGCAGGCGCCCAGGACCCGGCCCAGCTGCGGGACCCGGCGCCGGAGGAGTACCTGCCGATGCTGGATATGTGTCCGGACATCCTGCGCTGGTCCCTGGCGCCAGAGCTGCCCGGCGCGCTGGAGATGGGGCGGGAGCTGGTCCGGCGGGGCGTGACGGCCGCTATCGGCCACAGCGACGCCACCTTTGACCAGGTCCGGCAGGCCGTGGCGGCGGGGTACACCCACGTCACCCACCTCTATTCCGCCACCTCCACCATCACCCGCTTGAACGGCTTTCGCCGGGGCGGTATCGTGGAGGCGGCCTATGTGCTGCCAGAGCTGACGAGCGAGATCATCGCCGACGGCTGCCACCTGCCGCCGGAACTACTGCAAATGGCCTACCGGTTCATCGGCCCCAAGCGCCTTGCCCTGGTCACGGACGCCATGCGTGCGGCGGGCCAGACCTCCGGGGAGAGCATCCTCGGCAGCCTCGCCAGCGGCCAGCGGGTGATCGTGGAGGACGGCGTGGCGAAGATGCCGGACCGGAAGGCGTTCGCCGGGTCCGTGTGTACCGCCGACCGGCTGGTCCGCAACATGGTGACGCTGGCGGGGGCCACGTTGCCCGACGCCATCGAGATGATGACCGCCACCCCCGCCCGGATCATCGGCCGCGGCGGCGTCACCGGCACGGTGGCCCCGGGCCGTCGGGCGGACCTGACGCTGTTCGACGAGGACATCCATGTGCGGTGCGTCTGGACGGACGGCGTGGTGCGTTACCGCGCCTAGGAGGGAGTTATATGAGACAGTTTTTCGCGGACGAACTTTCGGTGCGCGTGTACCCGGACCGGGAGACCATGGGCCGGGCCGCCGCCGCGGACATCGCCGCCGCCATCCGCCGGACCCTGGCGGAGCAGCCGGTGTGCCGCATGATCTTCGCCGCCGCCCCGTCCCAGAACGAGATGCTGGCGGCGCTGGCGGCGGATGCCAGCGTGGATTTCGGCCGGATAGAGGCCTTCCACATGGACGAATACTGCGGCCTGGACCCCGCCGCGCCCCAGGGCTTCGGCAATTTTCTGCGGGCTGCGCTATTCGGCCATGTCCCCTTCCGGGCCGTCCATTACCTGAACAGCTCCGCGCCGGACTGGCGGGCGGAGTGCGCCCGGTATGGAGAGCTGCTGGAGGAAAATCCCGCGGACATCGTGTGCTTGGGTATCGGGGAGAACGGCCACGTGGCCTTCAACGACCCGCCTGTGGCGGATTTCAACGACCCGGTGCTGGTCAAACGGGTGGCCCTGGACCCGGTCTGCCGCCAGCAGCAGGTGAACGACGGCTGCTTCGCCCGGCTGGAGCAGGTCCCCACCCACGCCCTGACGCTGACGGTGCCGGCCCTGTTTAGGGGAAGGGAGCTGTTTTGCGTGGTCCCGGCGCCCACCAAGGCGCAGGCCGTCCGGGACACGGTCCGCGGGCCGGTGAGCGAGGCGTGCCCCGCCTCCATCCTCCGCCGGCACCCCCACGCCGCGCTGTACCTGGACCCCGCCAGCGCATCGCTATTGTAAAGGTTTTTCTGAAAAATATAGATCCCAGCGTACCGGAGTTGCCTCTCCCGTGCGCTGGGATCATATTTTACTTTGAACCATAGATGTTACAGTTCTTCCGTCTTGAAGGCGGCATAGCCCTCGTAATAATAGCTGTGGTCGATGCCTTTCATGTATATCTCCCGGTCGTCGATCCTGTCCGTCAGCGCCGATTTCAATAGGTGCTTGATCTCGATATCCCGGATGGGGCTGCGCTCCATGGCAAGGAGATAGTCCTCCTTGTCCACCTGGCTCCAGTCCACCACCATGCCCAGTTCTTTTTTGAACATGAGGTCCAGCCAGATGCGTGCGCTGCGCCCGTTCCCCTCCCGGAACGGGTGGGCGATGTTCATCTCCACATACTTCTCCACGATCTCGTCAAAGGTGGATTGGGGCATCTTCTCGATGTTCTTCAGCGAGGCGTCCAGATACATGAGCGGCGCAAAGCGGAAATTTCCCTTTGCCAGGTTTACATCGCGCATCTTCCCCGCAAAATCGTAGATATCCGCAAAGAGAAAACGGTGTATCTCCGCCAAGGCGGCCCAGGTGCCCGGCGTCAGCGTATCCAGATAGCCGCTGTCATAAAGTTCGGCGGCCCTTTTCTTGCTGATCCGCTCCTCCTCCCGGGCCAGAGCCGCGGAGTCTGTCAGTCCCAATTTGTTTTCAAGTGCCATGGTACGCGCTCCTTTCCGACCGACTGGACTTGAAAGCGTCCACGAAATAAATATCCGGCAAGGCCCATTTTGGCCTTGCCAGATATTTGGTCCGAGTGACTGGACTTGAACCAGCGGCCTCCTGAACCCCATTCAGGCGCGATACCAAACTTCGCCACACCCGGTCGTGTTTCGCTCAAGTATAGTAGCACAACACGCCGGAAATTGCAAGTCTTATTTTTCCCACGGCCGGAAAAACCGGGCCGCCCTCACTTCTTCGCCTTTTCGGCCTTTTCCGCCTTCCGCTCAGCCCACTTGTCCAGCGTCCGGTTGCGGAAATAGATCAGGATGCCCGCGGTGACCATCAGGGTATTGAGGACGTAGAAGAACAGCACATACCACTTCACCGTCACATACCAGGGCTGGGGCGCGTGGTAGGCGATGAGGATGCACTTGCCCACGATGGCGAAGATGTAGCCGATCCAGATGAAGAGGTAGAAGAGCAGGCTCGTGCCCTTGGCGGTCTTGGCCTTCCACGCCTTGGTGATATTCAGCGGCCAGGACATACCGAAGCACACCACCATCAGCATCTCCATGATACTTGCGATTGTTTCCATTGATGACTCTCCTTATCATTCTCCCGGCACAGAGCCGGTTTGTTCACTTCGCGGGCGCGTGCCCGATCTTACAGCAGCATCTCCGCCGCCAGCGGCAGAAAATGCCCGTGATCGGCCGTCGCCCCGGCGGGCGTCCGGCCCGTGACCGTCTCCAAAAAGGCGGCCTGGTCCCCCGCCGACGCCGGCTCCATGGGCCGGAACAGCCCGTTCCGGGCCGTCACCGCCCCGGCCCGGTCCGCCAGCAGCGCCGCCCCCGCATAGGGGTGGCCCGCCGGCACGTCCCGGAAGGGCGCCTCGCCGGCGCGGATCAGCTCTATCCGCCGGGCCGCGCCGGGCCAGCCGAAGACCAGCATGGCAAGGTCCCCCCGCGTCAGGGGCGCGTCGGGCCGCAGCGTATCATCCCGGAAGGCGGGACACCAGCCCCGGTCCAGCAGCGCCTTCGCCGCCTGGAAAAGCTCCGTCCCGGGGCCGATGTCCCGGAAGGGCGCCATCGCCAGCAGTTCCGACACGGTGACCACCCGGTAGCCCCGGTCTGCCAGCAGCGCCAGCTGCTTTTCCAGCCCGTCCGCCACCGGCGTGCGCCGGGCCATGTTGTACCCGTCCTTGTGGAAGATGATCTGGCCGCAGAAGGCGTCCGGGTCCGCCGCCAGCGCCGCCTCCGCGGGCCGCCAGACGGCCTCCGTCTCCTGCTCGTAGGAGCCCAGGGGCAGCCAGCCCGCCCCGTCGAAGCCCGCGGCCAGGTATTGATAGCCCATCAGGGCGTAGGCGTCGTAACTGGAAAAGCCCCCAGCGACGGCGTCTACATAGTGGGGCGGCCGGCCCAGGCGCATGGTATAGCCCCACCGCTCCCGCACCAACTCGTGCAGCCGCCGCAGGTCCTCCACCACCGGGTCCAGCCCCGGCTGGAAGGCCCGCCGGCCGTAGACGAGCGCCTTGCGGCCGAAGAGCCGGTGGGCGTATGTATGGCTGGTCAGCTCATGGCCCCCCGCCAGCAGCCGCCCGATCAGTTCCGGGCAGTTGGCCGCGCCGCCGGAGCGGTCCTGGCCGTAGTCGGGGTAGTGGTCGTAGCGCACCCCGCCCCAGGAGGCGGTCCCCTCTTTGCCGGGCCGGTCCGGGTAATTGGCCGAGGTGTCGCCCACGATGTCGAAGGTCCCCCGGGCGCCGTACCGCTCCAGCGTCTCGGCCAGCACCAGGGTCAGGGCCTTGCCGTCGAAGCGGTCCGGCCGGGCCGGAAGGGCGCAGGGGCCGTCGTCGAAGGTCATGGCGCACACCCGCTCCGCCAGCGCCACCCGCTCGATGCGCCGCACGGGAGAGAGGTACGCCGGGACCCGCTCCCGCCGCCGGGCCGCGTACCGGCCCTTGACCTTTTTCGCCGCGCCGATGGCCCGCGTGGTCAGGCTCATGCTCTCCCCCTCACCCTCTCCAGCGCCGCCCAAACGGCGCACTTGGCAAGATAGGCCAGCCCGTGGGCCAGGCGGCGCAGCCCCCCGTGCCGCCGGGCGGCCCGCCACTGGGACAGGCCCTTTTGCATCCACCCGGTCCGGCGGCGCAGCACCGCCCGGCAGCGGCCGTCCCGCACCGCCCGGCGCAGAGCGTCCAGGTCCGGGGACGCAGCCTCGATCTCGGTATAGGCGTTGCCCACCTCCCCGGTGTGGTGGCCGTCGCTGCCGCCCACGGCGGCACAGCCCAGCTTTTCCGCCAGGGCCGCGGCCTTGACGTTGGCGCGGGGGTCCTTCATATCCGCCCGGGCGTTGGCCGTCTCCACCCCGTCCAGCCCAGCGGTGAGCCACCGCTCGTCCGGGTCCCGATGTTCGTAGGGGTGGGCCAGCACCGCCAGGCCCCCCGCCGCGTGGACCGCCGCAGCAGCCGCCGCCGGCTCCGGTCGATGACCCAGCGCCGCCAGGTCCACGGGCCGGGCCAGAAACAGCCCCGTCATGTGGCCCCCGGCGGTGGCGATCTCGCAGCCAGGGATCAGCAGCACCCCGTCCATGCGCTCCGGCACGGGGGTGCAGCGGTCGTGATCCGTGACAGCGATGGCGTCCAGGCCCGCGGCCTTCGCCGCCGCCGCCAGCGCCGCCAGGTCGGAACGGCCGTCCCCGGAGGCGTCGGTGTGTATATGCAGGTCGGCCCGGAACAGGCTCATTCTCTCCGTCCTCTCTTCAGCAGCGTCCTCCCGTAGGCCAGCCCCGGCCGGGGGTCGCCCCACTCGAAAACGCCCTTCTTTCCAAAGGGGTCCAGCGCACTTCCTATGGCACGCAGGCCCATGCCGGGCCGTCCGGCCCGGAGATACCCCGCCGCCGCGGCCAGTTCGGACGCGCCGAAGGAGAGCTTTGCCCGCCGGAAGGGGGCGGACGCCGGCAGCGGGACGGGCGAGGCGGCGTTGGCCCCGTTCCAGGCCAGGGCGGCCCAGGTCAGGCTCATCCCGGTCTTCGCCGCCCGGGTCAGGGGATAGGAGCCCCAGACGCGGGGGTTGACCTCCAGCAGCCGGGGCACGCCAGCGGCGTCCTCCTTGAACTCGAACATGGCCGGGCCGGTGAGGCCCGTGTGCGCCGCCAGATGCCGGACGTGTTCCTCCAGCTCCGGCGCCTGCACGCTCTCGCAGCAGGTAGACGGCCCGCCGGACACAGGCCATTCCCGTATCCGCCGGTGGCACAGGCAGGCCGCCACCCGGCCGCCGTCCGCGATCACGGAGCAGCCCAATGCCCGGCCGGGAAGATAGCCTTGGACGATGGGTCCTCCGCCGGCCATGGCCGCGAACCGCTCATAGGCGTCCGCCGCCTCCCCCGGCGTCCGGGCGACGACGTACCGCGCTCCGGCGGGCAGGCCCAGGCCCTCCCCCCAGTCCGGCTTGACCACGCAGGGCATGGGCAGCCGGGCGGCGAAGTCCGCCGCGCTCTCCCCCGCCGCCCGGACGAACTGGTCCGGCACGGGGATGCCCAGCGACCAGGCCAGAGCGTTCACCGCCGCCTTGCTGTTGAAGAGCGCCAGCTGCTCCGCCGTGGGGATGCACAGGCCGCAGACATCCTGAAACCGCTCCCTCTCCCGGGCCAGCAGCCCCAGGGTCCCGGCCCCCACCGGCAGCAGCGCCGGCCGGCAGCCACGCTGGCGCCCCACCGTCCGGCACAGTTCCCACAGTCCGTCCGCCCATCCCTCCTCTGGCAGGCGGACCAACTCTTTGCACCAGCGGGAGGCCGCGCCCAGGGCGGGCAGGCCCTCCTTCTCGCAGGCGATGACCTCCGCCCCCGCCTGGCCCAGGTCCCGGATCAGGGCGAGGGACATCCGGTAATGCACGTCGGTGACGATGGCGGTCACATCCCGCCCCCCTTTTCGTCCAATACGAAAGGCGGCATCCCCATCAGATGCCGCCGCGTTTTATCAGTTCTCCGGTCCGCTCCCCGGCGTCAGCGGCTTCGTGCGGAGGTTCTCCGAGACCACGAAGGCCCATATGAGCAGCTGGAACGCCATGGCCGCCAGGGTGACGCTCTGGGCCATGCCGTTGTCGTCGATGGCGCACATGATGCACAGCATGGCGCCCAGATCGCAGCTGATCAGCGTCCGCCAGGGACGGGCGGCGTGGAAGAAGTACCCCGCCGTGTAGTAGATGGCCAGAAGCACGGCGCACTCGGCCAATATCTCCGGCGCGAACCGCCACACGATGGGGTCCGTGGCCGCGTCCCGGTATCCGGTCACCAGCCAGACCACGGCAAAGACCAGCATAAGCACGGCCCCCCGCCGCCGGGCGGCGTCCTGGTCCGGCTTGGCGATGTTCAGAGCCAGCGTCCCGGCGCCGAACGCCCCCACCACCATGGCCACGCCGCAGATGCGGTGCATGGTGGGCCACAGGGTATCCCCGGGGAAGATGGCCCGGTAGACCCCCGCCGCCGCCAGCAGCACCGCCGGCAGCAGGGAGATGACGCCGTACACCGGCGTGCGCCCGGCCAGGGCCTCCTCCGGCGCGGTGGGCGCGTCGAACTGCCGCAGGTGGAACACGAATCCCACCAGACCCGCCGCCGCCACGATGACGATCCCCGCCACCAGAAAGCTGATGGGCGCATACCGCGCCAGGCCGTTCACCGGGTCCTGGATCTGCATATCCTGCAGCCACCGGAGCAGAAAGCCCACGGCGCTGATCACGACGGTGAATCCCGATAATTTATACGCTTCGCTTCGCATAAGCCGCCCCGCTATCCCATACTATTTTTCAACGCAGATTATATACCCATCCCGCCGTCCCGTCAATAGCGCCCGGGCGGGGATGGGGCGGGAAAGGGGGCTGTGCCGCCATGAAGCGCACCGTTCGTTTTGCCTGCTGGGCGGTCCTTTTTTGGGTGCTGGCGGGGCTGTTCTACCTGCGGGGCGGCGGTCCGGCCGCCAGCAGCGCCGACAGCCGCACCATCCTGACCCTGTATACCCCGGATGGGCCCCGGACGGTGACCATGGCGGAGTATCTGCCCCTGGCCGTGGCGGCGGAGATGCCCGTCTCCTTCGGCGCCGAGGCCCTCAAGGCCCAGGCCGTGGCGGCGCGGACCTACGCCCTGTCCTGCCGCCGCCACGGGGACGCCGCCGTGTGTACGGACAGCAGCTGCTGCCTGGCATGGCTGGACGAGCAGGCCCTGCGGGAGCGCTGGGGCGCGGACTTCGGGAAGGACCTGCGCGCCGTCCGCACCGCCGTATCCGGCACCGACGGGGAGTACCTGGCCTACGGCGGTGAGCCCATCCAGGCGGCCTTCCACGCCAGTTCCCTGGGATGCACCGAGGACAGCGGCGCCATCTGGTCGCCGCTGCCCTATCTTATCAGTGTGGAGAGCCCGGAGCGGCCCGAGGACACCCCCGGCCTCGTCACCGACGCCGTCTTCTCGGCGGCGCAGCTGGCCAAGGCCCTCGGCCTGACGCCCCTCCGGGACCCGTCCGCCTGGGCGGAGGGGCTGGAGACAGACGGGGCGGGCCGGGTCAGCCGGGCGGTGTTCTGCGGCCGGACGTTCACCGGCGCCGAGGTGCGCGCCGCCCTGGGCCTACGAAGCACCGCGTTCTCCGTCGCCTGGGATGGGGACGTGTTCACCTTCACCGTCTCCGGCTACGGCCACGGGGTGGGCATGAGCCAGTACGGCGCCCGGACCTACGCCGCCCAGGGGCTGGGCTACCGGGACATCCTGGCCCACTACTACCCCGGCACCGAACTGGTGCGCCTCGTCCCGGCCTAGGGCCAGTCACTCCCCGTCCAGGAAGAACATCTCAAAGCTGGCTGTGGCCACCAGCTCGCCCTTTTCGTCCCGCACCTCGGCGGTACACAGGGCGGTCCGGCTCCCCGCCTGGACCACCTGGCCCCGGGCGGTCAGGACCCCCGGCAGGCCGGGGCGGAGAAAGTGCATATCCGACGCGCGGGAGACCACCTTCCGCCCGGTGGTGCTGGCGGCGATGCCCGCGGCGGTGTCGCACAGGGTGAACAGCAGCCCGCCGTGGGCGATGCCGTGGGGGTTGAGGCCGTTCTGCCCCACCTCCACCCGGCACAGGCACTCGCCCTTGCCCACCTCGGCGACGGTGATGCCGTTATAGCTCATAAAGCCGTTATCTCTGTTGATGCGCGCTTTCAATTCCTCCTGCGCGGACATAGCCAGGACCTCCCTCAAAAAACTCGGAAGGGGACGGGTGAAACGCCCGTCCCCTCGGGGGATTTTATCATTCTTCGCCGCCGCCGTCAACCTTTTCCGGGACCACCGCCCCGTCCCGGACCGCGATCCGGACCCTGTCGCCCTTTTCCAGCGTGCCGTCCAGCAGCATCCGGGCCAGGGCGTCCTCCACCTGCCGGCGCACGCACCGGCGCAGCGGCCGGGCGCCGTAGGCCGGGTCGTAGCCCTGCTCCGCCAGGGCGTCCAGCGCCTCCGGCGCCGTCTCCATGGCCACGCCCTTTTCCGCCAGCCGCCGGGCCACCTTTTCCAGAAGCTGGGCCGCGATGGCGCGCATCTGCGCCCGCTCCAGGGGCCGGAACACCACCACCGCGTCGATGCGGTTCAGAAGCTCCGGCCGGAACACCTGCCGGGCCTCCTCCATCACCCGCTCCCGCAGCCGCCCGTACCGGGCCTCGGCGCCGTCCTCCCCGCCGGAAAAGCCCAGCGGCCGCGCCCCGCCTGCCGCAGCCTGGGCGCCCACGTTGGAGGTCATCACCACCACCGTGTTTTTGAAGTCCGTCCGCCGGCCGTGGCTGTCGGTGAGAATGCCGTCCTCCAATATCTGCAGCAGCAACCCCCACACGTCCTCGTGAGCCTTCTCCATCTCGTCGAACAGCACCACGCTCCAGGGCCTGCGGCGCACCTTCTCGGTGAGGTATCCGCCCTCGTCGTGGCCCACATATCCCGGCGGCGCGCCGATAAGACGGCTGACAGCGTGCTTCTCCATATACTCGGACATATCTACCCGAACGATGGCCTGCTCGTCGCCGTACACCGCCTCCGCCAAGGCCCGGCACAGTTCCGTCTTCCCCACGCCGGTGGGGCCAAGAAAAAGGAAGCTGCCCACCGGCCGGCCCGGGTCCGCCAGTCCCACCCGGCCCAGCCTTATGGCCCGGCACACGGCGTCCACCGCCTCGTCCTGGCCGATGAGCCGCCGGTGGATGATCTGCTCCAGGCTCCGCAGCCGCTCGCTCTCCTCCCGGGTCAGGCTCTCCACCGGGATGCCCGTCCAGCCGGACACCACCGCCGCCACGTCCTCCGCCCCCACGGGGCGCATCCGCCCGGCGGTGCGGGCGGCCCAGTCGCTGCGGGCCGCGTCCAGCTCCCGGCGCTGGGTCCGCTCCTGGTCCCGCAGGGACGCCGCCCCCTCGAAGTCCTGGTGCTTCACCGCCGCGTCGATGGCCGCCTGGAGGCTCTGCACCCGCTCCTGGGCCGCCTTCACCCCCTCCGGCACCCGCTCCCCCGCCATACGCACCCGGCTGGCCGCCTCGTCGATGAGGTCCACCGCCTTGTCCGGCAGATAGCGGTCCGGGATATACCGGGCCGACAGGTCCACCGCCGCGGTGACGGCCTCGTCGGTGATGACCAGGTGGTGATGGCTCTCGTACCGGTCCCGCAGGCCCTTCAGGATGCGGATGCTCTCCTCCCGGCTCGGCTCCGCCACGGTCACCGGCTGGAACCGCCGCTCCAGCGCCGCGTCCTTCTCCACATGGGTCCGGTACTCCTCCACGGTGGTGGCCCCGATGATCTGGACGAGGCCCCGGCCCAGGGCGGGCTTCAAAATATTGGCCGCGTCGATGGCCCCTTCCGCCGCCCCGGCGCCCACGATGGTGTGCATCTCGTCCACGAACAGGATCACATCTCCGGCCCGGCTCACCTCCCGGATGACCGTCTTGACCCGGTCCTCAAAGTCGCCCCGGTACTTGGTCCCGGCCAGCATGGAGGGGATGTCCAGGGCCACCACCCGCTTTTTCCGCAGATGCTCCGGCACGTCCCCGGCCGCCACCCGCCGGGCCAGCGCCTCCGCCACCGCCGTCTTTCCCACCCCCGGCTCCCCGATCAGGATGGGGTTGTTCTTCGTCCGGCGGGACAGGATCTGGATGACCCGCTCCAGCTCCCGCTCCCGGCCGATCACCGGGTCCAGCTGGCCCCGGGCGGCCATGTCCGTCAGGTCCCGGCCGAACTGGTCCAGGGTCTTTGTCTCGCTGCGGCGGGAGGCGGTGCGGACCGCGCCCTCCTCCGGCCGGACCCGGTACTCCGGCCGGTCGAACAGGTCCACCACCTCGGTGTACAGCCTGTCCGGGTCCGCCCCCGCCTCCTCCACGGCCCGGGTCCCGGCGCAGTCGGGCTGGCGCAGGATGCCCATGAGCAGATGCTCCGTGCCCACGAAGCTGTGGCCCAGCCGGGCCGCGTCGGCGCAGGCCAGCTCGATGCACCGCCGGGCCTTGGGGGTCAGCCCCTGGGCGGGCGGCCCCGGTACGCCCCGGCCCACGGCGCTGGTGACCAGTTCCGTCAGCGCCGGCTCCTCCAGCCCCGCCCGGCGCAGGCACCGGCAGGCAAGGCCCTCCCCCTCCCGCATCAGCCCGATGAGCAGGTGTTCCGTACCCACATAGCTGTGGCCCAGCCGCCGGCTGGCCTCGTAGGCCTCCTCGATGGCCTTCCGCGCCCGCAGGGTGAACCGCTCCGTGTTCTTCATCTCTCCATCGCCTCCAGTCAGGATTATAGCCGTCCGGCGGCAAATAAAAGCGCGAGAGACGTTGGTTTCTTTGTCGGATCCGTTTATTTTTGGAAAGAACAAAAAACTATTGCAATTCCCCTGTCATGTATGTTAGTATGGGTGCGTACATAAAAAACGGAGGTAATCGAAATGGCTTATAAGATCTCTGACGCCTGCATCAGCTGCGGCTCCTGCGCCGATCAGTGCCCCGTCGAGGCTATCAGCGAGGGCGATGCCCACTATGTCATCGACGCCGACAAGTGCATCAGCTGTGGTTCCTGCGCCGACCAGTGCCCCATGAGCGCGATCGCCGAGGAGTGATCCACAGGCAAAAGGAACGGGCGGTATGTGCAAAGCATACCGCCCGTCACCTATATCCGGAGGAAACACTATGAAACAGCTCTGGCCCCAGGGTCCCGTCTATGTGGACGACCCTGTTTTCAAGATCACCACCGACTCGGTGCTGCTGGCCCATTTCGCCGCCTCCGCCGGAAACTTCGCCCGGTGCATGGACTTAGGCTGCGGCGGCGGGCTGCTGTCCGTGCTGCTCCACGCCCGGTATCCGGACGCGGTCTATGACAGCGTGGACATCCGCCCCGACGCGGCGGACGCCTGCCGGGACAATTACGACGCCAACGGCGTCGCCGGCCGGGTGGACTGCCTGGACGTGCGCCAGTACCGCGCCATCGGCCGGCCCGGCGAGTACGACCTGGTGGTCTGCAACCCGCCCTATTACTACGCCGGCAAGCCCTCCCCCGACGCCGGCCGGGCCGCCGCCCGGTCCGACGGGCTATCCCCCGCCCAGTTCTCCGGCGCGGCCAGTTATCTTCTGCGCCGGGGCGGGTCGTTCTGCCTGGTCCACAAGCCGGAGTTCCTCACCGACATCTTCGCCGCCATGCGCCTGGCGGACATCGAACCCAAGCGCCTGCGGTTCGTGACCCACGCGGCGGACAGCGCCCCGGTCCTGGTACTCATCGAGGGCCGCCGGGGCGGCAAACCGGGCCTCACCGCCCTGCCGAACCTTATCCTCACCGCCCCTGACGGTGGCCCCACCGCCGAGGTGCGGGAGATATACCATATGCGGTAATGTATCACCGGGACAGCTTCCGCCGTCCCGGTGTTTTTCCTCCTTGCAATTTGCCTATAATGATAGTAAGATGAAAGTGAAGGGAGGGAACGCCTTTGATATACACAGTACGCGAGCTTCGGGATATCGTCACGCCTATCGCGGTGAAATACGGG